>JANXBO010000100.1 GCA_025057575.1 Candidatus Caldisaccharidevorator malaysiensis
GGACCATAGTGGGATTGAAACGTGGTTGACTGGATGACTGCTGATTTACGACAGCGAGTCCCAATCGGACCATAGTGGGATTGAAACTAGTGCGGAAAAATGCAGGCGGGACAAGGGTTTACTGTCCCAATCGGACCATAGTGGGATTGAAACAATACTGAATAGAGAATGAAAAAGGCAGACACAGTTGTCCCAATCGGACCATAGTGGGATTGAAACGTGAAACCTTTGCTGCGGACTGGGCGTTTATTGTTATCGTCCCAATCGGACCATAGTGGGATTGAAACGAGGCTGGAACGCTCTAATCCGTTCCAGAGCCTCCCGTCCCAATCGGACCATAGTGGGATTGAAACGAGCCCATCTTTCAGCGAGTTCAGCCCACCACTACCCGTCCCAATCGGACCATAGTGGGATTGAAACAGTTACAGATGCGTCAGATAGCCGAGCAACTGGACGTCCCAATCGGACCATAGTGGGATTGAAACGGTCAGGATCAGTCTCTACACGCAGCCCTACTTCCGTCCCAATCGGACCATAGTGGGATTGAAACAAATAATAGTTTAATAAACGAAAAGGGTAAAAGCGGGTCCCAATCGGACCATAGAGGGATTGAA
>JANXBO010000101.1 GCA_025057575.1 Candidatus Caldisaccharidevorator malaysiensis
AAAATGCGACCGAGATGATGGCAATAGCCCGCAGTTTCAATCCCACTATGGTCCGATTGGGACCGCAAAGTGCCCCTTGCGTATGTGCTTCTTCACTTCGTTTCAATCCCACTATGGTCCGATTGGGACCCCTCCAAGACGCCTGCGATCGCCCGCGCCATTTCCAGTTTCAATCCCACTATGGTCCGATTGGGACGGGACAATTAGCGCAGTCACTCAGTCACTCAGTCAAGTTTCAATCCCACTATGGTCCGATTGGGACCGAAGTAACAATTTCTGAACGATCGTGGCGAAAATGGGTTTCAATCCCACTATGGTCCGATTGGGACTTCTTTGCAATTTCAAAGTTTACTACCGCACCTTCAGTTTCAATCCCACTATGGTCCGATTGGGACATTTCTACCGAAAACCTTTAGGGACCACCAGACATTGGTTTCAATCCCACTATGGTCCGATTGGGACTACCCAAAGCATTTAAGCCCGCCACCTCCACGATCGGTTTCAATCCCACTATGGTCCGATTGGGACGCTCCAGAATCCTCCGCTCCATCTCTCTGTATTGATTCGTTTCAATCCCACTATGGTCCGATTGGGAC
>JANXBO010000102.1 GCA_025057575.1 Candidatus Caldisaccharidevorator malaysiensis
GCAAGCTTTGGATCGGCGCAGTTTCGCTGATGCCTGCGGATCACCTCTTTGGAATGCGCCGCGAAGTAATCGAGGCGATCCGTGCGCTCAACCCACCGATTGTGCGCTGGCCGGGGGGCAATTTCGTTTCGGGCTACGATTGGCGCGACGGCATCGGCGACCCCGATCGCCGACCACCTCGCTGGGATCGCGCCTGGAACGCCTGGGAGTGGAATGACTTTGGCACAGACGAGTTCATGCAGTTCTGCCGCTTGGTAGGGGCGGAACCCTACATCTGCACGAACGCAGGCGAGGGCTATGAGCATGAAGCTGCCGACTGGATGCGCTATTGCAAGCGGAAGGGCTACCGCGTGCGCTACTGGGGCATCGGCAACGAGATGTACGGACCATGGCAGCTGGGGCATCTGGACGCCACGCGCTATGCGCTGAAAGCGATCCTGTTTGCCCAAGCGATGCGGGCGGTGATGCCCGAGGCGCGGCTGGTGGCTGTCGGCGTGGACGGCGGCG
>JANXBO010000010.1 GCA_025057575.1 Candidatus Caldisaccharidevorator malaysiensis
GCAACGGCTGGAAGGTAACGGGATCCACATTCAGCCTTTTTGCCAGCCGTTCTACTCGCTCGGGGGGTGACGGGTGAGTGGCAAACCACTTGACCAGACCCCGATGCCGCTGGTCCCCTAACTTTTTCAATGCCGTTAACGCAGCGATCGGGTTATAACCCGCCCGTTGCATATAAGTAATGGCTCGGGTATCGGCATCCCTTTCGTGGTTCCTGCTATAGCCCCTTTCGTAAAGAAGAAAAGCCACCTGACTGCCCAACTGAACCGACTGGCTGGATCGTCCGGTCAGGATGTCCAGCAAGGTGGAACCCAGAAGCATTTGGCTGAGCCGCTTGCGAATATGGTCCCCGCTGATATGACCGATTTCGTGACCTAAGACGAAAGCGATTTCATCGTCGGACTCAAGGACTTTGACGAGAGCGTCGGTGATGTAGATGAAGCCGCCCGGTGCGGCAAAAGCGTTCAGTTCCTTATCTTCCTTCAGCACCTTAAAGGAATAGGGCATATTGGGACGGTCGCAGACCTTGACCAGGCTCTTGCCAATCCGTTCAATTCGTTCGGTCAGTTTGGGATCGTCTAAAACGCCATACTCTTTCTCAATCTCTTTCGCAACTTCTCTGCCTATGCTGATTTCCGCATCGCGACTCAAAAGGATGATCTGCGCCTGTCCCGGTAGAAGTAGGAGACTCAGGCCGATGAAGATGGCAACGACCTTTCTCACAAACGCTCACCTCAACAAGAAAATGCTTACACAGGGGAAGAGGTTCTCTCGGGTTCTGGTTTGCTGATGTTTTTTTGTCTTCTTCTGCGGTGTCTGACGATGCTCCAGATCATCAGCGCACCCCAGACAATTAAAGCCGAGATGACGAGGATAAGGGGGCGCCATTGGTAGAGAGAGTATCCAATGGCGACTGCGACAGCTATAGCCAAGGGGACTTTGTGCTTTCGGAGCGGATGCGGCATCTCTCTGGGGTGACTGCCAACCAAGGTCTCTGGTTGCAGCTCCAGAAGAGTAGCGGGCTCCGATTCCGTGGATCCTTCTTCTGTTAAGGCATCCTGAATCTCGGGATCGGCAGACTGAACGATGATCTGTTTTAGATCCGCTCCTGCGGGAAAGAAAGGGGATTTTTTCAGCAATCGGACGATCAACCTTTTGATCTCGGGATCTTTTTCCGTTTTCAGATGCTCAACCAAGACCGAAACCGCCTCTTGACAGGGAATGCGCGCAAGAGACTGAGCGACAGCCAGCCGAAGGCTTCGCAAATCGCTTCTCAGGACAACCTTGAGGGGCTCAACGGCTTCTGTGGCTTGGAGATCACCCAGAGCCAGTGCTGCTGCCCCTCGGACCGTCAGCACCTCACCGGTCAGCGGGTCAGGTCCTAAAGGGGGCGTTTCATCAAAGAGGCTGTAAATCAACGGCTGGATCGCCCTTTTGTCCCTCAGTTTGCCCAAAGCCAAGGCGCTGTGGTAGCGGACGACGGGATCACGATCGCGCAGTGCCCGAATCAAAGGTTCTACCGCCCTCATATCCCCCAGATAGCCCAAGGTGGCGGCAATCAAGTGGCGCCCTTTTTGGTTCCGATTTTCCAACGCCTGGATCAGAGGGCGAACGGCTGCGGACCCCATCATCAGCAGGGCTTCCCCCGCCTGGACCCTGACGACTTCGTCCTCGGACCCTAACTGGTCAATGATCCGGTCAATGATGTCCATCGCCCGACCCCATATTGATTTTGCCTTAGGGACAATGACCTTCCATCAGGGATTGCCCTTCCCATCGCTTTTCCGTTTTCCCGTGCCTCTTCCCAGCACCTGCCTCAAGTATGGCATAATCGGGCTTAGCAAGGGAGCAGGACTCATCTCTGTTAAGAGGTGAGGGAGCGGGTGAGCCAGAGAAATGATCAGGAAGTCAGCAAAATTGCCTGGGGAGCCTTCATTATTCTTGTCCTGATGGTTTCCATTTTTGCTCTTCGGGCGTTGACGCGTCCGCCTAACGGTCAGGGGTCAAGAGAGCTTATTGGACAACGGTCCGAAACTGGTTCCCCTCCGGCAACGGCGGCGCCGGCAGAAGGGCAACAGAATGAGACGGGGCAAGGAAGTGTTCGGCTCGTCAGTGGGTCAGGGGGACAACAGCCCGCTCGTTCCCATTTATCGGTCTCTGCCGCTACTCCAACGGTCGCCCCGCCTTCCGAAAGGGTCGGCACCAAAACTTTTTCCCGACCAACCAGTTCCGTAACGCCCTCCCTTCCCCGCACACCCCTGTCTGTTCCCGCTCTTTCGCGCCCGTCCGATGATGAAAGGAAGAGCAATGCTCTTTGGCAGCAGGACCAAGTCGCTTTGGCTTCTCTCGTTGCTCTTTGTGAGGTCGGAAGAAGGCTTCACCGCTTTAATGAAGTGGCACTGGTTGAGGAAGCCTTCCGTCAAGCCCAGTCTTGGCTGTCGGTCATCAAAACGCCTTTCATCAGATCAAAGGGTCTGGTTCATCTTGCCGATGCTTACTTTGTGATCGAGAGGGAACGAGAGGCTCAGGGTCTATTGGGTCACGCCATCCAATTGGCTCGCTCGGTCACGGACTCCCAATTGCGGTCGGTTGTTCTGACCGAGATCGCTAATGTCCTGTGCCGGTGGGGGTTGACGGATCGGGCTTCTGACCTCCTCAAAGAGGTGGACGATCCCTTTTTCAAGTCCGTTGCCCTCTCTGGTCTGGCTCGGGGACTAAGCCAGTCGGGTCGCTGGGATGTCGGTCAAGAGATTGCCCGCCAGATTGCCCATCCCTTGATTAATGCGGAGGCTCTGGCAGGGGTCAATAGGAGTCGAAACCAGGGCTTACGATTGTCCCGAGCGCTGGAGACAGCACATCTCATTGCAGAAGAGGGGCAACGATCAATGGCACTCGCCCAATTAGCCGGTCGCCTAGCGGAGAGGGGCTGGGCAGACCAGGCGTTAAGTGTGTCCCAAAGAATTGCCGATCCTGGCTGGCAGGCTGCTTCCTTTGCCTTCGTTAGCGCTGGACTCAGGAAGGCCGGCAAATGGTCCCTGGCTGCTCAATTGCTCAACGAGGCAATTCAGTATGTTCGCAACAGTCAGGACCCTCTTGCTACCTGTGCCGCACTCAGCGCCCTCGCCAGCGCCCTTGCCGAGTCAGGAAGACTGACGGAGGCGGAAAACTATTTTGAACAGGCAAGAGGACTGGCTTTTGGCATCACCGATCCTCTCTTAAGAACTCAGGCACTTATCTTTCTTGCTGAGGCGCTTTCCGCTGACGATGGTGCCGGTGCCCCTTTTCCTCCCTAAACGGGGCAGCCCGCAAATCTGTTAAAATTGGTTCTGGCAGGGTGTTGGGAGTCATCTTAAAGGGGCGCCGTAACCGAGAGGCACAGGTGCGGGATTGCAAATCCCGATACCCGGGTTCGAATCCCGGCGGCGCCTCTTTTCTTTGTTACCCCCCTCTCCCAGTTCATTTCTACTGATCACGATCGTCACAAAAGTTTAGGAAAAAACCTGACAAACCCTTCCGGTTACCGATTCGTTCCTGTAGACGAAGGATTGGGGGAGTATGAAAGATATGCAAGAGGTGAAGGGTGCGGAGAAGGGTCCTTTTATTGGTCCCGACTGGGACATACAGGAGATGGTCCGCAAATATCCGTCCACCCGCATCGTTTTGGATCGCTATGGTCTGCAGGGTTGCGGAGGACCAGAAGGTCCGAAGGAGTCGGTCGCTTGGTTTGCCCGGGTCCATCAGGTGGACCTTGACCGGCTCCTTGAGGAACTCAATCAGGCTGCGCGCTATTCTGCTGGTGAGACGGGTCAAGTCTCTTATTTGTCCTTTCAGCCAGAGGACACCATCTACCAACCGTTTTTCCTAACTGCATCCCTTTTGGCAGTTGCGTTTGGCGCCTTTTGGGGGGCGGTGTCCCTTGCCTTAATGGGGATCACGGGCGGGATGCAGTTTGGAGTTCCCTACGGCTGGCTATTGGCTCACGGTCAATCGCTCCTGGGCGGGTTTGTTGTCTTGATGGCGATGGGGTTTGCTTACCAGGCGCTGCCCCGCTTCCAGCAGACTCGCCTCCCTTACCCTCGCCTTGCCTTCCTGACTTGGCCCCTCCTTCTCATCGGCATCCTTTTACAGTTGTCCAGCCACTTTTTCGTGCCCCCGCCCATCTTTCAAACTGAAGGCGTCTCCCCATCGTTACCAGCGCTCGTGATCGGCAGCATCGGGACCGTCCTTCAATTAGCGGCAGTGTCAATCTTCCTTTTCATCATCATTACCACTCTGCGAATCTCTTCAAAAAGAGGATCATACGATCTCCTGATCCTCTCATCCCTTTTCTGGTTGGCTCTTTCTTCAGTCGGAAACATCGTCCTTTTTCTCTACTGGGGCACCGTCACGGACTCGCCCACCTTCGTTCACAGAGTCGGTTCGTGGAATGCCCCCTTCCGGGACATTCAGGTGTTGGGGTTCGCCGGTCAATTGATCCTCGGAATCAGTCTTCGGTTCCTTCCCTATGCTTATGGTTTGAAAGTTCCTTCCCCTAAGTGGTCCAAGGTGTTGTTGATCGCCTCCAATGGTGCTCTCCTCTTGATGGTTCCGGCTTTTCCCCTTTACATTCCCACTAGGAATCCCGCTCTCTTGGTCCTTTACTGGTTTGGGCTGCTGACCTGGTTAATCCTCCTAATCGGACACGTTCGCCAAATTGGTCTTTTGGGTCGTCCACAAGAAACGGACCGGTCTCTCAAGTTCATCCGTGCCGCCTTTCTATGGGGCATCTTCGGACTGGTGATGGGTCTGTTCACTCCCCTTTACGGTTTCGCTACGGGTCAGTCATTCTCTCACAACTACTGGGCTGCCTATCGCCACACCCTCACAGCCGGTTTCATCCTTCTGATGATCGTCGGCGTCTCCAGCAAGGTGACGCCGATCCTGTCGGGAGTTGACATCAGATCGTCCAATCCGTTATGGACCAGTTTTCTCTTGTTAAATCTGGGCAACCTAGGTCGGATAGTAGGGCAGGTTCTGATGGATTTACCGGCGATGACGACAATGGCGGGTGTGTTATCGGCGGCTTCCGGCTTTGTCCAATGGGCGGGGTTAGTGTTATGGGCGGACGACCTTTGGCACACGATTGCTCAAGGGCGTCGGCTGATCCCATCGTCCGTTGCCGAAGGCTCCGCGTCGGAAATAACACCCACCAGCCGAGTTGGGGAGATTCTGGATCGCTATCCGGAAAGCCTAAATGTCTTTCTCCGATACGGCTTCACACCGCTGGCGAACCCTGTTCTCAGAAAAACGATGGCAAGAGTCGTGACCCTTGAGCAAGCCTGCCGCCATCACGGTGTGGACTTATCGTCCCTTCTCAAGGATTTGCACGATCACATTCGGGGGAAAGCCCCCACGCAATGAAGTCGTTGACCGCACTGGCGTAGCACCCTGCTAACCTTCCGTTTGCCAAAAGTGCGAAGGGTCAAGACGATTGATGAAGGGGATCAAGACGGATCACACGCCGATGGCTTCGTCTAAGGTGGGGAGGGTATCGTCCATTTGATCCAGGCTTCTAACCAGCCAAGGGCATTTGTCCGTCAGGTCCATAAAGGATTCCAAAAGTTCGTGGATGACTAAGGCGCGGGTGATGAGATAGGTTTTCTCCGTCCGGTGGGACCGACCCCAGCCCCCGTCTTCATACTGGCTGGCGGCTAAAAGGGGAAGGGCACGATGGATTTGACGATACGATTCCGGTGTAGGGCGCACGCCGAAGGCAAAGACAACCCCGTAAGTGGCGTCGAGGGAAGCGAACCAGTCCCCCTTCTCCGCCTGATGCTCCCCAAGCCAGTGGAGGATCCTTTCACTGGCGCTGACCACCAAAGGGGAGTCCGAACGGCTCCGTTGCAGGCAGTGAAGGGCGTGAACAGCGCAGGATCGGCAGCAGATTTTCCTCTGTTCCAAGACCGTCTGAGCGACCCAGTGGACGGCTCTCTTAACCCACCACGAATCGGTATCATAGCGGAGAATGCCACAGAGGCAGAAGGCGGTCACACCGAGAGAGACGGGCGGAAAACGGACCTCTTCACCCCACAAGGTCGGATAAGCCGTGGGCACCCTGGGGTTTTCCATTAAACTTCCGTCAATGTCTTGCCGGTGAAAGAGCCACTCCAAAGCGGACCGGATCGCCGGATGATCTTTGGGGCAGCCCAATTCTGCCAATTGATACAGCCGAAGCCCTGTCCAACCGATGGAACTCCTGAAGGAACCCCTGGGAAACTGTTCACTGACGATCCCTTTGATCAGTCGCTGGCGCAGTTCCTCGTCCCTTCTCAATTTCAAAGCGATCAGGTTCCTTCGGCAGGCGACTCCCGCCCAGGTCAATGCTCGCCAGAGGAAACGGTAGGGATGGCGGGGTTTCGTCTGGACCAGATATTGAATCTCCTTCAGCCGCTCTTTTGGGGGAAGTCTTCGGTCAGTGACGTCATCCATACCGGATCGCCGTTTCACGGATACAACTGTTCTAATGTTTCTATGTCTTCTATGATGATGGCACTGACGGGACAGCCTTCGGCAGCCTCCCAAATCGTCGCCTCACTGTCCCCCTCGGGATCCACAACACAAGCCCTTCCCGATTCGTCCAGAGCGAAAACATCCGGCGCCGTATCCACGCAGAGGGCGGACCCGATACATTTGGTCTGGTCAACCCATACTTTGATCCGATGAGCCATTGTCTCCTCACCTCTTTGAGGTGACGGGTCCATTCTGGTTTGTTGATTTTGCCATTTTTGGAAGAAAGGACGGATTAACAGGTTGAAAGTCTACCGAGGGGTAGAGGAAGCACCGCCGGTGCCCCGAGCGGTCACCATCGGCGTCTTTGACGGTCTCCATATCGGGCACCGGTCCCTGATTGCCCGACTCCTTGAGGAAGGGAAAAAAGCGCAACTCATTCCCTTAGTCGTCACCTTTTCCGTCCATCCGGCAGCCATCCTTTCTCCGCCTTCGCCACCTCTGGTGACAACTTTGGAGGAGAAACTGATCTTGCTAGAGGCTTTAGGCGTTCCGGAAGTTCTGGTCCTGGACTTTACCGAGGAACTGTCCAAGACCAGTTATTGGGACTTTTGCCAGGACATCTTGGTAGCCCGATTGAGGACCCGAGTTTTGGTTGTCGGTCCTGACTTTGCTCTGGGTCACCAACGGGCGGGAACGGTGCAGCGGTTGAAAGAAGCAGGGGAGGCGCTGGGCTTCCAACTGGTCACTGTGGCACCCGTGATAGGTTCTCAGGGTCCCGTCTCCAGCAGCCTGATCCGCCGCTGGCTCCAGTCGGGTGAATGGGAAAAAGCCTTCTCCTCTCTGGGCGGTTTCTATCTGATCGGCGGTCCGGTGACCAAAGGGGCGGGGCGGGGTTCTCAAATGGGTTTCCCGACTGTCAACATCCAAAGCCCTCAAAACAAACTTCTGCCTCCCCACGGGGTTTATGCGGGATGGCTAAAGTCTCGCCAGCAAAGTTGGCAGGCAGCCGCTTACGTGGGCCTTCAGCCCACTTTCGGTGGTCACAAGCCCGTCGTGGAAGCCTACCTACTGGGCTTTTTTGGTAACTTTGCTCCTGGTGACACTGTCACCCTCTTCTTAACTCACTTCCTTAGACCCGACAAAAAATTTGAAACGGTTGAAGAACTAATTGCCCAAATGACAAGGGATGTGGAAAAGGCAAGGGAAGTTTTAAAGGACTCTCCCCTTGAGTAACCCGCCCCGTGCGCCGCAGAGTCGGATAACCATCCCCTTCAAAGCCGTGTCCCTATTCCCTTCCTCTGCACTACCATCAAGGCATTGAAGAAATGACGAAAGGTTTCTTCTGGACCTGTTCATTCATTGCCCTTGGGTTCTCGTGGATTTTGTATGTGTTCGCTGTTTTCATTTGTCCGCCCCAGATGGTCTACTTTTGGCTGATCTACAATCCCGACGATCAAAATGTGCACCTGATGTGGGCACGGCAGGCTTATGAAGGGTCTTTTTTCTTTCGTGACCTTTACACGACCGATCCCCATCCTGGGCTTTTCTTCAACCTGTTTGCCTACTCTCTGGGTCTTTTCTCTCGCTGGACAGGAATATCCCTTCATCTTTCCTATCAGTTGTTCCGCACCATTGCCGCCCTCGCCTTTCTGTTCACATTGTCTTGGTTTTCCGCGCTTTTCTTAACCTCGGAGCAGTCTCGCCGGACTTTTTTTGCTTTGTCCCTTTTTTCCTCGGGTTTCGGCTGGATTCCCATCGTCCGCGATGTCCTGACGGGGAGGCAGGGCAGTTTCTATTTCACCGACGTCAGCCCCCATCTGACGACTCCAGAGGCGTTCAGTCTCCTTTCAATGACCGTCGCCCCCTTAGCCCTCATCGGAATCACTCTTTCTTTGGGTTTTCTGGGGCTCTCGTTTGCTTCTTTGTCACCAGCAAATCCGTTGCCCTTCGTTGCTGGTGCTGCTGCTTGTGGTGCCTTATTAGCCCATCTTCATCCCTATGCAGCACCGCCCGCCTTACTGGCTCTTCTGCTCTTCCATCTCACGGTGACCCTTAATTCAAAAGGACGAGAGAGAAGAAACTGGCTATTTTTCCTTTTGACCGTTGCTCCTGCCGTGGCGGTCCTGGTCCTTCAAGCCTTTATCTTTTCCCAAGACCCCGCCTTTGCAAGAAAAGCCGCAACCGAAACACTAACCCCGTCGCCTTTGATCGTTGCCGGCACCTTTGGCATTCCCGGCGTCATAGCACTGTTGTCCCTTCCGACTCTCATCTCATCAATCCGGGCTGGTGACCTACGAACCGCGGTCCCCTTTTTCTGGGCAGTGGGCATCCTTGTGTGCATTTACCTTCCCGTCAGTTTTCAAAGAAAGATGATGGAGGGGTTTCAGATTCCCCTCTGCTTTTTGGCAACCAAAGGGTTGGAGCGGTGGAGCAACCGAATCCCCTCACTGACCCGCCCCATCGGGCTGATGCTCATCATCCTGCTCAGCGCCCCGTCCCACCTTGCCTTTCTCGGTCTCAACGGCTACTGGTTGGTTCACAACAACCTAATACCCGAGCGGCGGATGATGCCGCCTTACTTTTTGCATCGGGACCAGTTGACCCTTCTCAAAAGGTTGGAACAAGAGCCGGACAGGGGGGCGGTCCTGTGCAACCCGATGATCGGCAACTATGTGCCGGTCTTAACGGGGAAGCCGGTCTTCGTCGGTCACTGGGCGGAAACACTGGATTTCGTTCCCAAGTTGAGGGAAGCGACGAGGATTCTCAGAGGAGAGTTCCCGGTGGACGAAGCAATGGCTTTCTTCCGTCGCCACCACATCGCTTTTGCTTTAGACACTTTTTGGGAACGACTCTTGTGCGGTGGACCGACGGCTCTGGAGCGGTATGGAGAGATCGTTTTTCAAGTCGGCGAAGAGAAACTTTACCGGATCGGCTCAAAAGAGCCGGAACGATAGACCAGCCCCGTTTTTTCGGGAGGGGACGCTCCCACATCCCAGGCGGGGGAACGAACGGGAGGCGAAGGGTTGATCGTGGGTCGGGGAAGGGAGGTGAGAAGGGATTGAGCGGTGGCAACGATCATCTCTGAGGCTTGCGGCATCAGTTGGGAAGTCCTTGCCAACCGCACTTCGTAGCCCCCACCGATAAACGCCTCGGGCGTTGGAAGGTAGCCGACGCTACCGTTGGCGCAAGTCACCACAAAGGTGACGGGGAAGGGGGACCCTTTCTTAATCCGCAAACCGTAAGCGCAAAAGAGTTCGCCCGGAATGGACACAAAAGCAGCCCTGCCAATTGACAGCGCTACCACCTCGGCTTCAACGGTCGGGGACTTTTGAAACTGTTCTGCCAAAAGAAGGATCTCTCTAGCATAAACCCTTTCCACCGAAGGGGGACCGTTTTGGGACAAAAGGTTCTCCGCCTCCTGTTTCATTGACTCAGGGACAGGTCTTAAGGGCAGACGGAGGAACTGCCTCTGATAGTGAACCGACCCATCCGTGACGAACTCCATCTTGGCGATGACGTTAACGGCTTCTCCTGCCAGACCAGTCCCTATCCGAAAGGACCACTCTTCGCCGAACTCCAAAGGGCGGTTGGACCGGTTGTCCACCTGAGTCACATCACCGCTGGCACCGGCAAAGAAAAGAGTGTGAAAGGACGATCCGAAGACCCTGCTTAGGGCTTGGCGCAGGTAAAACGGATAGTCGGCGCTAAACAGAGTGCCCCCCATCGTTGTGCAGTGACAGGCAAAACCGACGATGGCACCCAGAAACGACCCGTCCGTCCCCTTAACAGCAAGGACGGGTAGGGAAGGATCCACCGGACCGGCAGGGGCAACGATGTTGGGGTTCCCTTTCCCCGGATGAGTGGCGTGGGATCCGTCCCTCATAATGAACCGACGATTAAAGGCAAAACCTTCCGCTAACCCAGAACCCACCCCGATCCAGCAGTCTCTTGATTTCTCTCGGGCTTCTCCGACCGCATCAGCGATCGCCAGGGCAACCCGCTCCCTATAAGCCCTGTCTTCCGTGCTTTCAAAACCGTTGGCAATGGGACCACCCGAGTGAGTGTGACTAGCTCCGATAAGGACCGCCTCTGCGCTGATGCCAAACCTTCTTTCTATTTCCTGACGGGCAAGGGACATTAGGTCCGTCGGAGCAAAGAGACCATCAACGGCAACCAAAGCAACCGTTCTTTCGCCATCCTCAAAAACCGCTGCAGTGGTCAAAAGAGGATCGTGCACTCCTGTGGAGGTGAGGCGGAAAAAACCACCCGGAATAGGCGCCCCCACCTCAGGGGTGATGTCCCGAGAAGCAAAGCCGACTCTCATCTTTCCCCTCACTCTCTTACTTCATCTCTTCATCTACTTCATCATCACATAAAAGACTGCATCAAAAGGTATGCCTCTCTCCTCCAAGCCCATCGGATCCTTCACCATAGTGGCACAAAGTTAGCAACCGCGGCGGGTGAAGATGGGTGGGTGGCTTTTGCCACCATAATCAAGGGGGAAATCAGGGGACGGACCGCTGGGGGAGAGGCAATGACGACAGGGTCTTGCCGGCTTCAGGCGGCACCGATGGAGCAAAAAAGCACCTTTAGGTGATTGAAGATATGACCGACCTGGAAGCGTTGACTCGTCTGGTTCGGGAAGCGGGAGCGAAGGCACTTCGCTACTATGGACAAGTGACGCCTGACGAAAAGGCAGACCGATCCTTTGTGACGGCAGGGGATCGGGCGGTTGAGGAGTTTCTAAGGGCGGGTCTGGAACAACACTGGCCGGGCATACCCGTTTTGGGGGAAGAGTTGGAAGATGAGGTCCATCAATCAGTCGCCTGGGCGGTGGACCCAATTGACGGGACCGCCAATTTTGTTGCCGGAGTTCCCATATGGGCGGTCTGTGTCGGTCTCATAACAGACGGCATCCCGTCAATGGGCTGCGTTTACTACCCTTGCTTTGAGGAAATGTATGCGGCCGAGCGCCATCGGGGCGCTTGGCTCAACGGGCAGCCCATCCAGGTTCGGAAAGACGGCGAAATCCGAAGAGATGACCTTCTGGGGTTAAGCACCCTTGCCGTCAAGAGAATGAAGGTCACTTTGAGGTGCAAGGTTCGCAGTCTGGGAACGGCAGTCTCCTGCTACACTTTCGTGGCAAAAGGGGCTTTAATCGGGGGTGTGGTGACGGATAATCGGGTTTGGGACATTGCAGCGGGTCTGTGCATCGCCTGGGAAGCTGGAGCGCAAGCCTGCTATCTGAGGACCGGAGAATTGATAGAGAGGCTCCCTTTGACCCGCAATGCGCTCCCACCCCAGGTCGTTGCCCCACCCCAGTTCCTTGAGTTCGTTCGGCGGGGAATCCTTGAGGAAAGTCCTTAGGTCTCCTGCAACAGAACAATACGCCAAAAGGATCGGAGGCAGCGAGACCGATGGAGTTTTATGCAGAAGCCATTGCCCAGGCGGTGCGCCTTTCGGCATTGCTGTTGACCGTTGGCTTCGTCGGTATCGGCGTCATCAGTCGAATCATTGACGGTTCTTTTTCAGGGGAAGAAGCTGCCATTGGTCTCCTCTTCGTGGCGGTTCTTTTAGTCGGTGTGGTTTTCCTGTGGGATAGACCCCTTGTTTTTGTCCTCCTTCTGGCGGGTGGCGCCTTAGTGGCGCTCTGGACCTTGAGCCGGTCACGGGCGGAAAAGAAATGGATGAGCCAGCAATGGGAAGAAGATGCCGCACGATACCGAAAAACATTAGAACGAGACCCTAAGAATGCCGCTGCTTGGTCGGCACTGGGCGATCTTTACCTGGAGAAAGGGCAATATCAAGATGCCGTCGCCTGCTACGAGAAGGCTGTGGAATTAGTCCCGACCGACTCAACAGAAAAAGCGAAACTGAGCCGGGCGAAAAGAAAACTGGAAGAATCTCAAGGAAAAGGGCGGTTCTGCCCCGACTGCAAGAATCCTGTCCCGAGGACCGTTCTGACTTGTCCCCACTGCGGCTTTGAACTCTCCGCTCCCTTCTGGGTCTGGATTGTGGAAGCCGCTCGGGATCCTAAAGCCTGGAAGAAGGGGGCGATCGCCTTTGTCGTCAGTTTCTGCCTTCTAACCGTTTATGTTTTCCTTCTCACGATCCTTCCCCCGATCTGGAGGGCTTTCCTCCTCCTGTCAACGATGCTGGCGATTGCCATTGTCATCTGGATAGAGATCAGACTGTAACCCTGTTAACGAACAGCATCGTCACCAGAACTGCACCCCTATTGGGCACTAAAATTCCCTGTCAACTAAGAGGGAAAGGATGAGAGAGTTGAAAGTCGTCAAAGTGGAACGAGTGACGGTGGACATCCCCTTTTCCGAGCATTGTGCCCCGTTTATGTCCCGGCACTTGAGGGACTGGTCGGTTTCAGAAGTCTGTATCGTCTCGTCCGATAACGGGTTGACAGGCGTCGGGGAGACGATCCCCTTTTACACTTGGGGTCGGGTCACGGAAGAGGCAATCCAACGGGTGATTGGCGCCAACCCTTTTGACCTTCTCTATGACGACAGTCTCGGGGCAGGACTGCAGATGGCTTTGTGGGATCTGGCGGGAAAAGCAGTGGGGGCACCGATCTATGCCTTGATGGGTCAGAAAGTTCGTGACGGTTGTCCCATCGCCTGGTGGGCGATTGATATGCCCCCGGAGGATTGGGCGAAAGAGGCTGCCCAAGCGGTCGCCTCTGGTTATACTGCCTTCAAGTTGAAGGCGCGACCTTGGTATGACATCTTTGAGCAGGTCAAAGCCATCAGCGAGGTCACACCCCCTCATTTCCGACTGGATCTGGACTTTAATGCTTTTTTGCTTAATTCTTCCAATGCCCTTCCCATCCTTGACGAACTGGAGGACTTCAGCAAGGTAGCGATGTTTGAGACCCCGATCCACCAGTGGGATGTAGAGGGCAACAAGCAGATCCGCCGCCACATTGAAAAACCGATCGCTCACCACTACGGATCGCCACCCATCATCACAGCCTTGAAGGAGCAGGTCTGTGACGGTTTCGTTGTCTCAGGCGGTGCCGCCAGCGTCCTTAGACAGGGAATCGTCTGTGCGGAATTCAATAAGCCTTTCTTCCTTCAACTGGTCGGAACGGGACTGACCACTGCCTGGACCTTTCACTTAGGTGCCGTCCTCACCCACGCTCAATGGCCAGCGATCACGTGTCTGAATATTTACAGCGACGATTTGTTGACGGAACCCTTGACCATAGAAGAGGGCTACGGGAAAGTCCCCGAAGGACCGGGTCTGGGCGTTACGCTGGACGAGGAAGCCCTGGAGCGCTACCGAGTGGAACTACCCCTTAAGAGGGAGACAAAAAGAAAGGTCTATGTGGTGGTCTGGGATTCGGGTCGGGCGGTCTGCTATGGGTCGCCCGATGCCTACCATCAGGACTTCTATGCCGGAAATCAGCCCGTCAGCCATCGGGGCGTTCGGCTTGAGGAACTGGAAGACGACGGGTCCGCTCATTTTGAGGGACTTTATGAGAAAGTGCAGAGAGGTCCCGTGGTGAGCCGCTGGCCGTTGTGATGGGGCATTGGAAAGGAGAGCAAGAAGACAAATGGACCCTTCCCATAGACGACCAGTCCTGCTGAGCAAACTGACCCGAAGAGAGGTTCGGCAAGCCTTAGAGACAGGGGAAATCAAGGCAGCCATCATCCCGACGGGGAGCATTGAACAGCACTTAGAACATCTGGCTCTAGAGCACGATATTGCCAGTGCCACAGCAGTTGCGGTTGCCGCCGCTGAGAGACTGTATCCGAGCGTCCTTGTAGCGACACCGATGTCGATCGGCATCAGTGAGCATCATATGTTCGCCCCTGGGACCCTGACGGCAAAGCCGGGGAGTTGGCTGGCGGTCCTGTTTGACGCCGTGGAGTCCCTCATCCGGCACGGCATCAAAAAAGTCGTGATCCTTAACGGACACGCCGGAAATGTCCGACCCGTTCAGGGCGTCTTGGATCAGTGGAATCTCTACTTTCAAAGAGAACATCCGTCCAGTCAGGTCGTCTTCTACAGTTACTGGGACCTGATTCCCAAGGATTTTGCCCTACAGGTTCTGGAAAGTGGTCGCTACCCCGGTCACGCTCAGGAGTTTGAGACGGCAATCGCCCTTTACGCCTTCCCAGAGAATGTTCGTGTCAAGGCTGTCGCTGATCAGGAGGATCACGAGCCAAGTCTTGCCAACCCAGAAAAAGGAGAGATTCTCTTTGGCAAGGCTGTTGACGGCGTCGTAAAATGTCTGACAGAGTTGATTGAGGCGGGTCAGGAAGGCTGATCAGAGAATGTTCGGCATCGGTGCTCCGGAAATAGCAGTCATCCTCCTGCTGAGTCTTCTCTTGTTTGGTCCTCAAAAGTTACCCGAAATTGCCCGAACCTTGGGGCGAGCGGCTCGGGAAGCAAGGAAAGCCTGGACCGAGTTCCAAAGGCAACTTTGGGAAGCCGAGTCGGAAATTGACAAAGAACTCAAAGGATGATGGGTTGCCCCAATCTCTCATCCCTGCCCCTAAGTGAAAGAGAAAGATCTTCAGGAAATTACTGAACATTACCGTAAAAAACCTGACAGCATCAAGGGGTAACGACAATAACTTAATCTGCGAATTAAAACTCTAAGATGAAAGTGAAAGGCGGGCTGAGATGAAACGGATGGACATTGCCTTGAGGATCTCGGGAGTTAGCGTCACTGCTGTCCTGGTGGCGCTGGTGACGGTCTTCTCCTCAGGGCAGGAGACGACGAAGAAACTTCCCAGGCTTCGGGGGCGCTGTCAGGTCTGCCACCGGACGGAAGCGGCTCAGTGGGCGGAGTCCCGCCACGCCAAAGCCTGGGTCAGCGAGACTTTTGCTCAGTCCACTAATAACAGAACTCAAAAGGACTGTCTTTCCTGCCACGCACCCGAGAAGATCCTGGTGACGGGATGGGGCAAGGACCCCGTCCTTCGTGCGGACGATAGAGAGCACGGCATAGACTGCGTCGCCTGCCACGAAGACGCCGACGGTGCCCACCACGGAACCCTCGGCACTCAAACCGAAGACCACCCTGTCGTCAAAAACGAGAAATTCGGTTCCGTTGAAATGTGCGGGACCTGTCACGCTAAGTTCGGGACTGTGGACGAACTGAAGGCGAGCCAATGGGCATCGGACCCGAAAGCCTGCGTTACCTGCCATATGCCGGAAGAGAAGAGACCCATCGCCATCTCCGCCTCCGGTCCCACTCCCGTCCGATCAGCCCACGCTCACGACTTTCGCGGTGCCGAACCGAAAATGTTTCAAGAAGGCATTGACGTCGACTTGAAGGTTGAGGGCAACATTTTGATGGTGACCCTCGTGAGCAAGAAGGTCGGTCATAACTTCCCGACCGGTGCTCCCTTTGTCATCGCCCTCGTGGACGTGAAGGTTCAAGACGGGGGACAGACAGTTCTGACTCACCAAACTCTCTTTGCAGACGATCGGGATCGGGGTGGGCAGGACACCCGCCTCAAACCCCATGAAACGAGGACCATCAAGGTCAACCTTCAGGGCAAGAAAGGCGAAGCAACGGTCCGCATCCTTCACAAGTATCTTCGGGAATTGCCGGACGATAAAGCGACGGTCCTATGGGAAGGTAAGATTCCGGTCGGCTAGAGGCAAAAGAACTGAGCGCGCCCTAAGGGAGGGAGGGGGATGCCGATGGCGTGGTGGAGATGGTCGGGGACCATTCTGTTAATTGTGTTCGCCGGCGCCGCTGTCGTGTCCAAGGACCAGCAGAAAAAAGAGCCCCCCTTTCCCCTCAATCTCTTTGCTCGGGCAAAGCCAGAGGATTATGTCGGAGAAAAGGAATGCGCCCGCTGCCACAAGCCGTATTTTGCTTCCTATGAGGCATCCCCCCACGCCCTCCCGATGAGGGACCCAAAGGCACCTTTAGACAAAAGAGGCTGCGAGGGCTGCCACGGTCCGGGGGAAATTCACTTGGAAGACGTGGAGGATCCTACCAAAGTCATCATTTTCACCAAAGCCACTGAGCGACAAGTCGCCCTCGCCTGCCTCCGGTGCCACGCCGATACGATGCGCCTTTCTCAATGGCATCGGACCGAACACGCCCGTGCCGGCGTCTCCTGCACTTCCTGCCATCAAATTCACCGGAACCCTCAAAAGGAAAGGAATCATCCGTCCCTGCTCCCCGGACAGGCTCCCTGGACGACCAATAAGAAAGACGATGTTGCCCTTTTGAAAGATACAGAGGTGAATCTGTGCGGTCAGTGCCATCAGCGGCAGGTCGCCCAGTTCCGACTGCCCTTCCATCATCCTGTTTTGGAAGGCAGGACCAACTGCACCGACTGCCACGATGTCCATCCCAGCCGACAAGCCCGCAGAAAAACCAATCCTTTCAAAGGCACCTGTGTCACCTGCCACGCCCAAACGATAGGTCCCTTCGTCTTTGAACACGATCCCGTCGCCGGCTGGTCGGGCGACGGGTGCACCGATTGCCATCAGCCCCACGGTTCACCACATCCTGCACTCCTCAAATCTTCTTCCCGTGGGCTGTGCAATCAGTGCCACACGGACAAAGGAAACAGTCACTTCCCAGGGCAGACCTGCTGGCAATCGGGCTGTCACATCGCCGTTCACGGATCCAATACCGATCGGTTTTTGAGGACGCCCTGAAACCTCGCAGTAGGAGAAGGTGGCGGTGGAAATGAGGAGACGGCTGATGCAACGCTTGAGGACAAGCCTTCTCGCGATCGTTTTCAGCCTTTGCCTTCTCTCCTTCAGCGGTGCGCGCCCCAAAAGCCCGCCACCGGAAACAGTTCCCTCACCCCAACCCTTTTCTGACCTCTCTTTCGGTTGGTCGTCTTGGGGACTTTCTGGGAGCGATAAGAAGTTCCGCAACTATGCCTCGCCCCCTCAAAACCTTTACTTAGGTCTATCAACGATTCTCTTCCCTCCCGATGGCGGGCAGACCGGCAACTTATGGGCTCTCGGGGCAGCAGAACACGATTTTTCCTATGGCGGCGGGGCAACCTTTCTTTACGGACGGCTGACGGGACGGCTGACCGTCCAGAGGAACCGCTTCTTCTCCCCGACGCCAGTGCTCATCCCACTGAGCCAGAGAGTTACCCGAAGAGCATCTGTCCGTTACCTGATCAGCCCTGATTTCGCCCTTTCCTACTCCTACTCAATGGACCTGGAGGACCATTTCTTTGAACCGCCGAAGGACTCTTTGAACCAATGGACCCGATACTGGGACATCGGCGCGGAAGGAAAAGCAGGACCGGGGCAACTGACGCTCGCCTACCAGCATCGTCACTATAGTGACCGGACCGTGGTGCGACCCAATGTGACGGTCCGAGGCTGGCGGATTGCTTATCTTTTGGAAGGCGGGCAGAACCTGGGCGTGGAGGCGTCCTTGGCTCGTTTCGCCATCACGCAGCGGGGAAGACCCGATAACGATGTCACCAGTTTGGCGCTCTTCGGAGACTGGATCATCGGGTCGGACACCGACTTTAGCGTTTTGCTCCGTCGGGACTCTATAGACCTTCCATTCATCGCCAACGCTTCTGTTAGAGAGAGACGGTTCCTTTCCGCCTCGGTCCGGCACCATCTCTACGGATGGAACCTTCTTCTCAGGGCAACTCAAAGAGAAGCCGAACGGATTCGGGGCGATCGGTCTTTTGTGGACGTGCCCCGATGGCGAACCTGGGAAGGGCGCCTCTCGGGTCGGCTGGGGAGGGACTTCCGATTGACCCTACGGGGCAGTGCTCAGCACCTGTCCCATTTTCCGGTGATGACGGCTCGGGATCCGCGACCCCTGTTCTACGACGGCAGAAGAAGTTTCCAGGCGCGGCTGGAAGGCGGATCGCCCCTGCTGAGCGGTTACTTTTCCTGGGCTCTTGACCAATACGACAACGATGCCCGCCTTTTGCAGATGCGGGCAAGAACCCTGGCTTTTGGTGTCCAATACCAACTGAGCCCGAAAGCGTCCCTCTTTGGCGAATATGCTTACGAAAACTGGACAGCGCGGAGTGAGATGGCAGAGTTTCCGACTCTGGACAGTTTTCTGAGCAACAGCCGCCTGACTTCCGTTGGGCTTCAATGGTCCATAGACCGAAAGACTTCCCTAAGCCTGGGCATTAGCGACTTTGCGACAGCCAATGACAACCCCCTTCTCCTGCGCAATCTGAACACTTCTGGGAGTTTCGTGACCGCGTCGTTGACTTATCGTTTCCCTGCCGGCTATCGGGTCTCCCTGATTATTGCCCCCTGGCGGTATCGGGACCGAATTGCGGGAGTGATGAATTACGATACCAGCCTGGTGCTGCTGACGGGCAGTGCCCAGTTTTAATGTTGATGAACAGGAAGGGAAAGCCAACGAGGAGGCGATAGCGATGAAAAAAATCTTCGGCAAAGGTCTCATCGTCCTTGCCGCAGCCTTGTTAGTGGGATGGATCATCGCCCTATACGGCTGCGGCGGGGGTGCCGGACCGTTACGGGTTGCCGCACCGACCCCAGGCGTCCCGGGTCTGACGGCAGAATTTGAGAGCCTGCTGCCAGAGGGTCAACGAGGCGCCACTTTCATCGGCTCGGAAGCCTGCGCTGACTGTCACGGCGGGCGCCAGGGGCAACCGGAGCCTGTTTACGTAGCGTGGCGGCGGACCAAACACGCCGAGAAGGGTGTGGGCTGCGAGCAATGCCACGGTCCGGGAAGCCGGCACCGAGAAAACCCCTCAGGGCAAAACATCTTGACCTTTCCCAAGATTGTCTCTTCCGTCGTTTGCGGGCAGTGCCACGGTCCTATCTATCAAGATTGGCTGGCATCTAAGCACGATCAAATCATCCGCACACCATCCGAGTTAGCCATCACCAACCCCGCCGTCTACGGGCGCACCTGCCTGCAATGCCATAGCGGTCTCTTCCGCATCCAGGTCGGCGAACGGGGGGTCAATCTCGCCACGCTAAGCACCGAGCGGATCGTGGAACTGGCCAATCAAACCTTAGATGCCGCCCCTCACGCCGCCACCTGCGCCACCTGTCACGACCCGCACCGAAACACCGGCAACCTCAGCGATGACGGAAAGGAAGTGCAACTGCGCCACCTCGTTTTCAACACGGATCTTTCCGCCATTGACCCAGGGAGCCCCGTCACCGAGCACACCAACTTCAATCACATCTGCGGTCAGTGCCACAACGGCAGAGGTGCCGACCCGTCCGATGCCACTTTAACCAGAGCAACCGCGCGACCCAATATGCACGACAGCAACCAATTCAATATGCTGATGGGCATCGGTGGCGTGGAAGGCACCGGACCCGTCATTCGCAACACCGCTCACGCTCAGATCCCTGGTCAATGCTCCACCTGCCATATGCCCCGGTCCCGCCACACGATGACCGCCAGTTACGATATCAGTTGCACCCCCTGTCACACCCCTGCTGATGCGGCGGCGCGCACGGCAACGGTCAAAGCCGAAGTGGAAACCGCCCTCTACGCCCTCCGACGCAGGATGGAGCAGTGGGCCCAAGCGACCTTTGGCGACAACGCCCTCTGGGACTACACCGCTCTGCTCGCTCAGGAAGGCAAAACACCACCCGATCAAGCCCAAGTTCCCATTCAGGTCAAAAGAGCCCGGCATAACTACTATTTCGTTCTCCGAGACCGATGCTTTGGTCCCCACAATGCTCCCTACATTCGCCATTTAATCAGGGTCGCTAATGAAAACCTGGATGCCATCAACGTTCCCCGAGTCAATCCCTGGGCTTTGGCTTCCCGTGTCTCTCGATCGGAAATCCGATCTCTCTTAGAACGAGACCGACGCCGCGCCCTTTCTGCCGACCACTGAGTGCTTCCCCCATCTTCCGGGCACCCGTCGGGAACTCATCCTAACGGGTGCCCGGTCCATTTGGATGTCTACGGATGTCAAATTTTTTGAAGACTTCACTTGCGTTGCCGCCCAGGCGACTAAAAAACGATTTCGTTTCTTCTAATTAATCCTAACCATCTGCGCAAAAAGTCCTTGTGGTTTTGGCACGCTTTGCGGACAAATGTTCCCTTAAGGATCGTTCCAAAATTGAATTAAGAAGAGCCATTATGGTGGGAGAGCTGATCCGAGCAATCAAATGCCGGAAAGCATTGAACAGAGTTAGCAAAGCCCAGAAGGTTTTCGGGGAGAGGAAAGCCTTTTGAAAATTAGAGATGAACGGGGCAGAGCATTAGGTGCCGTCAAAACACCTCCCGACTTGGTTGAGTTTATGGTGTCTTTATGTCATCCCACCAAAAGCCGATGTCGCGTCCTGGAGCCCGGGTGCGGCGACTGTCCTTTTTTGCTGGCTTTTGCCCAGCGCTATGGATTTCATCACGAACTGGTTGGGATAGATATTGATCCCGAGGCGGTTCGGGCAGCAAAAAGAAATATGCCGACGGCAACGATCATTGAAGGAGATTTCCTACTGTGGGAGCCCGATGGGCGATTTGATATAATCATCGGCAACCCTCCCTACGGCATTATCGGCGATGGATCTCACTATCCGATCCATTCCCTCAAGGAGAAAAAAGGTATCTACAGAAACCGCTTTTGGACCTGGCAAGGAAAGTTCAACATCTATGGCGCCTTTATTGAGCAAGCGGTCAAATTACTTAATGAGGGGGGCAAGTTGGTCTTTGTTGTGCCCGCGAGTTGGATGGTTCTGGACGATTTTGCCAAACTACGACTTTTTCTGGCGCATTCTGGACACTTGACCATTTATTATTTCGGTAGGGTCTTTTCAGACCGTCGTGTCTCGTGCGTTGTTATGACACTGGAGAAAGGACGCAAGGGCATTAGCCTGCACGACGGTTTGTCGCCTGTCTCAAGAAGGACTGACTACGCCGGCGAACTCATTCGTTTTGAAACACCTGAGTGGCTCGCATTTGAGAAAAGCGGACCTCCCCTTGAATGCTTTTTTCACATCCACTTTGCCGCCAGAAGTCCTGAAGTGCGGGCTCACCCGCTGGTCAGCACTACGCCCAAAAGCAGCCTTGTCCCAGTTTTGACGGGGCGCAATTTAAAGTCCGGATGGATTGACTACCAGAATTGTTATTCGGGTCTCTGGATGCCTCAAGAGGCAGCCCCGACCCTGCGGTTTTTCTACGCCTTTCCCCACATTGTAGTTGGGCACACAAAAGGGACCCGCGTAGTGGCGGCAGTTGACGACCGCTGCTATCCTTGGCGTGAAGAGTTTCATCTTGTTGCAAAAGCGGACGGTCTTGATGAGCGGGCGATCGCTGCTTATTTAAATAGTGAGGTTGTTCAGGACTATGTGCGCAGTCTTTATCGCGACCTTGTACCCCACCTAACTTTGCCGATGCTCAGCCGGATTCCCATCCCACAAGAGTTCATACCAACCCACCGCTTGTCCCTTTTTGCCCAGGAGAACTAACGAAATGGTTCTGAAAAAACTGTTGCAAGAGTTTGAAAACTTTCTGGCGACGATTCCCCTGGAAAAATACAGGGAAGAGTTGCTGCCAATAAAGAGGGTGGAACAGGATTTACCGCGCGATCTGAACCCGCTCCCTTCTCTTTATTCAAATTACTGGAAGCCCGAGGCGCTGTCGCCATCTTTTCCGGATTACGAGCAGTTTTTCAATCAATGGTGGGAAGATCACTTGAAACCTGTAGACTCTTTTATTAAACAGTTTTTTGGGGTTGCTCAAGAGAGTTTGTTTTTCGCGGCTTCAAAGCCAGAATTTATCGGACTTTCATTTCAGTGCTAACACAATTCCATTTTTCCTATTGTTGGCTAGTGCACTGTCGCCTACCGTTAGAAGCCAAGGCGGAATACGATATGGCAGGCATAGATGCCTTGGTTAACGTTGGCGAAGAAACTGTTGCCCTTCAAGTCAAAAAAGAAACTTACCGGTCAGAGGCTCGCATAAGACGTCGTTTTGCTCCTCAGGGAAAGAAAGTGACGCTGATTGTAGAGGTTCCCTATACTATCACGACTGCCGAAAAGTGGTGTCAAAAACAGGAAAGTGCCCGCAAATCAGAGGTTAAGGAGCAAGCCAGTCTGTTTCTTCATTTGGCTGAAAAGTTCCAGCGTTGGTTACCCAATAACTTTGTTGTTTTTTCCTCAAACTATTGTCGTTTTATAGAGCACTTGCTTAAGGATGCCATCGCAAAAGGGCATACCGGAACGATCGGTTGGCGGTTAACTCTTGAACGAGCGGTGGAATGGTCGGAGTCAACGAGTCCTTAACCCTGACCTTAGCAGCCGTGGGCGCAAGCCTCGCCTCAGGTCAGTAAGGGGCGGTGGCGTTCGGCGCCTCGTCCTTCGCTCCTAATTTATTGCCTTTCCAGAAGACCCAGCCGGAAACTACCGCGGTATGATTGTGCAATCCCATTTCATTGGAGAAGGGCTAACGACGGTTCTTTTCTCAGCGGTTTTGCAGTTTCGTTAACTTCTGCGATCCCTTGCGACACCATTATGTGATCGGCAATGATGGGTCTTTATTTAAGAAAGAGCAGGCAAATTGAAAGTGGGTGAGGCGAATGGACCGAAGAAGTCTTCTCAGAGCCGCTCTCGGTTGGACCGTTGGTGCGCGAGCCATTACCGAAGCTCAAGCCACTCGGGAACAAAGCACTGGCACCCGCGCTGATCAGCCTATCCGAATTGGGTTGATTGGGTGCGGGGGGATGGGGACAGGGTTGATGAAATTTGCGATGGCGAACCCCGATGTCCGAATCGTCGCCGTCTGCGATGTGGTGGAGGAAAGAATGGTCCGCGCCGCTCAGATCGCCGGAGAAAAGACAGCGATGTTTCGTGACTTTCGGCGATTGCTGGACCAGAAGGATGTGGACGCCGTCATCATCGCCACTCCCGATCATTGGCACTGTGTCCAGACCATCGCTGCTTGTGAGGCGGGAAAGGATGTGTATGTGGAAAAACCCCTGAGCCACAACATTGCCGAAGGTCGTGCCGCTGTAAATGCTGCCCGTCGTTTCAAACGGGTCGTTCAACAAGGGACCCAACAGTTGAGCGGTGCCCACTACCGAGCAGCAAAGGAACTGATCCGTTCGGGCGCTTTAGGCACCATCACCAGGGTCCGCGTTTGGAATGTTTGGAATGACACTCCCGGTGGCATCGGTAACCCTCCCGATGAAAACCCACCTCCGGGTGTGGACTACGATTTGTGGCTCGGACCCGCCCCCAAAAGACCTTTCAACCGCAATCGCTTTTTCGCTCCCGGTTATTGGTTTTTCTGGGATTATTCCGGTGGTTTTATGCTGTCTTGGGCGATCCATCACATTGATACGGTTCACTGGATTCTGGAGAAAACAATCCCCAGAATGGTGATGTCAACAGGCGGGAAGTATGTCCTACAAGACAACAGAGAGACCCCCGACACTCAGGACGCATTGATTGACTACGGAGACTTTTATGTCCAAGCCTCCATCTATCACACTAATTCACGACCTATTGAAGGTTCGGGCTATGGAATTGCCTTTTATGGCACCAATGGAACGATGCTCTTGACCAGGGAGGGTTTTCGGGTATTTCCCGAAGGGGACCGAATGAAGCCGATAGAGTCGGGCGGATCGCCACAGTCTGAACCTCATATGCGCAACTGGCTGGACTGCATCAAGACAAGGGACAAACCAATCGCCGATATTGAATTTGCCCACTTGTCTAATAACCCCCTCCACCTGGCAAATATCTCCTATCGGCTCAAACGGGCGGTCCGCTGGGACGGGAACAAAGAATTGATCATCGGTGACGAGGAAGCCAACCGGTATCTCTGCCGGACCTATCGCAAGCCCTGGGGCGCCTATGTCTACCGCCACCTCTCCCCCCAGCATCGGAGGTATTATAGGGAAAGCGATTCGTAAGGAGCACTGACCTTGAACGAACGAAAGACACCTTAGGATTGACGGAGAAGCCTGTTTATCTCTTCTCGGATCTGTTGTATGAGTTCTTCCTCGTTAAGAATAGTCTTCTCCCCACCTTTGGTAACAGAAAAAACAACAAATACTCTGCCGCCGTGCGCCTTGCGAAACTTTTCGTGAGAGGACGCCATCCACTTAAGCCACTTGTGAATTTCGGGAGTCTGCGAATAGGTTATCGGCTTGATCTGAATGCCGATGGCGTTGCGACCGGCGGGGATGTAAAAAATTCATCTCCTGTAATGATTTGGGAGCGCATTCACGAATGCCTTCTGATAATCGTCCGACATATCTGGGGCGATTGAATTGCCATCGGTTGAAAGCAATATTGAGGACCCACTCTTTAGCCTTCTTCACCGGTCTGCCTCTTCGTTTGTGCTTTTAAAAACTTCTGGGTATAGGGATGCGGGATTGATAAGTCAGCGTCTGCCAAACCCATTTCAATCATCTTACGGTTAACGAAAAGGCGGTTGGTCAAGTAGACATATGCAGGAAAGGGGCATTTGGAGTCTCCGGGAGGATTTTGAAAGCGCAAAAAGACCCTCTTTCCCAAAAGGAATTGACGCAAATAAGCAAGGGTTTCCTCTCGGCGTTCGGGTCGGATGGTTACCCCCAGCAACTGGACCTGCATACCGTTCTCCATCTGCAAAGTGGTCTCATCGCTAATTTTCACTACCTTATAAGTGGCTTCGTTCCCGAATGGGATGCCCCTCGGGTTGACCAAAGGCTTGCAATCTTTTATTGCAGGGACATACCCAGGGGGCGACGGAGAGGGAGCCAAAGGCTTTTTTCTATGGACAATCCTCACAGGTGGAGCAATGAGAGGGTTTTCGGATAGCCCTAGTTTCTCTCTGATAACCGGCTCAAACTCGGGCTGAATTTCGTAGCCGATGGCGTTGCGCTTCAGTTCCAAGGCGACCTTGACCGTCGTTCCGCTTCCCAAAAAGGGGTCTAAAACTGTTTCTCCTATAAAGGAGAACATACGAATGAGTCGTCGGGGCAACTCCTCCGGAAACATCGCTTCATGAAAAATTTGCCTCTCCCCGCCAAACTCCCAATGACCACTGAAAAATGCTTTCCACTCGTCACGGGTCAGTTTGGATGCTTCCCGTAATCCGTTTGGGAGATTCTCTCGTTTCTCCTGCACCGTCCGGGTGCCAGGCTTCTTGAATAGGAGGATATACTCATAGTCTAACTCCACGATACCGTTGGGTGGGTAGGGGAAGGAACCCATTACAACGGCACCGCCTGTGGGTCGCATTGTGGTCTTTTTCCTCCAGATGATGGCTCCCATATAATCAAAACCGATTGTCTCACACTGAGCAATGATCTCTGAATGAAGCGGAATGACCTTGTAGCGTCCGAGCAAGATGGAGCGAGCAAACTGGTCGCCGATGTTAATGCACAGTCGCCGACCCGGCTTCAACACCCGCCAGCATTCTCCCCACACGCGGCTGATATCTATCAGATACTCGTGCAGGGTCTGCCCGTAGCCGATTTGACCTTCTATCCCATAGTCCTTGATGTGCCAGTAGGGCGGAGAAGTGACGATCAGGTCAACGGTCTCGTCGCTCAGTTCCCCCATATTTCGGCTGTCGCCAATGTAAATGGTGGCAGAAGGGTCTCCGAAAATAAAACTCATCTTGTTGCCCTCAGAAGGTTGCCCTTTTCCTTTTTCCAACCCTTGCGGACCACGACGCCCTCCCGTTTCCGCCTTTCGGTCATAATTGTAAACGGGAGGAACACTTGATGAGATGGTTAGGGATCGTTGGCGTTGCAACTATTCTTGCTGGTCTGACCGTCCTTGTGGGGGAGGAGGAGCAAAA
Source organism: Candidatus Caldisaccharidevorator malaysiensis (assembly GCA_025057575.1). Taxonomy (GTDB): domain Bacteria; phylum Armatimonadota; class Fervidibacteria; order Fervidibacterales; family Fervidibacteraceae; genus Caldisaccharidevorator; species Caldisaccharidevorator malaysiensis. The sequence continues at coordinate 26,211 of JANXBO010000010.1, forward strand.
AGTGGAGCAGAAGGTCCGCGCCGCCATTATCACGGGTGGGCATGACTTTGAGAGGGAGTCTTTCTTTGCTGTATTCCGGAGTTTGAGCGATGTCGTCTTTGAGGAGTTTCGGCAGCCCGAGGCGAATCGCCTTTGGGAGGGTGATCGGATCAATGACTGGGACGTGGTCGTCCTCTATGATCTGTGGCAGGAGATCACGGACGCTCAAAAGGAAGGTTTTATCCGAGCGCTAAAGGAGAGGGGTAAAGGTCTGGTCGCCCTTCACCATTCTATTGCCAATTACCAGAACTGGTCCGAATACACCAAGATCATCGGCGCCCGCTACTTTTTGGCTCCCGGAAAGGCTCCCGACGGAACCGAATACGGTCGGTCCCAATGGCAGCACGATGTCCGGATGACGGTCACCGTCGCCGATCGGGACCATCCGGTGACCAAAGGATTGCCCCCGACCTTTGAAATCGTGGACGAAACCTATAAGGGCTTCTGGGTATCGCCCGAGGTTCATATCCTGCTGACAACGGACCATGCTCTTAGCGAAAAGAACCTTGCTTGGGCGAAAGAATATGGGAAAGCCCGAGTCGTCTACATCCAATTGGGGCACGGACCGACCGCCTTTGAAAATGGGCACTATAGAACCTTAGTCCGCAACGCCCTCCGCTGGGTTGCCCGGCGCTAACGATACGGGATTAGCACTCGCCTTGCGAGAGTGCTAAAATAAAAGGTGCCCAAAAAGAGACCAGATGGAGTGGAGGTGAACCGCCGATGGCAAAGAAGGAACTGCTCTTCCGAGAGGAAGCGCGCCAGGCGCTGATGGAGGGCGCTCGGCTGGTTGCCGAGGCAGTTGCCGTGACTTTGGGACCGAGAGGGCGGAATGTGGTCAGCGAAAGAAAGTGGGGCTCCCCTCTGGTCACCAAGGACGGTGTGACCGTCGCCAAGGAGATTGAATTGGAAGACCGCGACGAAGATATGGGAGCCCAACTCCTTAAGGAAGTCGCCAGCAAGACCAACGATGTGGCGGGAGACGGGACAACGACCGCAGCGGTTTTGGCGTATGCGATTCTGAAAGAGAGCCTCAAACTGGTCGCCGCTGGTGCCAATCCCGTCTTGCTGAAAAAAGGGATTGACCAGGCGGTGGCGACCGCTGTGGAGAAGTTGAAGGAAATGAAGCGGGAGGTCCGAACCCGCGACGATATCCGCAATGTGGCGGCGATTGCGGGCAACGATCCCGAGATCGGTGAGATCGTTGCCGACGCTATGGACAAGGTCGGCAAGGACGGGGTCATCACCGTTGAAGAAGGTAAGGGCCGACAGACGGAAGTGGACATCGTGGAAGGAATGGAGTTTGACCGGGGCTACCTGAGCCCCTACTTCATCACCGATCCTGAGAATATGGAGTGCGTTTTGGAGGATCCCTACATCCTCCTTTACGAGAAGAAGATCAGCAATGCCCGAGATCTGGTCCCGTTGATGGAGCAGGTCGCTCGGCAAGGCAAGCCGTTGCTGGTCATCTGCGAGGAAGTAGAGGGCGAGGCATTAGCGACCTTGGTGGTCAACAAGATGAGGGGAACGGTCCAGTCCTGTGCCGTGAAAGCCCCCGGCTACGGCGACCGAAGGAAAGCGATGATGCAGGACATCGCCATCCTAACGGCAGGAACCTTCATTACCGAGGATATGGGGATTAAGTTGGAGAACGTGCGGCTGGATATGCTGGGGAGAGCCCGGAAAGTGGTCGTCCGCAAGGAAGAGACGACCATCATTGAAGGTCGGGGGAGCAAGGAAGCCGTCCAAGGCAGGATTGAGCAGATCAAGAAGGAACTGGAGAAGACAACCAGCGATTACGATCGGGAGAAACTTCAGGAGCGGTTAGCCAAACTGTCGGGCGGTGTGGCGGTCATTGAGGTCGGAGCGGCGACCGAATCGGATATGAAGGAAAGGAAATATCGGTTTGAGGACGCCATCAATGCCGCAAAAGCAGCTGCCGAAGAGGGGATCGTCCCTGGCGGTGGCGTCGCCCTTCTCCGGTGCACGGCGGCGATCCAGGAACTGGCAAAGAGCCTTCAGGGCGACGAACGGCTGGGGGCTCAGGTCGTGGAGAAAGCCTTGGAGCAGCCCCTTCGCCAGATCGCCGAGAATGCGGGTCTGGATGGTTCCGTCGTCGCCGAAAAGGTTCGCTCGCTTCCGACCAGCCACGGCTATGACGCCCTCAACGACCGCTACGGGGATATGTTTGAACTGGGGATCATTGACCCCGTTAAGGTCGTTCGGACAGCTCTTGAAAATGCCGCTTCCATTGCCACTTTGATCCTGACAACGGAAGCCGCCGTCGTGGAGCTCCCTGAGAAGAAGAAGGAGACGCCACCTCATCCGCACGAGGAAGAGGAGTGGTAGCGACCCCTGAGGGAGGTGCGGGGCAACCCGCCCCGCACCTTACCTTCTACTGGCGCTGGTCGGCTTTGGTTCCGTTTTTTCGGAACCGGAGCAAAATGAATGGGTCCATCGGGTAGCAGCCCATTTCCGCCCCGTAAAGTGCCAGACCGCCTTTATGAACGACATTCTCGGGAACTTCAAAAACGATCCGGATTTTCCCCGCCGCTGATAACCGGTTCCTCAAGGCAACCCCTTGAGGCGAGTCGGCATTCACCTGCGCCCTCATTAAGTAGCCGTAAGATCCCCTTTCCTTTCCCGCCCAGTGGGATAACACACCCTGAGCGTCGGCAGGATCGTCCGGAAGGTCCCAACGAGCGATCGGCACATCGTTGATCTTCACGATGACCGTTGTGGGAAACTTCTTTCCTTCATCAGTCTGGGGATAGTCCTGAGGGTTCACTCTTTGTGGCCAGTCTACCTTCTCTCTCCCCGCCTTGGCGGATATTTCACAACAGAGCGAAAGCGAGACCCACCGGTCCCAGTCTATTGGTTCCGTGAAGGGTATTTCGTAAGTCACGGATCCGGTGCCCAGTCCATAGTGTTTTCCCGGAATCGGGGCATCGGGGCGGCTTTTGATAGAGAACTGGGAACTGGTGAAATCGGTCGGGCGGAACCGATAGACAAGGGTCTCCAACCCTTGATCCTGCAAAGTCTCCTTCAAGGGTAGACCGTCTGGTTGGCGCAGCCACCACTGCGTGTAATTGGTGTGAACCCACCGTTCTCTTTTATCCACCAGCCAGACGACAAGGGTCAAGATCCCCGGTTCTTGGGGCAAGCGTCCTCTAATGTCCCCTAAGGAAGATACTCGGAAGGGCGGCGGGGTCGGAATCTGCCTAGACTGCGGGGTCTCTTCCCACCAATTTCCAAAGCGGTCTAAAAAACGCCATTGCCAGTAGAGGCGTAGCGGACCGGACAGTTGACCGCTATAAGTGCGAAATAGAACGGGCACGACCACTTCTTTCGTTTCGCTGGTGGGGGCCTCTTTTGCCAGCCGGATTTCTTTCACGGCTGGGAGATCTAAGACGATAAAGTCAGGTCCAAAGAGGTCCCGGACAGTCATCCCGTGAGCCCAAAAGTCAAAACCAAATTCCTTCTCCGACCGGTCGTAGTTATAAACGCCGTTATGCTCCCACTCAATGTCGGTCAATTCGGTATAGGTATAACCCATCAACCGATCGCAGGCAGATAGAGAGTTGATGAGGGAAAGGACACCCCAAGACCAGTCACCGTCGCCATCGCCAGCTGCCACATAACCGAACTCATTATTGACAAAGGGTTCTCCCCGCGACCGTCGCCCCTCAATAAAGTTCCAATCCGCTCCCTTGCCGACTCTTTTATCGTTGAGATCCCGGACCCAAAAGTGAAAACCGTTGACATCACGACCATACCAGTGGAAGGAGTTAAAGTCAGTCACCAGATGCGCCCAACCGGTGTTATCTTGAACCAGGCGGGTCGGATCCCAGGTTTTTACTTTCCGAAACATCTCTTCTACCCATTCCACTCGGTGATCTTTTGGAGTATTGGCAACGGAGCCGATACCCCACTCTTCGTTAAAAATCGTCCAACAGTAGATGGACGGATGGTTGAAATCCCTGTTGATAGCGTCATAAACCGTCCTTTCAAACAGTTCTCTTGCTCGGGCGGAGGGTGTATAAAAACTGGGAAAGTCATATTGGATCAAAATACCCAGTTGATCTGCCCAATAAAGTTTGCGGGGTTCGTCTATCTTAATGTGGATCCGGAGCATATTAAAGCCGGCATCTTTTGCCTTAACGATGTCCTGGCGCAGAAAGTCATCGGACGGAGCCGTATAAATTCCTAAAGGGTTGAAAGACTGGTCCAAAGCCCCTCTCAAATAAAGGGGTGTTCCGTTGAGCAAGAGGATTCCACAACGGCGCTCGTCATCATACACCCATCGGATGTCCCGCAACCCGAAGTAAGTCTCTACTTGATCCAAAACGGTTCCTGTGCGTGACCGGTGTTTCAAGGTTAATCGGACGGGATAGAGGTGAGGTGTTTCGGGGGACCAAAAGCGGGGTCGGGAAATAGTCCAGGAGAGATCCACCTCCTTTTTTCCAGCGGGAACGAGAGTGCTAATTGTGGCAAATTGGCGATCAAGGGATTGGACCGTCAACAGGACATCGTCCTTAAAAGGTTGAGACCAGTTAAGGAAGAGCTTTGCCGTCACCCTCCCCGTCGGTCTTCCTTTGCTGTCGGACTCAGCGATGAGGCGCCAAGACTGAAGATAGGGATTACCGACGGCTTCCAGCCAGACGGTCTGCCAGATGCCACTGGTGGAGGTATACCACCATTCCACCTGTTTGCCGATCGGTGTCTCTTTGTCGGTGTGGTCCTCTACTCGGACAACAAGAGAATTGGGTGAAGATAAGGAAACGGCTTTTGTAATGTTGAGGCGAAATTCTGAGTAACCACCTTCGTGCTCACCGACGTAATGACCATTCACCCACACAGTTGCCTTCCAGTCAACGGCTCCAAAGCAGAGGAGAATGGTCTTGCCTGCCCAATCCTTGGGAAGTTGGAAAGTCCGGTGATACCATCCGATTCCGTTTTTGGGTTTGCGCCCGATTCCGCTGAGAGCGCTTTCCCAGGGGAAAGGGACGAGGATGCGCAGGGACCAGTTGTCCTTTTTTTCATACCATCGTTCGGTAAGCCCCTTGTCCTCTTCATCAAAAGAGAAGGACCAGATGCCGTTGAGGCAAACCCAGGAGGGGCGCAACCAGTCGGGTCGGGGTGGTTCGGGTTTCGGAATCCCCGAAACCGTCAACAATGAAAGCCAAGTAATCCCCATCGCGACCTCCTGCCAGCCCACCTCTTTTAACCTCCCTATTCAATCACGACAACCTCATTCGTTGGGTAAAAGAAATGGATGATCAAAAGGATAAAGAGGACGCAGGTGTTGCCTAAGATAAGACCCATCGCAAAAGGTAGGATCAGGTGCCAACTGTTTATACCACCGAGGCGAAGGACCAGGGCTTTCAAGAGCCAGCCCAGAAAGATGCTGAACATATACCGCTCGGCTGCCCACTGGTAAGTCCCGATGACACCAGCGTAGCCGAGGGGATGGAACGGCCACCAGAAAAACTGCCAGCGGAGCCAGGATAAAGCCAAAGTTACCACTGCCCCTGACAACAAGGAAATAAAATCCGTTCCTCTTATCCGGTAGTCTTGGGTCAAATAACTTCGCAGGCTCTCTGCATTTCCTTGAGGATACCCTCTCATCCACCATCCCATTTTGGGAACAGCGGTGGTGTAAAGGATGTAAAGGCTCGCCGGATGGCAAGTCAAAACCGATAACATCACGGAACTGATCAATAAGGTGAAGGAGTGGGAGAACGAGAGACGCTCGTCTTGAGCAATCTTAAAACCTTGAAGCGCTTGGGGGAGGACACAGGTTGCTGAGTCAGAAAGTTTGGTTCCGATCATATGAAGCGCGACGATGTTCTTCTGACCAAGGGCATCTCTACCGAACAAGCGCAGCATTAGGTATTGGTTATTCGGCAACCAGTAGACAAAGAGACCCGCCTCCGCCACCATCCGAGCCAGAAGGATTCTCCATATAAAGTGGAGGGTGAACAAAAGAGCCGTCCAGCGAAGGGCGAGCCCGGCAAAGAAGGACCAACTGACCAGAACGATCAGGCAGGCGCAAAAGAAAAGAAGTGCCCGACGGAGATGCGGTTCTACCTGTTTTTGCTCTTTTGATTTGCCAGGAAGGAAAGAGGAAAAAAGGGCTTTTATGTATTCCCGCGCTACATAAATGTGGAACAGGCTAAGGGCGATAAAGCCCCCGATTGTTTGATATTCCAGAGGTTCTGCATGCTCGGTCAATCCCATAGCGGCTCGGCTGACCATTAACAGTCTGCGGACCACATAGAAAAACCAAAAACTGAATCCTACATCAGTGTTGATCAGATAGGCGAAGCCGATCATATCAAAGTAGATATTGAAGGGGACAAAGTTCAATTGATCCCAAGGGCGCTCAAGAAATAACAATCCCCAGTTTTTGTAAAGGTCAATGTTAGGAAAGTAAGGGAAGTAGATGTGGATGGCGCGAAGGGTATAGACGAAGGTTGGGATAGAGAAACCGATCCACATAAGGGGACTGCGGAGAAGGCGACCGATCGTTCGGTCGTCGGCAACCTCTCTTGGGACCTGACAGAGGGGAAAAGTTAGTTTTTCCCTCACCGCCCATTGAGGTTGCAGGAGAGCAGCGAGAGCAATCTTAGCGAAAAAGAGGGCGAAGTAGAAAAGGGTCCAAAAGATCAGTGGGGTGACCCAGGGTTGCCAAGGGAGGCGCATTCCCTCGGGCATTCCCTCAATCACCCACATTATCACTCCATCTCTCGGGTCTTTAGACGGCACCATCCAGTCGGGGATAAAGGGTAACCAGTCCAAGTCGGGGTTTTGGATCAATGACGGCAGATGGCGGGGAATGGAGTAATAGATGGGTGCGATCAGTCCGAGATAGAGATAGTCAGCGTATTGCTGACCGGGGATGCCGGTCATCACGAGGATTGTGATGTAAAGGAACAAAAGGTCCGACCGGGATAAGAGAGGTCGCTGGCGAATTTTTCGGAAAAGCAGGTTAACGATGGAAAAGCAAAGAAGGGGGAACAGGGCGCAGCGGGGCAGGTGACCCGTTCCGATCAGGTCGTAGCGCAAAAAGGCGGAAAAGCATCCCGCAACGGTGATGGCAATGACAAAAAGGAAGGCGAGAAATAGGATGGAATGAGTGGGCTTTTGTTCCTGCTCCAGTTTTTCTTTTTCTTCTACCCTGACCAAAGAGGACATTGACGATTCCCACTTCTTAGGCGCCCGCCATCAAGCCGTCCCCTGTAAAGGCGCCGAATCAAAAGAACCTACAGTCCTCGTGCTCGGGCTAAAACGATCTCAATAAAACCGGCTTTCCCTCGTTCGTAAAGGCGCAAATCAAAGGGATGCTGAGCCGCCAGTTTCTCCTTCATCATCCCGTATTGCTCGGCAATAGCGATGCGGGTCCTTAGATAATTTCGGAACAAAAGAAAGGACTTCCAAAGTGGGTGCCTTGGGTCGCACAGAATGATCTGGGTGGCGGTCCTCCCATTGACCCGTTTGCACAGCCAGATCGCTTTCTCCATACCAGCAGGTGCCTTCTTGCGGCTGTAACCGGCTTTTTCCAAAGCATCCCTGGCTCGCTCCACTTCCTCATCCGACACACCGACCAAAATGTCCACAATCGGGCGGCTGAGGCATCCTGGGATAGCGGTCGCACCGATATGTTCCACCAAACGATCCCCGTTCGCCAGCAACCTGATGATGGTCTCCCGCTCCTTTTCAAAAAATCTTACCCACTGTGGCTGATAAGGTCTTTGAAAAACCTTCTCCCCGTAAAAAACCACATACTCGGTCGGTCTGCCAAAACCGATTTTCCTTCTGAGCCAGGCGACGGCTTGTTCGTCTGCGAAGCCAATGAGTCCGACCCGCTGGTAACCCCCATCTTTCGCCCACTGAAAGGCTCTGTGGAGGAGGCAAGTTCCGATCCCCTTGCCTTGGTATTTTTTTAGGACCCCCAGAGCCGTGATGACGACTCGGTCGCTCCAAACTAAATCCCTTTCTACCCGCACCAAACCCACAGACCGGTGCAACAACCGACCGACGAAGTATCGGGGATGAGAACCCGAAAGGTTACACAGTTCCCTGATGAACTGACCTAAGGAAAAATTCTTGATCAAAGCCCCTTCTTTTACCAACCGCCTCTGCAGTTGATGCAGTTCATAGACCCAGCGAAAAGTCCGCCCCCTCTCCTCCTCCAGACTGTTGACAGAGATCCCTTCAGCAAGACGATAGGGGAAGGAAGTTAGGGGTTGCCAGTCCCTAAGGTTCCTTTCCAGTTCCACGATCGTGCTCAGGCGTTCAAATCCCAGATCAGCAAAAAAGGCGTCGTCAGGACTATCGGTGACGACAGCAACCCGAAGGAAGGGGACACTGGCTCGTCTCAGGCGGGTTTCTATGGTTTGGTAGAGAAGGCGCCGCACCACCTCTTCGGCGCCGCCCTGATCCCGAACAATCCAAAAAAGCCAACCATCGGGGCACAGGCAGGCGAACCCGGCGACAAAACCCGATGGGTTCGTTATGAGAAAAACTTGATTTCGTGTCCCGTCTGTTTTGAGAACCCCGTGAAGGGTCACCACTCCTGCTTGGTCACCCACCAAGTCAGGGCACGATATTCGTAAAGCGTCTTCAGCACCACTATAAAGAACCCGAGCCGAGAAAACCGTCGTCCTATTCATCCCACCTCTATTTGCCTACCAATGAACTTTCAATTCCCTTGCTGCTTTGGCTTCGTCCAGTCTTGCGACGGGGGTGGTGTGGGGGGCAGTGCGAACGAGGTCAGGGTTACTAAGGGACTCCTGAACGATCTGAGCCAAGGCGTCGGCGAAAGCGTCTAGGGTCTCCTTTGTCTCCGTTTCCGTCGGCTCCACCATCATCGCTTCTTCCACGGTAATGGGGAAATAAACGGTCGGGGCATAAAAACCGTAATCCAAAAGTCTTTTTGCCACATCCCAGGTGCGCACACCGGTCGTTTTCTTAAACTCTCGGAGAGACAGGACGAACTCGTGCTTACACAGTCCAGGGAACGCAACGGGAAAGAGGCGCAAGAGCCGGCTCATCAGGTAGTTGGCATTGAGCACAGCGTCTTCGGAGACCTTTCGGAGCCCAGTCCGACCCATTGAGAGGATATAGGTGTAGGCACGGACCAGAACCAGAACATTGCCGTAAAAGGAGTGGACCCGCCCGACCGACAGCGGCTTTTCGTAAGAGAGGACCAACTGACCGTCTCTCTCTTCTATGGTCGGAACGGGTAGAAAGGGCTCCAAAAAGTCTTTGACCGCTACCGGACCGGCACCCGGTCCGCCGCCGCCGTGGGGCGTGCTGAAAGTCTTGTGAAGGTTAAAGTGCATAATGTCGCAGCCCATATCGCCTGGTCGGGCTTTTCCCATAATTGCGTTCAGGTTCGCCCCGTCGTAGTAAAGAAGGGCTCCTGCCTGATGAGTCAGATCCGCCACTTTCTCAATGTCCCGCTCAAACTTTCCCAACGTGTTGGGATTGGTGACCATCACAGCGGCAGGGAGGGTGCCGTCGGGTTGGAGTTCTAAAGCCTCTTTAAGGCGGTCGACATCAATGCAGCCGTCGGGTCCGCTGGGGACATTGTGGACCCGAAACCCGCATCGGGCTGCTGAAGCGGGGTTGGTCCCGTGAGCCGAATCGGGGACCAGTATCCGGCGACGGCTTGCCTCCTCCCTTCTCTGGCGATGCCAGGCACGGACCAGAAGGAGACCAATAAACTCCCCCAGAGCCCCCCCAGCCCCCTGAAGGGTGCACGCGTCCATCCCGCCGATCAGGCACAAAAGTCGTTCCAGTTCCTTCATTAACCGGAGAATCCCCTGAGTCGTTGACGACGGCTGGAGGGGATGGAGACCAGCAAAGCCGTCCAGGCTCGCCATCTGGTCATTCACTTTGGGATTATGCTTCATCGTGCAGGACCCAAGGGGATAAAAGTGGGTATCTACGCTGTAGTTCAATTGAGAGAGCCGGACGAAGTGCCGGATAACCGTCGGCTGGTCCACCTCAGGAAGGTTGGGACCCTCCGTTCTCAAATGTTCGTCTCCTACCAGTTCGCAAAGGGGACGTTCGGGAACGTCGGACTCTGGCAAGAGGACACCGGTCCGTCCGGTTCGGCTCAATTCCTTCAGAAACGGCTCCGTTTTCATCCGCCTCCTCCCGTTGCTTCCTAAAAAAATGTGGTTCAGTGGCTGGTCCCTGTTATAGTCCTTTCCCCGACAGACCATATTAAGGCGATGCCTGCTAAATTCATAATGTTAACGCCGACAGGAGGTGATCTGCCTTGCCCTACGACAAGTTGCGACCGCCCGACGATGGAGAAGCCATCACCGTCAAGGATGATCGTCTCGTAGTGCCGGATCGTCCGATCATTACCTGGATTGAAGGGGATGGGACGGGTCAGGACATCTGGAAGGCCGCGCGACCGGTCCTGGACACCGCCGTTGAGTTGGCTTACAACGGAACCCGAAAGATCGTCTGGTTTGAGATCTTTGCCGGCGAGAAGGCAATGGCGACCTATGGGGAACTGCTTCCCAAAGACACCTTTCAGGCGATCCAGGACTTTATTGTGTCCATCAAAGGACCCTTGACGACACCCATTGGGACGGGGTTCCGGTCTTTGAATGTGACCCTGCGGCAGCGGCTGGACCTTTACGCTTGTGTCCGACCCGTCAAGTGGATTGAAGGCTCTCCCAGCCCCATCAAAAACCCCGAGAAGTTGAACGCCATCGTTTTCCGAGAAGCGACCGAAGATGTCTATTCGGGCATTGAGTGGGAGATGGGGAGCCCGGAAGCCCAAAAGTTTCTCCGCTGGCTTCGGGATCAGATGGGGATTGTCTTGGGCGACGACACCGCCATCGGGGTCAAGCCGATTAGCGAATACGGAAGTAAAAGGCTGGTCCGAAAAGCCATCCGTTACGCCCTTGACCAGGGCATTCCCTCGGTCACCTTGATGCACAAGGGCAACATTATGAAGTTTACCGAGGGCGCTTTCGCTAAGTGGGGTTACGAGGTGGCAACGCAGGAATTTCGCGACTTCGTCGTCACCGAGCAAGAGGTGACCGAGAAATTCGGCGGCAAGGTTCCTCCCGGGCGCATCCTGATTAAAGACCGACTGGCGGATAATATGTTCCAGCAGATTCTGACCAGGACCGACGAGTATCAGATCATCGCCACGATGAACTTGAATGGCGACTACATCTCCGATGCCCTGGCGGGTATGGTCGGAGGTCTGGGTATGGCGCCCGGTGCCAATATGGGCGATTTCGTTGCCCTCTTTGAAGCGACTCACGGCTCCGCTCCCAAATACGCTGGCAAAGATATGGTGAACCCCACTTCCCTGATCCTGTCGGGTGTGATGATGCTCCGCTACATCGGTTGGAAAGAAGCAGCGGACCTGATTGAGAAGGGGATCAGCAGGACGGTCCAGCAAAAGCGGGTGACCTACGACCTGGCTCGGCAGATGGGCGTGGAACCGATCAAGTGCTCTGAATTCGGTTACGCCATCTGTGAGAATATGCGGGCGTTGGTCCCCGCCTGATCAGTCTTTTCGGAACAGGTCGGGAAATGGGGGGGTGTCAAGGCAAAGGGGTGGACTTCCCGACCTGTTTCTTTTTTGACCTTTCTGCTGCACACTTTCGTCGTCCGATGGGCATCTTAAGGATTGGCACGGCCGGATACAAGTATGATGATTGGGTTGGGAAAGTCTATCCTCCCACTCTGGCTGCCCGCGACTACCTTTCTTTCTATGCGACCAAGTTTGACTGCGTGGAGATTAATGCCAGTTTTTACACCCTTTTATCTCCCTATACTTACCGCCAGATGGCGAGGAAAACACCAACAGATTTTGAATTTGTTGTCAAAGCCCACAAGGGGCTGACCCACGAGATCCAGGATGCCAGGGAGACGGCACGAGCCTTCAAAGATTCGGTTCAACCCTTGACAGATGCCGGCAAACTGGGCTGCTGCCTCCTTCAGTTCCCCCAACGGTGTCATCGCAGTCCGGAGAATCTGGAGTATTTGGAGCGTTTGGTGGACTGGCTCGCACCCCTCCCCTTAGTCGTTGAGTTTCGGCACCGTTCTTGGGTAAACGACGAGGTGTTTGACACCTTGAGACAATGGAAGGTCGGTTTTGTCTCGGTGGACGAGCCTAAACTCCCCGGTTTGATGCCCCCCGTGATCGTCCCGACACCGATCAGTTATGTCCGGTTCCACGGAAGAAATGCCGATAAGTGGTATCAGCACGATCACCCTTACGAGCGCTATGACTATCTGTATTCCGAAGAAGAACTTATGGAGTGGCTTCCCAAAATTCGTCAACTGGTCTCGGAATCGGAAAAGTGTTATGTAATCTTCAATAATCACTACGAGGGCAAAAGTGCCATCAACGCCGAAATGCTCAAGGAACTGTGCTATCGCCTCTGGTCCCCGGAAGAGTAGAGTCTTGGACCGGTTGGGACCGATACCGAGGTTCACTGTTCACCAGAGAAGGGGACCATCAGAGTGGGGGAGGGATCCTTGACAAGAGGCTCAAGGACTTGAAGGAGGCATCCTCCTTGCCAGCCTTCTCTTTTCCCTTCTTCCACTGAAGGGGGCAAGTCCATCGTTCGGACCCACTCTTCCAGTCGGGTCCGGTAATAGGATCCATGCCCGTAAAGACCTTGCAGTATCTTGAGGGGTTCAAGGGCTTCTGGAACCAAGGTATCTCGCCCCTGCCGAATCGCCTCTATTAGGTCCGCTACCTGCCAAGGGTGGGACCCGCCCCGATAGTCGGGGTCGCAGACAGATTCAAACTCCTTTCGGAGGAGAGCATCCCTGTTGGCATCATAGAGGCGGAAGTTGATCTGATAGAGCCAGGGATCGCTGGCGAAAACAACACCCTTCTCACCAAAAATGCGCAGCCCCGCCTTTTGAGGGTCCCAGTCCCAACAGGTCGTCGCCAGAAACTTCCCATACGAGCCGTCGGTAAAGGTGACCAAACCGAAGGCGATATCGTCCACCTCAATGGTCGGATGCAAAATGTTACCCCAATAACCGTATGCGTATTGAACCCCACCCAAAAACCACTGCCACATATCCCAAGTGTAAATTGCCTGATTGGCGCAAACACCCCCGCCCGATTTTGCCCAGTTTCCTCTCCAGGCAGCGGCGGCATAGTAGGCAGTGTCCCGGTAGTAAAAATCAACGAGCCAACTAAAGGAAATTGGTCCCAGTTCGGGCATCACCTGTTCCTTTATGAAGCGATGGCGGGGGTTGAATCGCTCGGAGGCGATGGACAGGCGGACGTGGTTGTTTCGGCAAGCCTGTATCATCTCGTGGGCTTCTCCGACGGTGATCGCCATCGGCTTTTCGCAAAGAACGTGCTTCCCGCTCTGAGCCGCTGCCACCGTCATCGGAAAATGAAGATGATGGGGCGTGCAAATGCTGACGATGTCTATCCGATCGTCGGACAAAAGGTCTTTCCAATCGCTGTAAAAATGAGGAATGGAAAACTGCCTCATTAACTTTTCGGCAGGCTCTCTTCTTACATCGGCGACGGCGATCAGTTCGCAGTCGTTGGGGAACTGTTTATAGGCAGCGGCGTGGGCTGTTGCGATGACACCGCATCCGATAATGCCGACCCCAAACTTCCCGTTGACCACCTCATCATCACCCGAGACAGTGTGGAGAATGATGTCTAAAGAGGAACAGGAGGTTTGTCTTTGTCATCTCAATCGGACCACCGTTGGCTTGCCCCGATCTTCAACCCTCACAATAACCCCAGATTCCTTTGAATCCTTTCAATTTCTTCAAGAAGCGCATCGGGCAAAGGTCCCTTCCGTGCCGCCGCCACATTGCGTTCTACCTCTTCTGGCGTAACGGCTCCAGGGATGACGACAGAGACAGCGTCAAAACTCAAGATGTATCGGAGAGCCAGTTCGGGAAGGCTTTCAATCTCCCTGCCATCCACCAGCGGGCGAAAAGCAGCCGCCTGGCGCGCCATCGCTGTCGTTACTTCTCTCTCTATCTTGCTCCTGTAGTCGTCCTGCGGGAACTCATAATCCTCGCTGATGAGACCCGTTAGGAAACCCGACGCCAAGGGAGTGCGGATGACAATCCCGACACCGTGCTCTTTGGCAGCCTCAAAGACTTCCATCATCCGAGGCTGGATCAGGTTAAACCCGAACTGCAGGACATCTACCTTGCCGGTCTGGATCAGGGACAATGCGTCGCCAGGATCGTCCCGACACGACGAGCCGATGAAACGCACATCACCTTCTTCCTTTAATTTGCATAGAGCGTTCAGGGGTTCTCCATCCCCAAACTCTTCTGGGTCGGGTGTGTGGAGCAGCAAAATGTCCAAAACATCCATCTGAAGTCGGCGCTTGCTGACCAGAACACTGCGGCGAATGTTCTGTTCGGAAAAGTCACGGGTCAGGGTGCCGTCCTCGGCGATGTATTCGCCCGCCTTAGTCTCCACGATGAAGGACCAGCGTCCTTCGCTTCTAACCAGCCCTACAATGTCTTCCGCCTGCCCGTAGACCGGAGCCGTATCAACGAAGTTGACACCCAAGGCAAGGGCTTTTTCAATCGTCGCCTTTGCCTGCTCCGGCGATACCGCCCCATAACCCTGCGGTCCCTCCCACACGGTCCCCTTGACAAACACCGCCCCCGTCAAGGGATAGGTTCCCAGTCCGATCCCTTCCACCATCAGCCCCGTCTTTCCCAAGGGGCGCAATGCCATTCGGATTCCCTCCTTTGGGTTTGTTATTCTTCGCCTCGGGTCAGCCTGTGGGACCTTTCCTCCATTGCTCCTGTCGGATGTAGCGGAGGAAGGCTGCTGCCACCTCGTCCAGATTTTCCAGGCTCCCGCCACCCTTCAGCGGTGCACACATCTCAAAAGCCACCCAACCTCGGTAGCCGATCTCGTCCAAAGCCCCAAAAAAGGTCGGGTAGTCAATAACCCCCTCTCCCATCGGCACCGCCCAGTAGACGGGCGGCGACGGGGTAGAGTAGTGGACCAGTGCCGGGTCGTGTTGGAGTCGGGGGAGAGCAACGTAATCGGCGCAGGTCGTGTAGGCGATATAAGGAGCCAACCGATGAACGATCACTCGCAACGCCTCTCCCCGAATTCCCTGAACACAGGGCGCCCAAGCATCAAAGGCGGCTTTCACATTGGGTTCGCCCACTTCTTCAAGGAGCCACAAGAAACTGTCGGGGTGAGCCCCGATGTCGTGATGGTTCTGGACGGCAAGGGTAACGCCCAGATCGCTGACCCTTTTGCCTGCCTCCCGGAGCCCCCGAACACAGGCATCCCAATGAGCCTCAAAAGGGATGCCCTGCCTTTCAAAACCGGTGAAGACCCGAACGAGGGTCGCCCCCAGGTCCTTTGCCAGCCGGGCAAGTTCCGTCACATACAAAACCTGGACCTCAGTGAAGGGCATCATCGGTCGGTCTATGCCAGAGGTAAAGTCCGGATACCCAGCGATGCAGGCGACCGTTAGGTCCAGTTTCTCCAGCAAGTCTCCCAGTTGCTGGCGGTCCTTCTCATTTAGGTCCAGAGGCGAAGCGTGGGGGCGCTTCGCCATCACCATCACGCCGTCAAAGCCCAGTTCCTTTGCCTTGCGCAGGGTCTGCTCCAAAGTCAGTTGGGTTTGTCCTCTCCAAACACCTGCATAACTAACGGTGTGCAGAGCAAGCCGCCACACCTTGAAAAAACCTCCTGTGACCGTGATCTTAAGCCCGAGGTGCCTTTCCTAAGGCTTGTGCCATCGCCCGAACGTGATCAGGGGAAGACCCGCAGCAGGAGCCGATATAGTTAATCCCCATTTCCTTTGCCCTAACGGCGTAGTCCGCCATCTCGTTAGGGGAAAGTTGCCGTTGAGTCCAGTGAATGTCTCCGTCCAGACCGTTACGCACGGCGACCGGCTGCATCGCCACGAAAGTGTCCACAGCGTCCCTCATCTGTTGAATCAGGGGAAACATCTGATTAGGGTCAAAGTGGCAGTTAATCCCGACGACGTCAGCACCCTCGGCAATTAGTCTCTTGGCGCAGTCAGCAGGACGAAAACCGTCGTAAGAGGTGGGGCTGCGGAAGGTCATCGTCACGATCACCGGCAGTCCCGTCTCCTTGGCTGCCTCTAACGCTAATAAGGCATCGTCCAGCCAGTAGAGGGTCTCGCAAATGAGAAAGTCAACGCCCAGCCGTTTGAGGAGGTGGCACTGTTCCCGATAAAATTGGGCTACTTCTTCCCTGGTGGTTGCTTGAAGGAAACGAGAGCCTTCAGCAGCGCCCACTGATCCTGCTACCAAGACCTCGTCACCGGCGATGGCGCGGCACAGTTCTACGGCTCGGCGGTTGATCGCTTCAAATCGGTCGGCGAGACCCAGTCGGGCTAACCGATTTCGGGTTGTCTGAAAGGTTTCCGCTTGGAGGACATCCACCCCTGCTGCCCAAAATCCCTGATACAGCCAAACGAACTCGTGGGGATGGGTCATAATGGAGTGAGCCGACCACTCCCCCATCGGCACACCCCGCTCTTTGAGAATGTAGACATACCCGCCATCGCCCAAAACGACGCCGTCCGCCAACTGTTCCAAGATCGGTCGGGGCATCCTCTTTTCACCTCTGTCCTCTCCCTTAACCGCTCCATCCTGATGGACAATTATGAAAGTGACCCGCTTTTTACAGGAGACCTTACCGAACCGAGTTACCTTTGACCCTCCAACCAATGCCAGAAGAACTTAAGGCAATCGGCAAGAGGAGAAGCGTCATCGGGGGTAGGGGAAAACCTTACGGACTTTCCAGACTGGCGACTCTAAATCTCCGCTTAAAGGTCAGGAGATGGTGATCACAATGAAGCGGCGCCAACTGTTCGCCCAGATCGGGCAGGCGGTGGCAGTAACGGGTCTCAGTGGAACATCGGTCGGTTGGTGGCTGGGCTGGCTGCAAGAAGCCCAAGCAGCCCCTGTTTCTCAGGTTGCCGTCGCCAAAAAGGATGCTCCTGGCGCTTTGGTTCGCAAAGCCGTCAGCGCACTGGGCGGGATGCAAAAGTTCGTCAAAAAAGGCAGTCGGGTCCTTGTCAAGCCCAACATCGCCTTTGCGAGAGCACCCGAAATCGCCGCCAACACCAACCCTGAAGTCGTGGCAGAGATCATCCGGCTCTGCTTTCAAGCCGGTGCCCGGCAGGTCATCGTTTTAGACCACACCATTGACCCGCCCCGAATCACCTACGAAATGAGCGGGATCGCCGATG
This sequence comes from Candidatus Caldisaccharidevorator malaysiensis, assembly GCA_025057575.1. Classification (GTDB taxonomy): domain Bacteria; phylum Armatimonadota; class Fervidibacteria; order Fervidibacterales; family Fervidibacteraceae; genus Caldisaccharidevorator; species Caldisaccharidevorator malaysiensis. The sequence goes on from JANXBO010000010.1 coordinate 43,493, forward strand.
CTGTCCAACGGTCGGGCGGTCAATTGGTGACGGTCGGCTACAGAGATTTCGTCCCAATGGAAATTCGCAAAGGGCGAATTCTGAGCGCTTACGATGTGCGAGTGCTCCGCCACGCCTTGGAAGCCGATGTCCTGATCAATGTCCCTGTCGCCAAGAGCCATTCAATGGCGCGGCTCACCTTAGGGATGAAGAACCTAATGGGTTTAGTCTTGGACCGAGCATCTTGGCACGGGAGCGGCGATCTCCACCAGTGCATTGCTGATTTCGTCACCGCTGTCCGACCCCACCTAACGATCGTGGATGCAGTCCGTGTTTTGGTGTCGGGGGGTCCCAAAGGACCCGGCAGGGTGGAGCAGAAGGATACGGTGATCGCCGGTTCCGACATCGTGGCAGTGGACGCCGTTGCGACGGACCTTTTCGGAATGAAGCCGGAACAGATACCGCACATCATCAACGGGCAACGATTGGGCATCGGCGTCGCGGACCTAAAGAGGATCAAGGTGGTGACGGTATGACCGTCGCCGAGGAGAAAACGGTCAGGGGACGGGTCGCCCTTCGGACCCATCTCTCCGCCCAAAACTTTCGCCGCGCTTTTCAGTTATTGTCTCTCGGTCTTTTTCTCGTTCTTTTCTTTGCTGTCATCTCTCCCCTCAGAGCCACCCTACCGCTTGACGCTTACCTGAGGCTGAGTCTCCTCAATTACGGTTCTGCCGCGCTGAGTGCCCGAGACCCACTCATTCATCTGCTGCCTTGGGCTCTGGTCGTCCTCGTTGCCACCCTCTTGTTGGGGCGGGTCTTTTGCGGTTGGATGTGTCCTCTGGGAGTTGTTATTGATATCAGCGACCGGTTCTTTGAAAAAAGGACCCGAAGGTCATTGATGCGAGAGCGGCGCTGGCGCAACCTGAAATACTATTTGCTAATTTTTGTCGTCGTTTCTGCTCTCTTTGGCGTCCAAGTGGCTTTTTTGTTTGACCCGATCGCTCTGCTAACAAGAGCCCTCACCCTTGCCTTTTATCCTCCTTTGCATCTCGGTATTCAGATTCTCGGATCCTGGGCATCGGTGGCTGGTGAAGGGTTGAAGGAAACAATCGGTTGGCTGTTCCCCGAAGGGAGCCTTCATTACCGAATGGGCATCGTCGCCTTTCTAATATTCATTGGAATCATTGCTGCCAACGCCCTGAGCCCTCGGTTCTGGTGTCGGTATCTCTGTCCCCTCGGTGCACTCCTCGGACTGCTGTCCCGTTTCGCCGTTCTCCGAAAGCGTGTCAGCGAGGCATGCGACCGTTGCCGCGTCTGCTGCAGCCGTTGCCGGATGCAGGCGATTGACAGCAACACCATCCGAACGGACCCTGCCGAATGCGTCCTGTGTCTGTCCTGCGTCGCCACCTGCCCGATGACGGCGATCCGATATGGCTGGCATTTGGGCGACCAAGGACCCAGTCAGTGGGCGTCGGAAGTAGAGGAGCCCAAGCCCCGACTGGTTCGGCGCCGGTTGGTGTTTTCGGGGCTGGCAGGACTGACCTGGGCAGCCCTCGCCCGAACCAATGCCGGGGCGGAACGCTCGGTCCGCCAACAACCGATTGCCTCACCCTTTCTCCTCCGCCCTCCTGGTGCTGCTCCTGAAGAAGATTTTTTGAGCCGGTGCATTCGCTGCAGTCTGTGCATCAAGGTCTGTCCGACCGGTGGTCTTCAGCCCGCCATTGGAGAAGCAGGTCTGGAAGGTTTCTGGACACCCGTGCTGGTTCCTCGTATGGGGGAATGTGCCCCTCAGTGCACCGACTGCTATCGGGTCTGTCCGACTCAGGCGATTCAACCCTTCACTGCCGAAGAAAAGTCCTGGCTTTATATCGGAACGGCTGTGATAGACCGCAGTCTCTGCATCGTCTGGAACAGTCAAAAACAGTGTTTGGTCTGCGATGAGGTGTGCACTTACCGGGCAATTGAATGGAGGGATCGGGAAGGGATTCCTCATCCTTTTGTCAATGACCACCTTTGCGTCGGATGCGGGCTTTGCGAAGTCAAATGTCCTGTGCAGCCCCAAGCGGCGATCCGCGTCTACAGTTTCGGTGACAAGCGGTCCTGGAGCCGGGAAAAGCAAAAGCGCTGGAGAGAATTAGGAGTAAAGCAAAAACAAGATCAAAAGGGGTATTAAAGCGTTCCAAAAGGTGAAAAAGGGTGAGCAGGCATTGGCTTTTGGCGGGAGGGTTAGTAATGTTATTGTCGGTCAGCCCAACGAAGCAGCCCAAAGAGTTGCCTGTGGACTTGCCGACTGAGGTTTCGGGATGGGTCTGGGACGGGAAAGAGGAAATCTATAACCCTAAAACCCTTTTCCGATACATTGACGGGATGGCAGAAGTCTATCTCGCCTACAACTTTCGGCTTCTTGTTGTCCGCCGATACACAAAAACCAACCAACCGTCTCTCACCCTTGATTTCTTTGATATGGGTTCAGCAAGCGATGCCTATGGTGTGTTTACTTTTGAACGGGATGGGGAAACAGTCGGTATTGGACAGGATGCCGACTACGCTTACGGTATGTTGAGGTTTTGGAAGGGTCGCTATTTCGTTACAGTGACCGCAGAGAAAGAGACTTCAGAGACCAGAAAAGCCGTGTTAGATTTGGGCAAAGGCGTCGCTGCTGCGATCAGGGAAGAGGGTCAGCGCCCACAGGTCTTGCAGTTGTTGCCAGAAAAGAACTTGATACCTCATAAAGTCCTCTTTTTTCGCCATCCAACCATTTTGAACCGCCACTTTTTCCTCGCGGACAAAGATATACTGAATTTGAGTCCCAAAGCGGAGGGTGTTCTGGGGGTTTATGAGACAACGAAAGGGAAAGTTCGTCTCATCATCGTGCGCTATCCGACGGAAAGAGACGCTCGGAAGGCGGAGGCAACTTTCGGGAAATTCTTTCTTCGGGAGGGACGGGCGAAGGGGATCGTTCTGACGGAGGACAAGAAATGGACGGCAGCGCGGCGGTGGGGGCAAGTGTGCGCCTTCCTGTTTGACGCATTGACACAAAAGGAGGCGTTGGAGGTCCTGAAAGAAGTTAAGAAACGAGTGGACGAGACGACGAAAGGTCATCGCACTAAGAATTCAGCAAAAGTGTGATGGGGGTGTGTGTAATGGCTCAAAAAGTATTAACCCGCAGAGATTTGCTCAAAGTGATGGTAGGAGCAGCGTCGTTAGGGACGGGGCAGGAACTCTTCGGGAAAGAAGAGAAAAAACCCGCCCGCGTAAAAGTGGTTTTAGTCAGGGACCCAAATGTCCTTGATCGTCGGGGGCAGATCAATGTTAAGGTCCTACAGAAGATGTTGGACGAAGCGGTGACAACTCTGGTTGGAGAAAAGGACCCCGTTGCTGCCTGGAAACAACTTGTCAAGCCTACGGATCTGGTCGGTATCAAGACCAATGTCTGGTCACCCTTACCGACGCCTCGGGAAGTGGAAGACGCCATTCAAGGAAGGCTGCGAGACGCTGGGGTGAAGCCGGAACGCATTCGGATTGACGATCGGGGAGCACGAACAACCTTAAGCCCGTGCACAGCTTTGATCAATGTCCGACCCCTCAGAACTCACTGGTGGTCGGGGATTGGCGGCTGCATCAAAAACTACATTATGTTCGCTCCCAGACCCGAGGAGTATCATACTGACGCCTGCACACCCCTCGCTGCCGTCTGGCAATTACCGGCTGTCAAGGGCAAAACGAGGCTCAACATTTTGCTGGCGTTGACGCCACTGTTTCACGGTCGGGGACCCCATCACTACGATCCCCGCTTCGTTTGGTCCTACCGGGGGCTTTTTGTCTCCTTTGACCCCGTCGCTATAGACTCGGTCGGGCTGCGACTCATTCAAGCCAAGCGCCTCCAATTTTTCGGGGAAGAAGTCAAACTGGAAACGCCCGCTCACCACATCATCGCCGCCGACAAAAAATACAACCTTGGAGTCAGCGATCCCGCCCGCATCCAACTCATCAAACTTGGGTGGAAAGAAGAAGTCCTCCTCTAACCCCCACTACCGTTGCGGTGCCTGTGACGAATTGAGAATGGTCGGAAGATTGTTAAGAAAGCATCGTTTTTGTGAAATTAGCCGAGGACTTTGCGGAGGGTTTCTTGGACGCGATCGTAGTGGGTTCCTGCCCAGTAAATTTTGCCGCAGTCGCTGCATCGGGCGAACCGTTGATGTTGGGAGTAGACGAAAAAAGGCACTTTGTAACGCACCTGCTCTCGGTCTATGGTGGTCAGGACACCGTTGCAAAGGGGGCATCGGGTCAGCCGATTGTTTTGGTGATCCAGTTGAAAGGTGGTAACGACTTGCTGTAATTGCTCCGTCCACCGATCGCTCTGTATGAGAAGATGACCGGTGTGGCGCAGTCGGCGCCGCCATCTTTCAATGAGCCGGCGGTCCTTGGTGAGAAGAATTCTTCCTTCTGCGACGGCCCGTTGGACCAGTGCTTCGTCGTCACAGTGCGGATCATAAGCGACATCATACCCAAGGATTCTCAGCCATCGTGTGAGTTTGCCTAACATTACATCCGCGATGAAGCGCTTCGGTGAGACTTCGTCGGATTCTGGCATAAACTCCCTTTCTAACCTCTCATTAAGTGATTGCGTTAGTTAGAAACGGCTTCGGAAAAAGATGGCAAGGGGGCTCTGGGATCCGCATCGGCAAAAAGATCAGGTTGGGACAGACCCTCCTTGAGGCGAAAGAAAGCCGCAGCGGCGATCATTGCGGCGTTGTCGGTGCACCAGTAGGGAGGGGGGATTAGTAGGCGGGCACGCCATTTTTGGGCAAGGTCTTCCAGACGCCGTCGCAGAGACTGATTCGCTGCCACACCCCCGACGACGATCAGTGCCGGTGCTTCCTTTTCTTCCATCGCCCGCTCCAACGGTTGAAGGAGCATATCCACGATCGCCGCCTGGTAACTGGCACAGATGTCGGCAAAGGTGGGACGGACTTTCCTTTCCAGCCTCTTCTCCAGACCTTTGAGGTAGCGGTAAAGGGATGTCTTGAGCCCGGCAAAGGAGAAGTCAAAGGGTCCTTCCAATGTTGCTCTGGGGAACAGGATCGCCGACTCATCGCCTCCCTGAGCGGCTTTCTCAATGGCAGGTCCCCCGGGGAAACCTAACCCCAAAGCCCGTGCGCCTTTGTCAAAGGCTTCTCCTGCGGCATCGTCAAGGGTCTGCCCCAGAACTTGGTATCGTCCGACTCTTGTCATCCACACCAATTCGGTATGACCACCGGTGACGATCAGGCAGAGGTAGGGCGGTTGAAAACCATCGCCGTCTTTATCCTTCTGCTTGAGAAAGGCAGAGAACAGATGACCTTCCAGATGATGGACGGGAATGAGGGGCAAACCAGTGGAGAGGGCTAAGCCCTTTGCGAAACTGAGACCGACGAGCAAGGAGCCAATCAACCCAGGACCATAGGTAACGGCGATGGCGTCCAGGCAATCAAAGGAGACCTTTGCTTGTTCCATCGCTTGATGAACAACCCAAGTGATGAATTCCATCTGCTTTCGGGAAGCCAGTTCGGGGACGATGCCTCCGAATGGCTGATGCACCGCCACTTGGGAAAGGACCACATTGGAGAGGACTTCGGTTCCGTCTTTCACAACGGCAGCGGCGGTTTCGTCGCAGGAAGTCTCAATCCCCAAGATGATCATATCTAACAAATCACCGTTTGGAGTGCATCCTTGGAATAGATTGTAAAAGAGTGACTACTTCTTTTAATAGAGTTAGGGGCGGGGTGCCATCTCTGGGCTCGCCGCAGCGAATCGGGACCAGGTGCGGGACCGGACAAACTGAACGATGGGGAGAGCATAGTCGGCTCGCGAGAAGGGAGGGACGAGGAAAACTCCCGGGCACTCTTCCAGGGCAACTTCGGTCAGTTCTTTAGCAATGGCGAGCCCTTCCGCCCGTTGCCGATCCGGCGGCGCCTTCTCCATTCGGTCCAAAACCTGATCGTCCATAACGACACCGGGGACCGTCTTCCAAAAGGCGGCATTGCGGGCACTGATCAGGATCCCGATCCCGACGAAGATGGGGATGCCGACTTCTTCCATCACAGAACGGCACAGGCGGATCCGTTCCGCGTTGAAGACACATTGGGTGAGGGCGAACTGGGCTCCTCTTTCTACCTTTTTCTTAAGCCGTTTCACTTCGGCGCTGATATGGCGCACATTGGGGTTGAAGCCGGCACCGATGAGGAATCGGGTTCTCCTTTGGAGGGGTGCGTCCACCCAATTTTTTCCCTGGTTCATCCTGCTAATGAGTTCCATTAACTGAAAACTGTTGAGGTCGTAGACGCTACTAGCCCCTAAATCAGGGGCAAGCCGAGCGGGGTCACCGGTGACGGCTAAAATGGCGGGGATCCCCAACACCGCCATTCCCATCAGCAGCGACTGAGTGCCGATCAGGTTGTGGTCCCGACAGGAGAAGTGGCAAATAGTGGGAATTCCCACTTCTTCCTGAATCAAATAAGCCATTACCATATTACTGATACGGACGGAAGCCAGGGAGTTGTCCCCCAAACTGATGGCGTCGCAACCGGCTTCCTTCAAAATTCGTGACCCCTCAATAATGGACTGGTAGTCCAAATTTCGGGGAGGATCCAACTCAACGATGACGATGGGCTCCTTCCACAGGCGGTCCAGGAAATTGGGCATTGGGGAGACAAGAGGGGGCGGTCCCTCGGCTGGAACCGTCTCGGCAATCAGTCGGCGAGCGGCGACGGGCTTCCCGTGAAGATGCTGCGCCAATGCCCGAATATGCTCGGGGGTTGTCCCACAACAACCTCCGAGCAGACTTGCCCCAGCCTGATACAACTCTTGCCCGACTTTGACGAAACCGTCAATGTCCCCCAGGTAGACAAACCGACCGTCTACATACTGGGCATAGCCGATGTTGGGAAAGGCGCAAAGGGGTTTGTCGGTGCGGGTGGACAGAGCCTTAATCAGTTCCAGATTGCGTTCCGGAGAGACACCGCAGTTGGTCCCGATGGCATCTAGGCCGATCGCCGACCATTCAGCGACCACCCGATCGGCTCTTGATTCTGCGCCCCGGGGACCGGAGTCCAAAGCAGCCAGTTGGGCGATGACCGGAAGGTCGGTCATCCTCTTCGCCAATCGGATCAGACGGGTCAGTTCGCTGATGTCAAGAAAGGTTTCAAAAAGGATCACGTCAACCCCTGCTTCCGCCAGGGCGTGAATTAACCGACGGTAGCCCTCTTCCTTCTCCTCATCGGAGACCTCCAGTTGGTCCCTCAGTCGCCCCAGGGGACCGACCGAACCAGCGATCCAGACTTCTTGCTTGGCTTCCCCGCCCACCTCTTTTGCCAGCCGAACGGCTGCTCGGACCAGTTCCTCCACTTGCTCTTCCAGACCAAAGGGTTTTAACCGGAGCGGATGAAGTCCGAAGGTGTTGGTCGTCAACACTTGAGCACCCGCATGCAAATAGTCCCGATGAATGGCTGTAACCAATTCCGGTGCGTCCAAGGATGCCTTTTCGGCTAACAGGGTTTGCGGATAGCCCCGCCGCCATAATTCCGTTCCCATCGCCCCGTCGCCGATGACCACTTTCTCTCTAATGATCTCTATGAGCCGATGACCTTTTTTGGAACTCATTGATCCCGCCGTCCTTATCTTTTTCGGTCCCTTACTGTTAATCTTTTTGGGAACGATTCATCAAGTTTTTGTCTTTCCTGCGGTCTTGTCAATGGGTCTGATCCGATCCGTTGAAGTGGGGATGGTCGTGACAAACTGACCAAAAATGAATGGAGGTTTTCATCGGGATGAAACCATCGTTGAAGACCTATCCCGATGCCAAAGGCTGGTTCGGTCCCTTCGGGGGTCGGTTCGTTCCGGAAACGCTGATGTATCCCCTTGAGGAGTTGGACCGTGCTTTTGAACGGGCTTGGGCGGATTTGGATTTTCAAAATCAATTTCACAGTCTTCTCAGGGACTATGTTGGTCGCCCGACGCCTCTCTATTTTGCTGAGAGGCTTTCCGATCGGCTAAAGGTTCCGATTTACCTGAAGCGGGAGGACTTAGCCCATACGGGAGCCCACAAGATTAACAACACCGTTGGGCAGGCGCTTTTGGCGAAGCGGATGGGAAAGAGGCGAGTGATCGCCGAGACAGGAGCCGGACAGCACGGGGTGGCGACGGCAACGGCGGCGGCTCTTTTGGGTCTGGAATGCGTGGTCTATATGGGCTCGGTGGATATGGAGCGGCAGAAACTGAACGTCCATCGGATGCGCCTTTTGGGTGCCGAAGTGGTGCCGGTCCATTCGGGTAGCAAAACCCTAAAGGACGCTATCAATGAGGCGCTGAGGGACTGGGTGACAAATGTGGAGACGACCCATTACATTTTGGGATCCGTTGCCGGTCCCCATCCGTATCCCAAGATGGTCCGGTTCTTCCAATCGGTCATTGGAGAGGAGACCCGGCGGCAGATTTTGGAGAAGGAGGGGCGCCTCCCCAGCCATATTTTTGCTTGCGTCGGCGGGGGCAGCAACGCAATCGGGATGTTTTGGGCTTTTTTAGATGATCCTGATGTGGTTTTGATCGGAGTGGAAGGAGGCGGGGAAGGGCTGTCGTCGGGTCGCCACGCAGCGACTTTAGCAGCGGGCAGTCCCGGCGTTTTGCACGGCGCCAGGACCTTCGTCCTGCAAGATGAAGATGGGCAGATTTTAACGACCCATAGCGTCAGCGCCGGTTTGGATTATCCTGGGGTCGGTCCGGAGCATTCGTTTCTGAAGGAGTTGGGGCGGGTCCAGTATTGCCTGGTCACAGACCAGCAAGCCCTGGAGGCCTTTCGCCTTCTGGCCCAAACGGAAGGCATTCTCCCGGCTCTGGAACCTGCCCACGCCCTTGCCTACCTGGTGGAACAGGCTCCTCATCTTCCGACCCATTCCCTCGTCGTCGTCAACCTGTCCGGAAGAGGGGATAAGGATGTGGAAGTGGTCCTGCGGGAAATCCAGGATCGCTGATCAGGAAGCGTTGCGATGAGCCGGATAGAGACGGTCCTTGCCCAACTGAAAGAGAAAAAGGAAAAAGGATTGATTCTTTACCTTACCGCCAACTACCCGAACGAGAGGCTGTTTACCGAGACGATCTTGAGAGTCGCTGAGTGGGGCTGTGACGGGCTGGAGATTGGGGTTCCGTTTTCCGACCCGATTGCTGACGGACCGGTCATTCAGGAGGCGATGGATTGCTCCCTTCAGCAAGGGACGACTGTCCGAAAAGTCCTGCACGCCATCGCTTCCGTTCGGGAAAAGGTGCCGGTGCCGATCATCGTGATGACCTATTTGAACCCGATTCTTCGGTTTGGTCTGGAACAATTTGCGAAAGAGGCCTTTTCTTGCGGTGTGGACGGAGTTTTGATCACGGATCTGCCGGCGGACGAAGCCGATGGGTGGATTGCCACTGCCCGAGCCTATCGGCTGGATACGATTTTTCTCCTTTCGCCCACCAGCACGGATGAAAGAATCAAAATGGTTGCCAAAAGGTCCACTGGCTTTATCTATTGCGTCTCCGTTAGAGGGGTTACAGGAGTCCGAGAGACTCTGCCCGAAGACCTTCCTGACCTAATAAGGCGGATACACAATCAGACCAGCCAATCGATTTTTGTCGGCTTTGGGATCAGTCGTCCCGATCAGGTCCGTTCGGTAGTCGCCCTTTCGGGGACCGATGGGGTGGTCGTGGGCAGTGCCTTTATTCGGCTGTTGAAAGAATTACGGGGTGGTCCGACGCACCTGGTTTGGGATAAGTTAGAGAAGTTTGTCAGGGGTTTGAAGGAGGCAGCGAGAGGAAGTGGTGGTGCGCACGAGAAGGGGTGAGGGACCGAGAGGGAAAGTGGTCAGGCTGGCGACCATCGTCGCTTGGCTTGGGATTATCGCCGAATCGGCTTTTTCGCAAGCCCATCGCATCGGGTTGTGGCAGTGGCAGTCCTCCTCCCAAGCGGTTCATTTTTCCTATAACGGAGCGCCCATTTTGTCCCTAACGGCTCCCGCAAGTTTCTTCATCGGAGAAACCCGATCGGAAGGGAGACTGCTGCAACTAAGGCTTGTGGGAGACGACGGAGGGGGCTCTTGGACCGTCGCATTGACCGACAATCGCCTATCGGCTTATGCCCGACACGAACTGGCGGGTTGGGCAGCGGGCAGCATTTCTTGGTTATGGGCGGCGCTACCGGTGAACCTTTTCCAAGGATCCCGATCGGTTCCGACTGCCTCCTTTTGGCAAGGGGAAACTTGCTTTGGACGAGTTCGGATTTCCGTGGAAGGACTGTCGGCGTCGGTCCGCTGGCGAAAAACGGGCAATTGGTTCACCTGCGAACTCTCCTTTTTGCCAGGGTCATCCCAATTGGCTGCCCAATTGAGTTTGGAATTGCCTTCTTCTTGGCTGAAGGTGGAAGAGCGCACCGGTTCGTCTCTTGTTCAGAGCCTGGATATCGTTCAGGGCGATCCTTGGGGAGCGGTTTTGGTTCCGTCACCGAAGCAAATAGTCCGCGGGCGGCAACCGTTTCGTTTGGGAAGGGAGGTCCTTATTCGGTATACGGGGGGGGATGCTTACCAAAAGGTCGCCCGTCGGCTCGCTCAGATCCTCAGGGATCACTGGGACCGGCGCCCCCAAGTAGCAGAAGGGTTGGGTCCTGATTCGGAAAGAGCCATCCTCATCGTGCCGGAAGATCATCGGGACTGGGTGCGAAGCAGATTTGACGCCTTGGGAAGAGATAGACCTGTTCCCCGTCAGGGTTACCTTCTCCATTCCGATTCGGATGGCGTCGTCATCCTTGCCTCGGACCCTGAAGGCGCCCGGAATGGCGTCCGGTGCCTGGAACAGTTGATTGCCTTAACGGACGAAGGGGGTCTGGAAATTACCCCCGTCAACATTCGGGACTATCCCGAGTTAGCCTTCCGGGGCGTCCACTTTGTTGTGGACGACCATTCCCCTCAACTCCATCACCGACTGATTCGTCGGGTCTTCAGCCGCTTGCGTTTCAACGCCGTCATCGTTCAACTGGATCATTTGGAATGGAAAAGCAGACCTGAAATCCGGATGCCTTGGTCGCTACCCCAGTCAGAAGCCCTTGCCCTTTTTCAGGACGCTGAGGAAGAAGGGATGGAGGTAATTCCCCTCTTACCGACCCTGAGCCACTGTGAATATCTCTTTGGTTCCTTGGGAGGGCAGCCACCGCGCGTCAATGGGGATATTGCGGAAAGCCCTTCCAGCAGTTACCTTTATTGTCCCAGTTATGAAAAAACTTATGAGATTGTCTTCACGTTGCTATCCGAACTGCTGTCGTTGGGTTCCTTTCGGACAGTTCACCTGGGTCACGATGAGGTCACCAGGGACCGGACCTTTGGCACTTGCCCTCGCTGTTCGGGCATACCCCGCCATCAATTATTCGCTTACGACATCCTACGGCTTTATGATTTTCTGCGCCAAAGAGGCAAAAGGATGATGATCTGGGGAGATATGTTGTTGCGACCCGAAGAAGCGTCCGACGCTGCCCACGGCGGTCCCCCCGACAACTTGTGGCGGGCAAGAGACATAATCCCCAAGGACATTATTATTGTTGACTGGCACTACCAGCCGGCGCCCCGCTACCCAAGCCTTTGGGTCTTTACTCAAGAAGGGTTTCCCGTCATCGCCGCCTCTTGGCGGAACCCTTTGAACATCCTCGGTCTCGCCAGAGCCAGCAAGGTCAGCGATGTTCTCGGAATGTGCCAAACGACTTGGACGGGTTTTGGGGGCAACAGGACGGCACCCGCTCAGCATCCCGACCAGTTGAGCGCTTATGTAACGGCAGGAGAAGCAATGTGGGACCCTTTTGCCAAAAGGGCGCGGGACCGTTGGGCATCCGACTGGACTTTATTTGACAGGCTCCTGTCCTGGCCGGCGATTCCGACCAAGTCAGGTGCCATCTTGACGGTTGCTGATGCGGCCAACTTTCGCCTAAAACTCCTGCCCAAAGTCCCATTCCTATCAGCGCCGCACCGATTGGTCTGGAAAGGGACCGTCGTTTGGCTCCCTCACGATTCCTCAGGGGATTTGGTGGCAGCGGTCACAGGGGGGCGGTGGATTCCGGGAGCGCCCCGAAGATTCTCTTTCCCGACCTCCCAGCCCGTTGAAGAAATTCTCCTCGTCCACGGCTGTGCCTTTCCGGTGGCATCGGGTACTTTAGTCGGTCAGTATCAGTTTCTGTCTCCTGGTTGCCAATCATCCTTGGACCTGCTCTACGGTCATAACATCTTCGCCTTGACGGACCCCAGAAAACTATCCGACCCGCAAAGCGACATCCTGTGGACAGCGGCAACCGGTAAGGGACCAGTCGGATTAGTGGCGACCAGGGTCACCCTGAAAAACCCCGTTCCCTTAACAGGAATAGAACTCATCGCTCGTGATGAGGAGGCGTCCCCTTTCTTGTTGAGCGCTACCCTCATCGGTGGCATACCGGAAGAAGCAAGTGCACCGTGATGGGCGAGTTGGTCGTTCTCGCGAGACGGTAGTTCACTCGTCAACGATCGTCGGCGAGAGGCGCCCCACAGTTCCGGCAGAAATGAGCGGAAGGACGATTCTCAGACCCGCATTCCTGACAAAGACGGGTCGCACCTTCTCTTCTTCCCCTAGGTCCCGACCTGGTTCGGTAGATGAGTTTGGTCTCCCCAACGGTGATCACGTCTTCGTCCCTAAGAGGTTGCTGTCTGACCGGCCGATTATTGACGGTCAAGGGGACATTAGATTCGGGGATGATCCAGTAAGCGCCCTGCTGCCACTGCAAACGGGCAGCCCGATCCGGCAGGGTTGGATCGTAGTAAAGGGCAATATCACACAGTTCGGACCGACCGATCGTAATGATCGGCTTATCGGCAACAAACTCTCTCCCTTCCAACCGACCAGAGGAAATGACTTTGAGGCGGGCGGTTGCCAAAACGGTCTCGCTGATGGCAGAGAAGAGCCCAATGAGAGCCCCCAAGAGCACTAACCCAATCAAACGGCTGCCCCATCCGGGCTCGGTCAGACCCATCGTCAGGGCGACCCCCAGAGTAGGGGCAAGGGTATCAAAAAGCAATCCCGCCGTTGCCCCTCCGATCAAACCACCCAAGCCAGAGGCGGCAGCCCCCCGCACCGATCCTCGTGCCAGACCCAACGCGGCACCCAAGAGGACTCCAGCAAGGGACCAAGTTGCCCCCCGAACCAGAACCAAGGTCGCATACCGGTAAAGACCGGCTTGAGCGAGCACCAGATCGCCCAGAGCGGAAAAGACCTGACCCCCGATGAAGAAAGCAAAACTCATCCCCAGAGCACCGCTGAAGACCCCAATGACGGCTTTACGAATCCCAAAATGGGTCATCCCCCACAAAAAATCTTCAAGGGCAAACAGAGCAAAACCTAAGAGGGCGCCCCCGCCGATCCAAGCGAGCGGCTGAGCAGGTCCTTCTGCCGTCACCGGTCGGAACAGTTCTTCAAAACTGGCAACGTCCGTGGTGAAGGGCTCCACGAGGAGCCAGGCGAGGAACCCTCCAACAGCGCCAAAAACAGCCCTTGAATAGGAGCGCCCCAGCCACTTCATCGCGATGGGCTTTTCCCACTATGAAAGGAGAAGACGGGACCGGAAACCCCCAACCGAATCTCCACACCATCTCTCAAGACGGTTTCTCCCCCGCGCCGCCCGTTGAACAGCACAACAGCATCCGAATCGTTGGGAACCGCTACCCAACGACCTCGCCACTCCTCTATCTTCAGATGGCAACCCCTAACCTCGCTCGAGCCGGGAAAAGTCTCGTTAACGACGATGTGGCAAGATGGGAGGGTCCCGATCGTAATCGTTCCCTTGAGCCGGTGGGAAAAAGTTCCTTCGGAGGTGGTCCATTGCAGGGACGCTCCCTCGTCAGCATCGGCTTCTGCTGGCGGGGATGCAGAAGATTCTTTAGTTGCCGATTGCTGCTGACTGCCTTTTTTCCAAAACCACTTCACCCGAGCCACCCAAACCTTTTCACTGAACTCGGAAGACCAGTTGAAGGATTCCCAGTTCCAGGGTGTCCCCATCTTTGATGACCTGCGGCTGATGAGGAGCAAGGGTTGATCCATTTAATTTCGTGCCGTTGGTGCTGTCCAGGTCCTGGACGAAGAAAGTGCCGGCGGTTTGGGTGATCAGGCAGTGTCTTCGGGACACGCCGGCATCATAGCCTCCGTAAGGAGTTAAATCCACATCGGGAAAGACTCGGCTCACCTGATCGGTCCGCCCGATGAGGACCTGTCCCTTGGAAAGGTCCAGGGGAATTTCCTGACCCGTCGGCACGACGACTAAACGAGGTGATGGTGCTGCTGGTGGAACCGGCTCGGCAGCCTCGGGAGCAAGGGTCGCCCCGCAATTTTCGCAGAACTGGGCGTCGGCGGGATTGCCGTGACCGCAAGACGGGCAGCGCTTCTCACCAGGTGCCGGCGACGGAGCTTCTTCCGGCACTGGTGCCGGTCCTTCCGTCGGAACCGCCTCTTGAAGGGAGGCACCGCATTCGTCACAGTAAAAAGCCCCGTCCAAATTCTCCGTCCCGCACTGCGGACATTTCACTGGCATTCTCCATCCCTCCCGCCGTTCGTCTTCTGTCCATCAACGATGACACGCTCTTCTCCATCAGGAAAGCCGTCCTCTTTCCTCACATACCATCCAAAATCGGTCTTCTTCTCCACAGTCGTCGAAATTCCCTGGGGAAATGCTGATAGAGGTTGATGATGGAAGAAGCATCCAGCACATAAGTCAACGCTGCGGCGCCTCCTGGATGCCCACCACCTCCTCAAGTAGCGTTGCTGCCCGAACGGCATCTACTTTTAGGACTTCGGCGAGGTCCAACACGCTAATTAACCGCTGTCTGTGGGCTTTCAACAGAAGTTCAGGAACGATGGATCCCAGATTCTGGCGGAGTCTCTGAACTCCTCTCAAGCGTCGTCCACGACCCCGCCAGACACTCTTCTGCCACTCTTGAATTTTCATCTGATACAGATCGGGCGGTGCCCACCCCGCCTCGGATAGACCGATGGCGATCACATCCCTGCTAACGCAGAGTCTTTTTCTGATCTTATCCAACCAGTAATCAGACCATTTTCTTTGGGGTCTCAACGAAAGTTCAGAAAGAACCTCCTGAAGTTCTTCGGGAAGCACCAGCATCCTTGCCGCAAACCGGTTGGCAAATCGTTCCTCTCGTTCCTCCGGCTCAATAAAATCACAGACAAAGCCGCCGTAAGCGCGAAGAAGATGCCCGTATTCGTGAAGGAGACTGAAGATCCGACCGGCTGCGGCTTCCCGATCCGACCGATTGACAACGATAAAAGAAAAGTTACCGATGCGAAAAGAGGCACCGCGCAGGGGGGCGGACAACCAGCTGTCCTGCTCTAAAGACTTACATAAGTCCCACTGAAGGCAAATGATTCCCTGCCCCTCAATCTGTTGGCGCCACCAACGATAGGCGTCTTCGTAAGTTTTCCATCCTTTTCGCACCTGATCAGAAAAACCCAAACGCCTCCTCTGATCTCGTGCCAGCTGCTCCGGATCATCGGTCTGAGCGGCAACGGGAATGGTTACCTTCCAACCCATTTCATCCAGAATAGGCACCAGCCACTCAGCAAAAGTCCGAAGCCTCTGAAGGGACATTTTCGTTTCAGCGGGGAGGGGATGCTCAGCGACAGACATCCTGCCCCGAAAGCGCATCGGAACTCGTTCCGCTGGGACCTCGTCTAAGAAAAAGGAACCGACAGGACATCCGTAGATTGCTGAAAGGGTTTCCAGATCGCCCAAATCGGGCTCCCCTTGACACCTTCTTCCCAGGCGGTTAGGGTTGCCGCTGTAACAACTTTCCAATCTCTACCCAGTTGTCTGGACAGGTTCTCTACATCTGCTGGGGAAGACCTACCTCTCTCCGAAATTCACCCAACGCTTTTGGGTTAACCCATCGGCGATTTTCTGTCGCCATCGGACCCTCAAACCTCCTTGGGGCTGCTTGCGTTTCCTACCTGAACCGTTAGGCGACTATCGTTGGGACTGTTTTTAGTGGGTGATTGGCTCCTTCTACAACTCCCAGCCCTTTCGGTATTCCCTCTTGATCAGGGGTGTTAGTTCGGGATGACCAGGAACTTCCATCTTCTTAGGGTCCCAAACGATCTTTTCTCCCGCCCAAATGGACAGGTTGCCAACTAAAACGATTTCCGTTAGATAGGAGGCGTAGTCAACGAAATTGGACATCGGTGCCGGTCCTTGACCCTTACAGGCGTCGGTCCATTCCTTGTAGTGGCTGGAAACTCGTGGTAGAGTCGGTGCCGGGGGCTGGTAATCTTTGAATCGTTCCGCCGGCAGCAATTTCCCCAAAACAAAACTTCCCTTGCTGCCGACGATGACGGTCCCGTTGTCGCCCGCCTGCTCTCCCATCAAAAGGTCTTGAGGCGGTTTCTTCCCTCCGTCGTACCAAACGAACTTGACAGGCGGCTGTCCAGAGACGGAAGGGAAGTGATAGCGAACGATGGACCAAACGGGAAAACTGTCTCTGTTGTGACCGGAGGTTTCCGAATCCACTTCAAAGGGGATTCCTTCCTGTATCAACCTACCCCAATGGAAAGCGACAAAGGGGATATAGGCAGCGTGACAACCGATGTCACCGAGGGCACCGGTCCCAAAATCCCACCAACCCCTCCAGCGGAAAGGAAGGTAAGCGGGATGGTAAGGGCGCTCGGGTGCCGGTCCCAGCCACAGGTCCCAATCCAACTCCGGAGGGACAGGAACGGTTTCACTGGGACGGTCAATCCCTTGAGGCCAGATCGGTCGGTCGGTCCAGATGTGAACCTCTTTGATCTCTCCCAGCACACCCGACCACAAGATTTCAATAAGGGTGCGACTCCAGTCGGCACCGGCGCCTTGATTGCCCATTTGAGTTGCGACTTTTTTCTCCATCGCTACTTCTCTCATCAGGCGCGCCTCGTCAACACACCAGGTGAGGGGCTTTTCACAATAAACTCCTTTGCCCATTCTCATCGCCATCACCGAAGCGACGGCGTGAGTGTGATCGGGGGTGGCAACGACGACAGCGTCAATCTGATCGGTCATCTCTTCTAACATCTTTCGAAAGTCTTTAAATCGCTTGGCTTTGGGAAATTGTTGAAAGGTGCCTTGAGCCATCCGGTCATCCACATCGCAAAGGGCGACCACATTCTCACCCAGGTTGGCGAATTCCTTGACCAGATCAGCACCCCGACCACCAGCACCGACGAAAGCGAGGTTCAATTTTTCGTTCGCCTGATAAGTCCAAGCAGAACGAGAATCTTTGAGAATCAGCAAACCCGCAGCCGTCGCGATTCTTCTAAGAAACTGTCGCCTGTCCATCCGTCTACTCCCCCTCTCCTTTTCTTCACAAAGAAATATGCGCCGGGAAGACAGAAAGTTACTCTTTCATCCTCCCGGCGCCAAAACCGACAGCAAAGGCGACGCGCCAATCAATGGGGCTCAGGCGTGCTGTTTGAGAAACTGGCGTCCCTTGTCGCTGAGCGCCCACTGACCTCGGGGTGCGTCTCTCCTCAGTAATCCATCGGCAAGCAACTTGTTGCGCTCCCAACGGCAGTAGGTCTGCCAACGGGGTCGGTTCCTGGCATAGGGCAACCGTTCCAGGTCTTCGGGCTTGAGGCTGTCCTTCATCTGCTCAAAAACCCGGGAAAGGACCTGATGGGCGGGCGCCTGACCACCCAGGTCCGCTAACGCCTTCAAAATGGGTAGCCGGTAGGCACTTTGAGGGGTTGCCGTCCCTCTGGGCAGTCGTTCTCGTGCGGCAGAAACGGCAGCCGCTTGGGCGGGAGCCCGTCTGGCGGCTGCCGGACGAGCCACAACCGCACGAGTCGGTCGGGCAGCGGCTCGGACCGCACGCCGAGTGCGGGGGGCGGCGGCACGCCTTGCTGCCACTCGGGGCGCTCGGGCTGCCCGAGGGGCTCTTTGGCGGGTCTCCGTCGGTGCCTCTTCCCATCCGGCGATCAGTTGTTCGTAACTTTGCCGGACGGAATTGACAAATGATTCTACACCCTGGGCACGGGCGACCAAACTCTGGGCTTCTTCATACTCGCCCTTGCGAATCCGATCGACGACCTGTTCCCGAACACCCGCCACGAGTGTCTCCAACTTGTTCATCAGGGCGCTGACTGCCCTCTCTAAACGGTCTCTCCTCAACATCTCCATCTCCTCCTTGCTTTACCTTATCCGCTTTCGTCTCTGTTCAATTGTAGCCTACGCCACACCTGTCGCTCCCACCAATCCTCTTTAGTGAATCACCCCTTTCCGACAAATGTCAAGTCGCCCCCCGGTGCGCAACGAAATTAAAACACAATTAAGGATGGCATTAATTATGCCCTATAGTATTATACCCCATCACGCAAACGGTTATTACCGAAGCCTGTTTTCCTTTACAAGTCTGTTTTTCCTGCACAAACGGCTTTGGCTTTGGTGTCTTGCGCCCTGCCGGCAACTCATTTTTTCAATACAAACTCCTTACTTTGCAACGATAAAAGTTTTAAACTTTGCGAAAGCCTGTCGTTGCCAAATTACTTTGCCCCCGCCACATCCGTCCTTGATAAAAAAGGTAAAGGAGCAATGCCTTTGTTGCCTCTTTATTGTTGCTGTCCAGCGGCTTCTTTCATCTTCAAATTGTGGCGCCGTGGTGCTGAAGGAGACCGATCGGGATAAAACTGACCGGCAAGACGATCGGCGAGAAGAACCAGTTCTCTCGTTTTGACGGGGTCGGCTTTGTATTTTCCGAAGGTCATCACGCCGTAGAAAGCGATGCCGGGAAGTGAAGGGTAATTTTGAGCCAGGGTCTTCACATAACGGGTTAACTCCTCCGGTGTTAGACATCGTCCGTGGGAATCAGGGGTCGGTGAAATCATCCCGAGGCAGACAATGGTTTTGGGCAGCAGACCATCTTTTTTCATCAAATCCAGTCTTCTTACTATGCCGTCCCAGGAAATCGCCCATTGGGGATGCTCGGGGACGAAGGTATATCCTTGAATCAATGCCAAATCAATGGCTCCTTCTGCCACCAAAGATCGGAAGACGGGGGTGGGTTCGGTGACCCAGACAGCGATGAAGAGTTTCGGATACTGTTTTTTGACGACCCGGAGCGCTTCGGCGATCATCGGAACGTAAGGATGATCGTCCGGCTGATTCCACTCGTCCATTGCGATGCCCGCATATCCGGAGCGACCGTAACTCCCATAGTAGTCAACGAACCGGTCGGTGTTCCAGTCTTTGACCTCGTGATACAGGTTTGGTCCGTATACCCACATCAAAGAGGTGATGCTTCGGGGATGATGTTCAAAAGCCCACCGAATCGTCCCGACGGAAGCATCCACATTGCAATAGCGTAAGTCGTCGGGGAACGGACATTGATACCAAATCCGATAGGGTGGAGGGGGCATCCTTTTTAATTGAGATGGATGCGTTGGGGGAGGATCGTCTGATAGGGCAACACCTACGGGAAGGCGCTCTTTTTCAATGACCAGCCGGGGATGGACCTCACGATCAGGATGCTCTCTCGTTGCCAATCCCACTCGTGCTGGGCTGGTCGTCAGTTGACCCAAGTGGGTCATCGGGTAGTTCGGTCTGAGGACAAAACCCGAATGGGCGACCCGTCCTTCGTGATGATCTCGGACAGGCTCGGTCACATCCCATCGACACCAAACGCCTTTTCCGGTAACGGAACACTTGCCCAGGACTTTCCAAAGGCTCTTTTGAAGGTTGCCTTCAGACCAATTCTCACCACTGCGACGCTTTTCAAAAGAGGCTTCTTTTTCGTCCCATTGATCGTAAGGGGGCAAACTGACGAGTTCCAACTCCATCGGCTGGTCCGGCTGGTTGTCTATCTTTTGGTAATCCGCCACGTAAACTTCCAACGTCGCCTTCCGAATTCTCTCTTTTCGGGACAATCCCGTTAAGTCAAACCGGATCAAAACCTGCTGGACATCCCACCAGACTTGCTGTCCGACCCAGACGATGGGAGCCGTGCCGTCAGGGTCCTGCTCTTTGAGTCCTCCCTTGAAATCTCCCGTCGTCACACCTTTATCAGCAGTGGGCTTGAAGACGACCACAAAACGCGATGGTCTTTTTTCCTTTTCCCCCACTTTTTTGCTCTGAAGGGAAACGGCTACTGATAAGCAGATTAAAAGGAATATCCCGACCATCAAAAACATTCGGCTGGTAAGTCGGCGGCATCTTAACGAGGACGAGAGAGCCCTCCTCTTACGCTCCGCTTTGCTTTCCTTCCACCTCATCGTCAGCCCCTC
>JANXBO010000011.1 GCA_025057575.1 Candidatus Caldisaccharidevorator malaysiensis
CAGGAGACCGTCGGTCCGTTCGGACGTGGTCTCCCTTCCAAAGGAGGAGAAGCAATGGAGCCCTTGCGGGTCGCCTTAATTGGAGCCGGCGGGATCGCCCAGGCGCATCTGGAGGCTTACCAGAAAGTCCCTGAGGCAACGGTCGTTGCCGTGGTAGACATTGTGGAGGAGAGGGCAAGACGAACAGCGGAGCGCTGGAACATCCCCAAATGGTTTACGGACTACCGACAGGCATTGAAAGAGAACGAGGTGGAGGCGGTGGACATTTGCACGCCTCACAATGTTCACGCACCGCCTGCCCTTGAGGCGCTCAAGTCGGGTCGGTCGGTGTTGGTGGAAAAACCGATGACGGCTCGCCTTGCCGATGCGGTGCAAATGGTCCGTCTGGCGAGGCAAAAAAATTTGACACTTTTTTGCGGAATTGCCAGCCGATGGTCGCCGTATGTTCAACAAGTTAAGGCATTTCTGCAGGAAAAACCTTTGGGGGACCTCTACTATGCCGAAATGGTCGTCCACCGCCGGAGAGGCATCCCCGGACCGACCTTTACCAGAAAAGACACTGCCGGTGGGGGTGCGGTTTTGGACATCGGCGTCTACGCAGTAGACACCCTTCTGTTCTATTTGGGTTTCCCCAAACCGTTGACCTGCACCGCAACGATCGGTGGCTACTTAGGAACGAATCCAGAAGCCGTGGTCAAAAACGGCTGGTTCTGGAATACTGAACAGTTTGAGGTAGAAGACTTCGGGGTTGCCTTTTTACAGTTTGAAGGCGGCATCAGTGCGACGGTCAAGATCACCTGGGCAGCGCACATAGACAGTATGGGGCAGTCCTTTCTGTTGGGGACCAAGGGGGGTCTGTGCCTCAGCCATCCGCCTGTCTGGTATCACGACTATGGGGGTTATATGGTGCAGACGACCTTGCCGCCTATAGAGAGTCACGATACCTTTGCTGAAGAGATTCGTCACTTTGTCCGCGCTGTGCGCACCGGCGAGCCCCCTCCCGTTCAGCCAGAAGAAGCCTTGATGGTCCAGAGCATTCTGGAAGCCATCTATCAGTCGGCACAAAAGAGGCGTCAGGTGGTCGTGAAGTGGCCGATTCCAATTTAAAAGGTTCGGTGATTCTCTCTCCAATTGCGGCACAATAGCGGTGACAGTTGCCGTAACGAAAAGAGAGGTCGGAGTGCAATGAAAGTTGTTCTTTTCGGGGGGACGGGTTTTATCGGGCGGAATTTGGTGCGGCATCTCATCAACCGCTATGGAGCGGACCTGCAGTTGACGGTTGTCACCAGGAGGAAGGGTGCCGTTGGAGAGATCCATCCAGTTGCCCGACCATTTGTTTGGGATGCCTCCCAGCAAAGTCCTCCGGTGAAGGTCCTCAACGGCTGCGATGTGGTCATCAATTTGGCGGGCGAGATTGTCGCCCAGCGGTGGACCAGAAAAGTTAAGGAACTCATTAGAGACTCCCGGGTCTTAACGACGCGAAACATCGTGGAGTCCATTGGGCAAGCATCGGTCAAGCCCCGGGTGTTGGTCAATGCGTCGGCGACAGGCTATTACGGATCGCGGGGCGATGAGGAACTATCAGAAGCGTCCGGTCCAGGCGATGACTTTTTGAGCAGGGTCTGCGTCGGTTGGGAAGAGGAAGCCCTGAGAGCGCGGGAGATGGGCGTGCGGGTCGTTCTTGCCCGGTTTGGTCTGGTGCTGGGTTATGACGGGGGAGCAATGGAGAGGATTTTGCCCTTTTTTGAATGGGGCATCGGCGGTATTCTGGGCAACGGTCGGCAATGGTGGTCTTGGATTCACATTCGGGATACCGTTGGAGCCATCACCCATTGCATAGAGGACGAGAGGATCAGCGGTGCCGTGAACATTGTGGGTCCGCAACCAGTCCGCAACCGGACCTTCACTAAGGTTCTCGCCAGCGTCGTCGGAAAGCCCGCTCTCTTTCCCGTGCCCGCCTTCGCTTTAAGACTTCTATACGGAGAGATGTCCACGATTCTTCTGTCAAGCCAAAAGGTAATCCCCAGTGTCTTAAAGGATACCGGCTTTTCTTACCAACATCCAGACCTTAGTGAGGCGTTAGCCCATATCCGCTACTGGCGCCGCCAATGGGAACAAGGAAAGCCTCTGGAGGACTCTATCAGCAAAGGATTGCCGATTATGGCACAAGATTGACGATTTTTGCGTTAAAAAATTTCGGAAAGGAGGGTTGGATGGCTGCGGGCTAAAAAGATTCTCGTCGTTGACGACGACGAAGCCATCATTGAACTTCTTAGGTTTCTTTTTGAAGAAGACGGTTTAGTTGTGCAAGCCGCCCGTAACGGGCGGGAAGCCCTCCGGAGCCTGGGTAGCGAACTGCCCGATCTGGTCATTCTGGATCTGCGCCTGCCGGGATTAAGTGGACTGGAAATTCTTAGAGAAATCCGAGAGGACGAAAAGTGGCAGGACCTCCCGGTCATCATTCTCACCGTAGATAGTTCCCCTCAAACGATGCTGGAAGGATGGAAGTTGGGGGTTTATGCCTATTTCGTTAAGCCCTTTGATCCCGACGAGGTCATTCACGTGGCGCGCCGGGTTCTTTCTCTTCCTCGTTCTCAACCAGAGGCGTCTCGGACTGCCTGATTAAGGATTTTACCGGTGCGGTGGTCTGTTCGTCAGGTGGCAATAAAAGAACGCCTTTTCGGTGCCGTCGTCGCACGGCTGGTCTCCAAGGACTTCGTTGCGATTGCTGATGAAACCCCTGGTCCCAAGCGACTGTCCTTTGATGCGTGGATAGTGAGGTTGGGACGGCGGCTTCTTAGCCAGTTTCTGATGGACCACGGTTTTGTGGTTGAGAAGAGGGCAAGTAGTGATGTCTGCCTCGAGGGGCTTTTGACCTTTCGGCAAAGGGTTTTTGCCTTGACCGCTCCATCCCCGAAGGGGAGGTTAGAGGACCTGATCCAATTCGTTTCGGCTCTGGGTCCTCTCTGCGATCCGGACGGTCACCTTCGGGAAAATCCAGCTGACTTCTATCCGCAGGCGGTCTTCACGACCACCTTAGGGCATTTGAAACAGGTCTTTGAGCGAGAGGCAGGGATAGCGACAGCAATCCTTTTAGGAGCCGGCGCACTGCCCACTTTTCTTAAAGACGGCAAGCCAACGAAAGTCGGACAGCGGTTTTATCTATCCATCGCCACTGAACACCTTATCCCCGCATTAGAACTCCCGCCACTGCTGAAGGAACTAATGGTCACGATGAAAGGACTAACCCCTAAGCCGCCTTGACAAACCTCGTTTGCCAACCTAAAAACTTATCGGCAATTTCCCTCTTGTGTCAAAATAGGGGATGAAGGAACTGCCGTTCCAGTTCCCTTCTTTAATCCTGCCCCTTATGAGAGGGCGGGTTTTTTCAGGTGCTCGTTATGGGGAAGGGCATTCGTTGTTGTCTGGTTTCCTTGGGCTGTCCGAAAAACTTGGTGGACACGGAAACGGTGATCGCTCGCCTTTTGCGCTGGGGTTTTGACATAACGGTCCATCCCCAGAAAGCCGATGTGATCATCGTGAACACCTGCGGTTTTTTACGGGCTGCCGTTGCCGAATCGGTTAAGGAGTTAAAGAAACTGTCCCAGTGGCGGCGTTCGGGACGATGCCGTGCCCTATTAGCCATCGGGTGCCTCGTCTCTCGGTTTCCGGACTTGATCCGGGAGAAAGTGCCAGAGGTGGATGCCTGCCTCCCTTCCGATCAAATCGGTCAAGTTCCGGCGGTCGTCAGCAACCTTCTGGGAAGGAGACCGGTCCGCCTACCGGCGGAACCTCCCTACCCCGAAAGGGTCCTGAGCACCCCGCCTTGGCTCGCCTATTTGAAAATCGCTGAAGGGTGCGATCGGTCGTGCAGTTTCTGCACGATCCCCAAAATCCGAGGACCTCAAAAGAGTCGGTCTTTAGATGATCTATATAAAGAGGCGTGTGAGTTGGTCGCTGCAGGGGTCCGAGAACTGATCCTCATCGCTCAAGATACGACCCTATATGGCACGGACCTTTACGGGCGCCCGGACCTCTCTCAACTGGTCAAAAAACTGGAGTTTATTCCTCTTTTGAAATGGTTCCGGATTCTCTACGCTTACCCGACAGGAGTCACGGATGAGGTCATTGAGGCGCTGGCGTCATCAACCCGATTCGCTCGTTACATAGATATTCCTTTCCAGCATAGTCACCGAGACATTCTGGCGGCGATGAGAAGAGGGGGAGACGGAGAACGATACCTGCGGTTGATAGAACGGCTCCGCCAAGGGATGCCGGACATCGCTTTACGGACGACCTTCATCGTCGGCTTCCCAGGGGAGACGGAGCACCATTTTGAAGACTTGCTGAATTTTGTGCAAGAGGCGCAAATAGATCACATCGGCGTTTTTCTTTTCTCGGCAGAGGAAGGGACCAGTGCGGCATCCCTGCCGAATCCTGTCCCATTGAAGGTCGCCAAGGAAAGACGGGACCGACTGATGACGCTGCAACAACAGATTTCTCTGCAAAAGAACCAACGGAGAGTCGGTCAGGTGGTGGAGGCAGTGTTGGAAGGCAGAAAAGGGCACCATCAATGGTCCGCCCGATCCTGGTTTCAGGCACCCGACATTGACGGGCACCTGATCGTCACGGCGAATGGCGCTTGCACCAACGGGTTTCAGCTAGCGCTCGGTCGTTTCGTTTCTGTTGAGATTGTTAAAGCAAAGCCATACGACCTGGAGGCTCGCCTCTTATCCTGAGGGAATAAGGAAATGCAAGACAGGACCACAGAGGACCAAAGGCTGGTCGCTATTCAATCCCTTCGCCAAGAGCGGGCAAGGCTGTTGATCCTTGATTATGCCGTCCGCCGCCTTTTGTCGTCGGATCAGCCCTTAAGGGCTGCCCACTTTACGCAAATTGATGGTGCCCACCTGTTTCTTGGGCTGGTTAAGGAAACGCTTTACTCGGAGACCCTGAGATCCTGCGACTGTTTGCACAACATCGGTCGGTATTGGGACCTCCGCTGGCGGAAGGAAGCCCCGCACAAACCCTTTGGAGGGTTGATTTTGGACATTTTGAAAGTGCTGGGCAGACCCGTTACCGCAGACGAGTTGGCTGCTCTTGTGACCCCCTCTCGTCCCGAGCAGGCGGAAGACCTTGCCGATGCGATTGAGCAGTTTTTGGAAAGACGGGTCGGCGAGAGCGTCTTTCGGACCGAGGAGGACCGCTACGGTCGGCTGGATTGGATTCCGGACATCATCGGTCGCTCCTTAGACGATGCCGTTCAAGTGGAGTTTTGGGGAAGGGAATTTTTTGGTCACTGGCTGACCGACCAGGTTTTCTCGCTCGTTTCTTCTTCCGATCAGCCGCTGACGGCGTCCGCTCTTGTGACGACCGCTGGCTTCCCTTTGTCTCACAGAGAACTTCTTTTTGCCCTCTGGGTTCCCCAGAGGCACCTAACCGACCTGGTGCCCCTTTTGGAATCCGCCTTAAAGGAGGAGAAGATCAGAGTTCTTGCTTTGGGTTATTGGATCACTTCGGAATTGGAGGAGGTCTTAAAGGCAGAATTAGTCGCCCAATCAGAATCTTTGCGAATCGCTTATCGCCAAAAAGGTCGTCGGCGGGATAAAAGAGGGACAAAGCTTCTGACTTTGCAACCCACTTTTACCTTGACTGAAGGGGACAAAAGGGAACTGATAGAATGGCTTAAGAGACAGCCCCAGCCAGCGACTTTGGACCAGATTTTAGAGCAAGTTTTGGAAATTGTTCCGGGAGATCCCGAATACGATGGGGGGCGCCAGGCGCTGGAAACAGAACTTCGTTCGGACGATCTGTTTGCCTTCCTCGGTGATTCTTACTGGTGCCTCAAGGAGGCGATTCCTCAAGAGGTCCAACAGGTCCCCCCTTCTCTGATCCCCGAGACACCCCAGAAACCCAGGGAACTTAAAGGACTTTTTGATCTGAACCTCCCGTTGGAGGCTTTGGACGAGGACCTGCGGCAGATGATGGTATCACCCCGCTACGAGGATGTGGGCGAGCGGTTCGCCCCGACACCCGCAACCCCCACTCGCGTTCGTCGGATTGAGATGGCGGTCACCTATCCTCATCTCCAAGAAGGCACCTGGGTCATTCCTTCCGACGAGATAGCCTTCTTTGACGAGTCAGCAAAGATCCAGTTCGCTGTCGTTCAGGACCCAAACGGACAAAGCCTTCCTCTTTGGATCAACCTCCGAGAAGGGCTGATCTTCGGCTTGAAAGATTGGTTTCAGGATCAGAAGATAGAAGTGGGTTCCGTTCTGCGGCTGGATCGTTCCAAAGACGGATGGCTCACGATCCGAAAGGTCCGTCGGGACCCCTATCTGTTCCGTCCCAAGGAGCGGTGCAACGAACTGGTCCAGTTCGCCCGCCATCCGTCCGCCCGCCAAACACCCGTCGTCGTTCTCCTTCAGGCGGTCCTGTCTCAGTATCCGTCCGGTCTCCACTTTTTGACCATTTGGTCCGAACTGAATATCATCCGCAGAATCAGCAAGTTGACCATTGCCTCGCTCCTCTGCGCTTATCCGATGTTCTCCCGCCTTCCCGAAAAGAGCAGTCATTGGGTCCTTGATCTGACAAAAGTCACAGCCGGCATTCGCCCCGAAATCGCCCGATACCTTTAGACCTATCGCCCCTCTCGGTGGACCGTATGCTTTCGGCAACGGCGGCAATATTTCCTTAACTCTAATCTCTTCTGCGGTCCACCTTGCTCCCGCTTTTTTGTTGTCGTGTAATTGCGGGACTTGCATTCACTGCATTCCAGCCGGATAACCGTTCGCACATCGTCTCATCCTTTCCTTTTCCCAGTAATTTTACAGTTGAAGGAGCCTACCTTCCACGAAACCTCAGAATTTAGTCCCCCTAAGGGGTTAGCAGCCAGTCAGGAGGATGGGCGTTGTGAAGATGTTGATGTCATCTCTTTTTGTAGGACTTTGCCGGCTTGCTCCCCCAACTCCTGCGCCTGTTGGACCCTTTGTTGGAAATCGCCGTTGAGATGGCATTCCAATTCAGCAAAGGAAAAATGGGTGCCGTCGGGGCGGGCAATGACGGCGCGCAGCCGGAGTCGGTCGTTTGTGGCGGTTCCGCAGGCGCCCAAAGGCGTCCGGCACCCCGCCTGCAGATACTGCACCACAGACCTCTCAGCGATGACTTCCAGACGGACGAGCGGTTCATCCAAAGTGCTGAGGAGGGCGAATGCCTCCTCATCATCTCGCCGAGCCTCCACCGCCAGAGCCCCCTGACCCGGAGCCGGACAACAGACTTCTATTGGCAAAAACGCACTAATGCGGTCCCTCAGACCGAGCCTTACAAGTCCGGCACCTGCCAGCACTAACCCATCATACTGCCCTTGGTCCAGTTTTTTGAGGCGGGTGTCTATGTTGCCTCTGACTGGGGTGAAGGTCCAACTGGGGAAATACCGAAGCAATTGGACTTGACGGCGAGGGGAGGAGGTCCCGATCCGTGCCCCTGCTCCCATCCCTAGCCCGACTTGCTCCCACGATGCTCCTGAAGGTGCTCCTTGAGGAGCCACGAGGGTATCTCTCTTTTCAATCCGGTTACAGACTGCAGCGAGAATCAGACCCTCTGGCAGTTCAGTGGGTAGGTCTTTCAGACTGTGAACGGCGAAGTCTATTTCCCCTGCCAGCAGCGCTTCCTCTATTTCCTTAACGAAAAACCCCTTCCCGGTTACTTGCTGGAGGGGACGGTCGTCAAATCGGTCCCCCGTCGTCCGGATAATGACTTTTTCGGATCGGAAGTTGGGGAACCGTTCAGAGAGTTGCGACAGCACCCAATCGGTCTGGCACTGGGCGAGGATGCTTCCCCTTGTGCCCACTCTCCAAATTCTCATCACTTCACCGGCTTCGTCTTGTCCAAGTAAGGTTTCAAAGCAGCGAGAATTTCCTGCTCGGTTCTCCCCAAGTCGTCTACTTCCGTAAACAGCCACCACTCCATCGGGAAAACATATTCCTTTCCGGGAGCGATCGTGACCAAGGGGCTGAGGCATTCCACCTCAATAAACTCTTCGCAAGAATAGACCTCCACCGTGCACCCGCCGTCCGGATAGACGGCGCCCTTTTGATAAGGGAATCTTTGGATGAACAGCATTCGGTCCGCTGGGTGGTAGTAGGCAGTCCAACCTTGTTTGGTGTCCACGCCTAACTTGCCCTCGTCGTTGTGGCGCCGAAACCGACCGATTAGCCGCTCCCGAGGCGGCACCTTTGCCTGATCAACGACAATCAACTTGTTAAAGAAAGTGAAGCGGGGATCCGTCGGATTACCGTAACTCCAAAGAATGATCTTCCTTGTCTCCGCCAAAGCATCCAGGTCGCCCACATCAAGGGGAACGATCGCCCTGCCACCCGGCTTTAACACAGGGAGGCTCCAAGCAGAATAGGTAACCGCTTTCTTAGACACATTCCTTAGCCGAACGGTGACCCGAACTCTTGGTTGGTCTTTGAAGAGCGCAATATCAACAACCTTCTGAATCCCGCTATCGGGCTCCTTTGGTCCGATCAACCGAACGAAGTTGGGATGAAATTGGACTTGGCAGGGGACATTATCGGGGAACCAGGTGACCAGAGAGACCTTGGGGTCAATTTCGGGCGCCAGCCAAGGTCGCCAGCCTCCCCGCAGGCGAAACTCCTTTTCTCCCGATTTGCCCAGTTCGTCCCTGCGGACGTGAAAGATGTTTTTACCGCCGACGGGACGAAAGTCAATGATCCGAGGACCGACCGCACTGACGGCATAAACCTCTATTAGACCGTTGGTCAGTTTAATCGTGTTCTTCCATCCGGCATAGTCAACCTTCTGCGCCCGGACTTGGCAAAACCCAACAGTCGCCAATCCCAACAGGACCACAGCCAGCCATCCCCGAAGCATGTGCCCTCACCTCTCTCGTTAATCTGTCAATATTTTGACTGAGACGATCAGTCAGAGAAGACGCGGAGGCATTGGGTGACGACGAATGGCTGAGGTCAAGGCTTTGGAATGGACCGGAGCAACCCTTCGCCTGCTGGACCAGAGAGTCCTGCCGGACAAGGTGGAGTGGGTCACCTGCCATTCGGCGGATGAAGTTGCTGAGGGGATCAGAAACCTGGTGATTCGGGGCGCACCCGCTATCGGCATCGCCGCTGCTTTCGGAATGGTCTTGGCAGCCAGAAAGGCTTTTGAAAAGGGCACCGACCTGGCAGAAGCATTGACAACGGCAGCGAGCATTCTCATCGGTTCCCGACCGACCGCCGTGAATCTCTCGTGGGCTGTTAAGAGGATGCTTCAGGTCTTCAATGGCTTGGTGGATCGGGTTAGTCAGGAAACGATTTCTCGCCTTGAGGCAGAAGCCCTGCAAATCTGGGAAGAGGACTTGCAGGCGAATCGGACGATGGGTCAACTGGGTGCGGAACTGGTGCCGAAAGGCGCCCGTATCTTGACCCATTGCAACACCGGTTCGCTGGCGACGGGCGGTCACGGGACCGCTTTGGGCGTCATCAAAAGCGCTTATCGGCAAGGAAAAGTCCAACTTGTCTGGGTGGACGAGACCCGACCGGTCCTCCAAGGCGCCCGCTTGACGATGTGGGAATGCCTTCAGGAGGGCATACCCGCCCGGCTGATCGCTGACGGGGCTGCTGCCTACCTGATGCAAAAGGGTTTGGTGGACTTAGTGATCGTCGGAGCGGACCGGATCACTGCCAATGGCGATGTGGCGAACAAGATCGGCACTTATATGCTTGCCGTGGCTGCCGCTTATCACCAAATCCCCTTTTATGTGGCTGCCCCGGCGTCTACCTTGGACATAAGCCTTCCTTCCGGTGATCACATTCCGATTGAAGAGCGAAGCCCCGATGAAGTTTTAGGATGGAAAGGGGTCAAAGTGGCTCCCGAAGGGGCATCTGCCTTCAATTTGGCATTTGATGTGACACCCAATCATCTGGTTTCCGCCATTATTACGGAGAGAGGAATTGCCCGCCCGCCCTACACTCAATCCCTGCCAGGTCTTTTTAAGTCCCCACAACAGGTCTCTGTTGGCAACCAGCGCAGAGGCTAAAAGAACCCGCATCAGTCCTTCAAAGGTTTTTTTGCCTTCAGGTTAACCGGTGAAACTCAAAAGCCTTTTCGCTAGCCTTAGATGAAGTAGTTCTCCCCGACACCCGCAATTGGGGACCTGCCATAGTTAGACGAAAGGGGTGTAAGGAAATGACGGATAAACCCGTGGGCATCGGGGTTATTGGGTTCGGTCTGATGGGACGAGTCCACACTTATGCCTGGCGGTCCATTCCTCTCTTTTACGACGGTCAGCCCTGCCCCATTGAACTGGTGGCGGTCTGCGATGTGGACGAACGGGCAGCGAAAAAGGGAATGGAGCAAGGAGGGTTCTCTTTTTGGACGACGGACTTTCGGGAGGTCGTGCACCATCCCAAGGTGGACCTGGTGGACATCTGCGTGCCCAACAGGGACCACGCACCGATCATTCGGGAAGCCTTGGCAGCCAAAAAACACATCTATTGTGAAAAACCCCTCGCCCTCAACTACGAGGAAGCAAAAGCATTGGTCAAGGAAGCGAGTGCGGTGTCTGCAGAAGGGATCAAGTTTCAGTTGGTCAGCGAATACCGATTCTTTCCGGCGATGCTCAAGGCGAAAGAACTGATGACCAACAACTTTGTCGGGCGGTTGTTCCACTTTCGGGGCTGCTACCTTCACTCCGGCTATGTGGATCCCAACAGACCTTTGGAATGGCGGCTTAGAAAGGAGATCATCGGCGGTGGGGTTTTGGTGGACCTGGGACCCCACCTTCTGGATCTGATGCTCTACTTGCTGGAAGGGGTGGATCGTCCGATTGCCGTTTCCGGCGCTGTTGAGACCTTTATCAAGGAAAGACCTCTTCCCGAGGACAGGACGAGGAAAGCCCCTGTGGAAGTGGACGATGCTGCCTGGGCATTGATCCGTTTTGAAAGTGGTGCTGTGGGGACAGTGGAGTTTTCCCGGGTGGCAACAGGAACGGAAGATGAGTTGCGACTGGAAGTCCACGGCGATCGGGGGGCTCTGGGATTCAACCTGATGGAACCGAACTGGCTTTGGACCTTTGACCGGACTCTCCCCGCCAATCGGTGGGGTTACCAGAAACTTTCTACCGTTCAAAAGTATCCTGCTCCCGCTTCCTACCCGTCCCCTAAGTTCACTCTCGGATGGACCCGCTCCCACATTCACGCCCAGTTTTCCTTCCTGAAGGCGATCGTAGACGATACCCCTCCCAAACCTGACTTTACCGATGGACTGAAGGTTCACGAACTAATGGAAGCCATTTATCGGTCAGCAGCCTCCGGTCAATGGGTCTCTTTGCCTTTGGACGGAAGACCCAGGTGAAGAGCAGGTCAATAGGATGACGAAGGGGTTGCTGGCAGGCATCATTGCTTTTGCGGTGACGGCTTTTGTAACGGGTCTTTTGATCCCCTACCTGAAAAGAATTCGGGGATCATCGGTCCGAGAGGACGTTCCGGAAAGGCATCAACAGAAAGCGGGGACACCGACTTTAGGAGGTCTCTCGTTCCTGGTCTCCCTGTCGTTGGTTCCTTTAGTTTTCGCAATGACCTTCAAGACCCTCTGGCTGGCAGCCGCCGTCATCGCTTTCGGGACCCTCGGGTTTGTTGATGACTGGGCAAAACTGAAAAGGCAAAAGGGTTTGAGGACGCCCTCTAAACTCTGCGCGCAGATCCTATTGACCGTTGTCCTACTCTTAATGGCACAAGTAGCCGGCTGGCAGTTGGAGCCAGCCGGTTTAGGGACAGGACTCCTCTTCCCTACCCTTTTAATCCTGGCGACGGTCAACGGCGTCAACATCGCCGATGGGCTGGATGGACTGGCGGCAGGGCTGGTGGCGGTCGCGTCCGTTGCTGCCGCCGTCAGTGCCAACCTTCGGGGCGCAGCCGAATCGCTCATCTTTTCCCTTATCCTGACCGGCACCTGTGGGGGCTTTCTCGTGTGGAACCGGTATCCGGCAAAGGTGATGATGGGCGATGTGGGTTCCCTCGCCTTAGGAGCAGGGCTGGCGACGGCAGGTCTGCTTGCGGACGGTGGTCTTTCTCTTCTACTGGCAGGAACCGTTTTCTGGATAGAGCAGGCGACCGTTGCCCTCCAAGTAGGCTACTTCAAGTGGACTAAGAAACGGTTCGGAGCCGGTCGGCGCCTCTTCCCGATGACCCCAATCCACCACACTTTTGAACTATGGGGCTGGGACGAACCCAAAATCGTTTACCTGTTCTGGCTGATCGGCATTCTCGGTTCTCTCTTGTCTATCACAATGGTCGCCGTAACCGTCTAATTCAGAGGACTACCGCCGGCTTCGTTTTTCTTGCCCGAGGGGAAGGAGAGGAGCCATCCCCAGCATTGTTAAGAATCGGCTTGAGGAACCTTCCCGTATAACTGGACGGATGGTTCACAACCTGTTCGGGGGGTCCCTCAGTAACGATCCAACCACCCTCTTCGCCACCCTCCGGTCCCAGGTCTATAATCCAATCCGCCGTCTTGATGACTTCCAAGTTGTGCTCTATGACGATGACCGTGTTGCCCATATCCACCAAGCGGTGTAGGACGTTAAGGAGCCGCTCCACATCGTAGAAATGAAGCCCGACGGTGGGTTCATCCAGAATGTAAAGGGTTTTGCCCGTGCTCCTTCGGCACAGTTCGCTGGCTAATTTCACCCTCTGCGCTTCGCCACCGCTCAAAGTCGTCGCCGGCTGTCCCAGCCGGATGTAACCCAGACCGACATCGTTCAGAGTTTGGAGAATCCGCACAATGGGCGGAATGGCGGAGAAGAAGGAGAGCGCTTGTTCCACGGTCATATTTAGGACATCGGCAATGGTTGCCTCTTTATACCTGATTTGAAGGGTCTCTTTGTTATACCGAAGTCCTTTGCACGCCTCACAGGGGACAAAGACATCGGGCAAAAAGTGCATCTCCACCTTGATGTAGCCCTCCCCCTGGCACGCCTCGCACCGCCCCCCCTTGACATTGAAACTGAAACGACCGGGGGCGTAGCCTCGGGCTCTGGCGTCCCGAGTGGCGGAGAAAAGTTCCCTAATGTGGGTGAAAACGCCCGTGTAAGTTGCGGGGTTGCTCCTTGGGGTCCTGCCAATCGGTGACTGGTCAATGTTGATGACCTTGTCAATGAATTCGCGCACAGGGCGCTTCTCCCCTGTCTTTTCGTCGGCAACGAAGATCTCGTCGTAAGGACCTGGTCGGACCGTCGCTGAATGGAGCATCTGAGCCAGAGCGTTATAGAGAATGTCCACGACCAAACTGCTCTTTCCAGACCCGGAAACTCCGGTGCAGGAGATGAAGAGACCGAGCGGAAAGTGGACGGTGATGTTCTTGAGGTTATGCAGCCGGGCTCCCGTCACCGTCAGCCAAGCCCCTTTTGTTTTTCTCCGAACGGTTGGCACGGGGATTTGCCGGCGACGAGCCAAATAGTCACCGGTAATGGACTGCTGGCACGACATCACCTCTTCCACTGTTCCCGCTACCACAACTTGTCCCCCGTGCTCGCCGGCGCCAGGACCCAAGTCCACGACGAAGTCGGCACTTTTAATCGTTTCCTCGTCGTGCTCCACGACGATGACCGTGTTGCCCAGATCCCTCATTCTCTTCAAGGTCTCAATCAAGCGCCGGTTGTCACGGGGATGGAGCCCGATAGAAGGCTCGTCCAGGATGTAGAGGACACCCGTCAGCCCCGACCCGATCTGGGTCGCCAGCCGAATCCTTTGAGCTTCCCCTCCCGCCAGAGTGGACGCTTGGCGGTCAAGGGTTAGGTAGCCCAGCCCCACATCCACGAGAAACTGAAGCCGGTTGCGAATCTCTTTGAGAATCTGATGGGCAATGGTCTGCTCCTTTGCCGTCAGCCGAAGGTGACTGATCCACCGAAAAGCCTCATCAACGGACAGGTTACAAACTTGAGCAATGTTCCAGCGCCACACCTTTTCCCCAGACTCCCACTCTTGAGGATCATCCGCGGGGAAGGGCAGGGGCGAAAGAGGCGGAAAGGTCGCTCGGATGGTCACCGCCAGACTCTCCGGCTTTAAGCGCGTTCCTTGGCAGCGGGAGCAGGGCTTCATTGCGGTGAAGGGTCTCAACACCTCTCGCCATTCGTCTCCGTTTTCCTGATAGTCTTTCTTCAAGATAGGGATGATGCCCTCAAAGGTCGTCGTGATCGTCCGGAACCGTCCGTGTCGGTTCACATATTGGACAGTGACGGGGCGGTCGGTGCCGTAAAGAAGGGCATTGAGTTGATTTTTGTCCAGTTCCCGAATAGGAGTCGTAAGGGTAAAACCGTAGGTGTCGGCGACCGCCTTCAGAACTGCCCTTTTGTAGTTACTGGTATAGAGTTTCCACGGAACGATAGCGCCGTCGGCGATGGACAGATTGGGATTGGGGATGATCAGGTCAGGGTCAAACTCCGCTTTGTAGCCCAGACCATCGCATTCGGAGCAAGCCCCATACGGGCTGTTGAAACTGAAGTTCCGAGGCTGAAGTTCGGGAATGTTGGTCCCACAGTCGGGGCAGGCAAAGTGCTCGCTGAAGACCAGTTCCCCATCAAAAGAAGGTGCGCCAGGTCGCCCCGCAAGAGACTTCATCAGGCGTTGAACGCTTTTGTCCCCTAGAGCGTCCAAAACCTGAACGATCACGGTCCCCTTGCCCGCCCGCAGTGCTGTCTCTACCGAATCGTTCAACCGGCTCCGAATGTCCGACCGGATCACCAACCGGTCAATCACAATCTCAATCCAGTGCTGGCGATAACGGTCCAGTTGAACCTGTAGGGCTTCCTCTATCGTTAACACTTTTCCATCCAGACGAACGCGGGCAAAACCCTGCCGGCGGATCTCTTCCAAGAGATGACCGTAAGTTCCCTTCCGACCACGAACGACGGGAGCAAGGATGTGCACCCTGGTCCCCTCGGGTAGCGACAAAACCTGATCCACGATCTTTTCAGGCGTTTGCTGGACGATGGGGCGACCGCAGGAGGGGCAGTGGGGCGTCCCCACACGGGCAAAGAGGAGGCGCAAGTAGTCGTAAATCTCCGTCACCGTCGCCACCGTTGAACGGGGATTGTGATGCATCCCTTTCTGGTCAATGCTGATGGCGGGCGAGAGACCTTCAATGAAGTCCACATCGGGCTTCTCCAGACGCCCTAAGAATTGCCGAGCATACGCCGACAACGACTCCACATAGCGCCTCTGCCCTTCGGCATAAAGGGTGTCAAAAGCAAGGGAACTTTTTCCGGATCCCGATATTCCCGTAATAACAATCAACTTCTCCTTAGGGAGAAGGACATCAATGTTTTTTAAGTTGTGCTGACGAGCACCCCGTATGTGAATGAAGCGCTCCGACAAGGATCGTCACCGCCATTATTTTAGACCGAAGGTAAGTCCTGTCTTGGAAAGGTGGTCTTAAGGATGGTTCAAGTGGGCTGTTGCTGGCTGTATGCCATCAGTCGCTACGGTTATCCTCCTTCCCTCTCCGACACTTTTCAAGCGCTAAAGGATATGGCGCGACTGGGATTTCGGTTTGCGGAACTGGAGGGGGTGGGAGAGGACAACCTAAAAGTCGTCTACCAAAACCGTCATCCGATAAAAAACCTTGCCGATGACCTGGGCATCCGCATCGTCAATTTTTGCCCTGTTCTTCCTCAAGTTGTTTCCCTTAACGATCAAGAACGACGGAACGCCTTCTCCCTTTTTGACCTTGCCTGCGAATGTGCCGTCTTTTTTGGCTGCCGCACGATCCAGACTGATTCCTTCACTCCACCTTTAACCTTTCAGGGAGCCCGACCCTACGAGCAATCCATTGATTTCAATGTGGATTTCCGACCGGTCGTGCCCGAAGGTTTTCATTGGAGCGACCAGTGGACGGTCTTGGTGGAATCCTTCACTGTTTTGGCGGAGAAGGCGCAGCGCAACGGATTGCGGTTCTGCTTAGAGCCAAGGGTCGGGGAGATGATCAGTAACACCGACGCCGCCCTCCGTCTCTTTGACCATGCTGGTCATCCCAACTTGGGATTTGTGCTGGACACCGCCCACCTCCACGCTCAAAAGGAACTTCTGCCCCTTTCCGTTGAAAAACTGGGCTCTCGGATCTTTTATGTTCATCTTTCGGACAATGACGGAAGGACCAATGAACATTTGGGGTTGGGCAGAGGGACCATTGACTTTCGGGCAATTTTGAACGGTCTCAAAAAACATCAGTTTGCTGGAATGGTCGGTCTGGACCTGGGCAAAATTCCCGACCTGGACGCTGAAATGGTCCGGTCCAAAGAGTTCCTGGTCCGCCTTCTTGAGGAACTGGAAATCCCTTACGAGGTCTGACGGTTATCGGGATGGGGAATTCGGGACCGGCCAGCCGATTCGTCCTTTCTCTCCCCTACCCCGCCAGATCATTCGGACGAAGGGACTTAACGGACGCAGAGGGATCGGGTGCGCCAGTTCGGGCTCCATTATCGCCCTGGGTAAGTGGTCAATAATGTCAGAGGCAATAAGCGACCACTCGCCCTTTTCCCAAGTGGCAATGTCCCCTGCCAATCCGTGAAGGAAAACGGCAGCAGCAACTGCCTGAGTGGCAATGGGAAGAGACAGCGTCGCTCCCGAGTTCAGCATCACTTGCCCCAAAACAGAGGCAATCATTCCGGTTAAGACATCGCCGCTCCCTGCCGTCGCCATCCCCGGATTGCCCGTCGGATTGGCCATCACCCTGCCGTCTGGGTCCGCGACAAGAGTGCGGGCTCCCTTCAAAACGACGATCGCACCATATTGCTCCGATGCTGCAAGAACCGAACCGACCCGATCGGTTTGCACCTTTTGAGGGTCGCTCTTCAGCAAAACAGCCATTTCGCCAGGATGAGGCGTCAGAACGGTCAGTGCCTTCCTTTTTTTGACGATCCCAGGGTCCTGGGCAACTGCAAAGAGACCATCAGCGTCAATGATGAGGGGTTTGTCCACCTTTTCGGCAATCTGAAGCACAAGGGACAACGAGCGGGGATGACGAGACAAGCCACAGCCGATTGCGACCACATCGGACCACTCTATACGAGGGGACAATTGGGAGAGAGCCGAATCAGCGATGGAACCGGTTTCCGTCTCGTCAACGGGCAACGACATCACTTCCAGACTCGCCGCTTCAGCGGCGGTATTCAAACTGGAGGGAACAGCCACCATCGCAAGACCCGACCCACAGCGCAAGGCTGCTCTGCCGGCAAGAAAGGCTGCCCCCGTCATCCCAGGGGAACCACCGATGATGAGAACCTTACCATAGTCCCCTTTGTGGGTGTTGGGACGGCGAACGGGCAACAGCCCCACCATTGACTCGGCGGTCATCAGAAAGGACCGAACTTCCAGCGCCCCAACCACTGTCTCGGGAATGCCCAATCCGCCCAAAAACAGGCTTCCCGAAAGTTCCGATCCAGGATAAAGGACAGTGCCCCATTTGAGGGCACCCAAGGTGATCGTCGTATGGGCTCGGACCGCTACCCCACATTCCTGACCGGTGTCGGCGTTGAGACCCGAAGGAATGTCAATGGACAAAATCGGTTTCCCACAACTATTGAGAGCGTCAATCGCCAGTTTCGGTAGCCCTTGAACCGAACCGGTCACCCCCGTGCCGAGGACGGCGTCAACGACCAAATCGGCTTCCCTCAATCCCGCCTCAATAAGGGTCCTGTCGCCGTCCGTGCGGATCGGACAAATGGGGATCCCCAAACTTAGGCAGGCTCTGTAGTTAATCGCCGCCTCGTTCCTCAACTCGTCCGGATTGCCGAGGAGAAACACCTTCACTGAGTGGCGGGCGATTGTTAAGTGACGGGCAAGGGTCAGACCATCGCCCCCATTGTTCCCCTTTCCGGCGACGACGGCGATTCGGCTTGGGGAATCCAGTTCAAAGTGCTGAAAGCAAACTTCCGCCGCCCTCAAGGCAGCGTTCTCCATTAAGACAAGGGGCGCGATACCTGCCGCCTCCGCCAGCCGGTCTAACTGACGGGACTGCTGGGAGGTCAGGATGGGGAGCAAGAGTCCCTATCCGCCCCCCTTCTTCAAAACCGCCTTTAACTTATTGGATTCTTCCTTGTCCAGTCGGCGATGGATACCCGACTTTAGAACCTTGACCGTAACCCCGTCGGCAATCCGGAGAGTTACCAGATCTCCGTCTACGCTCAAAATCCTCCCACAGATGCCACCCGTCGTCGCCACCTCGTCTCCTGCTTTAAGAGAAGCCAGGAACTTCTCCCGCTCCCGCCTCTGTCGCTGTTGGGGAAGAAGGAGGACCCAAAGGAGAAGCCCCCAGACCGCCAAGATGATAAGGATGGATGTCCACTCTTGCCCAGGCATCGTTACTCCGAAGTAACTTCTTCCACGACGGCTTCAATGCCTTTTTGAGCCAACTCTTTGATGACACTTTCCGCCTCGGCTCTGTTGCTGAAAGCCCCGACATACACCTTGAACCGAGAACCGGAAGGTCCCGCATCTTCTTTGACAAAAGATTCCAGATTTTTTTGTACTAATAATTCCTGGGCTCGTTCCGCATTGGCGGACGACGAGTAAACGCCGACCCTCACCCAGAAGCGCTTCTCCTGAACCGATGGGGGAGGGGGAGGAGGTGGTGGGGTGACCGCTCTTTCCGTAACAGGAGGACTCTCTGTGGTCGGCTCCGGAGGCGATAGCGGTCTTCGCTCGGGAGGTTGAGGAGGAGTAGGTCTCTCGGCAGGGACACTACCGACGACCGCCGGTCTGGGTGGACGAGCAGGAGGTTGCGTCGGGCTAACCTCTTCGGTGGGTGACTCCTCAGGTGGACCCTCTGGAGGGGTGGGACGAGGGATTGGCTCCACCGAAACGACCGTCTCTTTTGGCACTCCGTCAGTATCTTTGCGGTAGATGGCATTGGGCACCGGTCGGGGTGTGGTCTTTAAAACCTCCTCAGCAGGAATCCCTTCCGCAACGGGCTCCGGTCGGGGCGACAATATGGGACCTATGACTTGCTTACCGACATAGAACGAGACCAGGACAATAAGAATACCTCCGACAAAGGCAATGCCTGCCTTCAGATAGTCCTCACTCACACCCGTCACCTCAAAGACAGTCAGGATTCTAACGCAAGTAGAGCCCACTGCTGACATACTTGACAAAGACCAGCGAGGAGGGTCTTCCG
The DNA here is from genome assembly GCA_025057575.1 of Candidatus Caldisaccharidevorator malaysiensis. Classification (GTDB taxonomy): domain Bacteria; phylum Armatimonadota; class Fervidibacteria; order Fervidibacterales; family Fervidibacteraceae; genus Caldisaccharidevorator; species Caldisaccharidevorator malaysiensis. The sequence continues at coordinate 19,192 of JANXBO010000011.1, forward strand.
TGCGCATCTCAACGAGAATTTGGTATGGTCTTATGGCAATGACCGAATTGGGTCTGAAAGAACCCGGCAGACGCGTTCAAGTGAAAGAAATTTCGGAAGGACAGGGTATCCCTGCCCAGTATTTGGAGCAACTGATGATCCCTCTCAAAAGAGCCGGATTAGTCGTTAGTCAAAGAGGAGCCAGAGGTGGTTACAGCCTGTCCCGGTCACCCGAACAAATAACACTGTTGGAGATCGTCAACGCTTTGGAAGGGCAGTTTTTGGAGATAGAGCCGGCAGACCCTGTCCTGAAAGAGAGAGCCCAACTCTCCGCCACGATGGAGGTATGGCGAAGGCTTCAGTCGGCAATGGAACAAGTTCTTTCCTCTCTCACCCTTGCCGAACTCTGCGCTTGGGAAAGAGAGAAACGCTTGGCTCATCCGAGAATGTTCTTTATCTAAGAGTCTGAAAAGCGATGCAGTTAGATAGCCTCACCCTTTTGGCAATCACCAAAGAGATCAATAGAATGTTTGGGGGACAACCCGTCACGGCGGTCCGTCAACTGGATTCCACTACCATCGCCATCACCGTTGCCGCCACCACAGGGGGTTGGGGACACATCGTTGTGGGCATTCACCCGTCTGCCCCCTTTGTCGCCTGGACCAGGGGTCGTCGGGAAGGCCTCAAAGAGCCTGTTCCCTTCGTCAAAAGCCTGCGAGCGTGGCTGGACCAGAGCACTTTCAACGAGGCGGTTCAAAAGGATTTTGACCGGCTTGTTTTCCTGCGGTTCGCCAATCAAGAAAAAGCAGAGTCCTTAACCCTTATATGCGAGATAATGGGTCACCGAAGCAACGTCGTGGCGGTCCACGAGGACACCGGTCTGATAAGAGATGCCTGGAAGAGAATCCCCGCTTCCCTTAACCGAGTGCGACAGATTCTTCCCGGCTTGCCCTACCAACCGCCACCCCTTCAGGGCAGAGTGAACCCTTTTTCTTTAAGGTTTGAAGAGGTGCGGGATCGGCTGAGCGCTCTGACGGTCACCTTGGAGGAAGGATTGAGACAATCCTTCACCGGAATGAGCCCCCATCTCATCGCTCTTCTTCTACACGGGTCCAATCTGAGCCCCTCCACGCCCATTTCCTCAATGCAGGAGGAGGATTGGGAACGGCTGTTGGCATCGTGGAACCGGTTGACCATAATTGCCCAATCGTCCTCCTTTCAACCGGTCCGTTACCCAAATCCGACAGAAAAGGTATCCCTCATTTACCCAATCCCGTTGCCCCAACCGACCACTAGCGGAGAGCCCCTTGCGGAAATGGGACCCACCATCTTCTCCTTGGCTCAACAAATCATCCAAGAAGCGGCGGAACGGCAAGCGCGGGAAGGGTTGCTCCGATCCTTGCGGCAGCAATGGGACCAACTGACAAAAAAGATAGCCAAACTGGAACAAGAGCAGCAGATGACTTGTCAATTCGTCCTTTATCGCAAATACGGAGAGGCTCTTTTGTCCCACCTGCACGCCATTCCCAAAGACGCTCGGCTGGTGGAACTGCCTGATCCGGAAGATCCGACCGCTGTGCTGACCATTCGTATCCAAGAAGGGCTGACTCCCTCTCAGGCAGCGGCAGAGTATTTTGAGACTTACAAAAGGCTCAAGCGAGCCCATCAAGCGATCCCTCAGGCACTGTCACGATTGGCAAAAGAAAAAAGCCGCCTGGAGACCCTTTTGAAAGAAGCCGAGCAACTGCAAGGACCGGCATTGGTCAATCTGACGAAGGCGGTTCAACCGCCAGCACCCGCTCCCGCTCCCCGAAAGAAAGAAAAGCCCGTCCCGTTTTTGAGAAAGAAAGTGGGAGAACGCTACGAAGTGTGGCTAGGTCGCAATCAGGAAGAAAATAGACTGTTGTTAAGGGCGGCAGCACCGCACGATCTTTGGTTTCACACGAAGGGGGCACCGGGAGGACACGGTTTGCTGAAACGGGACAAAAAAGATCAGTCTGTTCCCAGCCACATCATTCAAGAAGCCGCCCGACTGGTCGCGGCTCACAGCAGCCGCCGAACCTCTCAATGGGTAGAAGTAGATTACACAGAGGCTCGGTATGTTCGCCCGATCAAGGGAAAAGTCGGTCAGGTCTTATACACCCATTTTAAGACTGTCGCCGTTCGCCCTCAAATCAGAGAAAAAAGCCCAACTGATGATGCCGATGAGTCCGAAGAAGGATAAAACCATTGTCATCGTTGGAGGAGGACTGTCCGGTCTTTCCGCTGCCTACCATTTGGTAAAAAAAATCCGTGGGAACCACGGGACAGGATCCGTCATTTTGATTGAAAAGGAAAGGCGGTTCGGCGGCAAAGCCTGGACCATAAAGGAAGACGGCTTTCTCGTAGAGGCAGGTCCGGATTCTTTTATCACGACCAAGCCGTTCGCATTAAAACTATGCGAAGAATTGAGATTGTCGGAACGGATCATCGGAACTAATCCACGTGCGAGAAAGGTTTTTATTTTATGGAAGGGACGCTTGAGAGCAGTGCCCCACGCCTTTCTCTCGTTCCGACCGGATTTATTTTCGGTTCTCAACACGGATCTTCTCTCCTGGAGGGGGAAATGGGCAGCCCTTACCGCACCTTTCAAACATTACGATGCCCCGCAAGAAGATGTCAGCGTTCGTGATTTTTTTGAGAAACTGTTAGGGAAAGAAGCTACGGAACGAATCGTGCTGCCCCTTGTTAATGGAATCTATGGGGCGGCAGGTCAAGAAGTCAGTGTCCGCTGGACCCTTCCGACCCTTTGGAATCTCTTTCGCCAGCCCGGCAAAAAAACCCTTCTGCGGCTGCTCTCTTCGGCACTGCGCCCGGCCAATCGTTCGGGAAGATCTTTTTTTGTTACCCTTCTTGGGGGCATCGGCGAATTAGTGGATGTTCTCGCCGAGGAAGTCGCCCCCTATATCACCATCATTTTTGATAGCGCCCAGACACTCATCAGGACAGACGGATCTTACGAACTGACTCTTTCGTCTGGACAAACGATCACCGCCGACGGCGTCATTTTGGCAGCCAATGCTTGGGAGGTCGCCGCCTTAATGAAACATTTGGATGGCGACCTTGCCAAGAGCCTTGCTGCTTTACCTTACCGGTCTTCCCTAACGATTTCCCTTGCCTTTCACTCGGCACAAATCGCTCAACCTTTGGAGGGCTCGGGCTTTCTCATTCCCGAAGCGGAAGGATCTTTCCTAAGCGGCTGCACGTTTTCTTCGGTAAAATTTCCCGGTCGCGCACCGGAAGGGTTTCATTTGCTTCGTTGCTTTGTCGCTCTTGGCGATCCATCGGCAACAAACGATCAACAAGAGGACCAAATCGTCCGGAAGGCTTTAAATCATCTTGCACCGATCCTCCAAATAAAAGGACAACCGATAAAGTGGTGGCTCTTTCGTTGGGAAAAAGCCCTCCCCCTTTACCGTGTGGGACACCACCTTTTTCTTGCTGAGGTGGAGGCAAGCCTAACGCGTTTGACTGGTCTGGCTTTTGCCGGCAATTGGCTAAGAGGAATAGGCATTCCTGACTGCTTAGCATCAGGAAAAGAAGCTGCGGACAAGGTCTGGGGTGACCTCTATCCAAATGACCGGACATAAAACAAAACGATGAGGAGGTGGCTCCTGTGGGTGTGCGCAATGACCGCTGGATTCGGACGATGGCTTTAGAAAAAGGGATGATTGAGCCCTTTGAGGATTCCCTTGTTAGAAAAGGTGTGATTAGTTTCGGATTAAGTTCTTATGGATACGATATGCGGGTCGCGGATGAGTTCTTAATTTTTACCAATGTGTGGGGCGCCTTGGTGGATCCAAAAGCCTTTGACGAAAAAGCCTTCGTTCCTTACAAGGGTGAGTATTGCATCATCCCACCCAACTCTTTTGCTTTGGGAAGAAGCGTGGAATACTTTCGCATACCCCGCGACGTGATCGGCATCGTTCTCGGTAAAAGCAGTTATGCGCGCTGCGGTATTATCGTGAACGTGACTCCTCTGGAGCCCGAATGGGAGGGTTATGTGACCATTGAGATCTCCAATACCACACCGTTGCCAGCAAAGGTCTATGCCCGTGAAGGCATCGCTCAGGTCATCTTCGTCAGCGCTGACGAGATTTGTGAAGTGAGTTATGCCCAACGAGGAGGGAAATATCAAAAGCAGATCGGGATCACACCACCCAAAGTGGAGTGAAGGTTGTGACGGGAGGGCTGGTCCTTGTTATCGCCTTGCTGCTATCGGCAGTAACTTGCCGATTGGTGCTCGGTGTTCTGAAGAACTGGAAGCGAGTGCAGACGCTTAACTACCTTGGAGAAAGAGTCACTGGCTCTGCTGGGATCGCCATCGTTGCCGGCAGCCTGGTTGGCTGGCTCGTTTTGATAATGAGCCAGAGCTGGCTGGAGACGGACCGTCTCCTCCTTCTTGCTGTCCGGTCGGCGTTGGGGCAGGACTCGGACAGGCAGATTTGGGTCATTTTTCCTTTGGTCGCTTTTGTGTTTTGTCTGATCGGGTTGAGCGATGACCTTTGGGGTAACCCGACCGTCCGAGGGCTGAGGGGACACTTGAAAAGTTTCTTTGATGAACGAAAATTGACAACGGGTGCCGTCAAAGCAGTCCTCGGAAGTCTCCTTGCTTTGGTCGTCTCCTTTTCCTGGCACGGAGTCCGGCTGGAAGGATTGACCGGCGGCTGTCTGATTGCCCTGTCCGCCAACTTCATCAATCTTTTGGACAAACGACCGGGTCGGGCGCTGAAGGGGTTTTGGCTCTACAGCCTGTTGGCAACGGTGATGGCTGGTCCTATGGGCGTTATTGCCCTAAGCCCTTTGATCGCCGCCAGCCTGTCCTACGCTCCGGATGATTTGCATAGGCGAGGGATGCTGGGGGATGCCGGTTCCAATCCCTTAGGTGGCGCGGTGGGTCTTGTGCCCGCCCTTTTGTCCCCTCTTTCTTTTCAGGTTGCGCTTTGTTTGATCCTAACAGCCATCCACCTCTATGCGGAAACTCGGTCGCTAACGGAGGATATTAAAAGAAGCCGCATCCTTTCCTGGTTGGACCGGCTGGGGACCTAAAAACGGTTTTTGGGCGGGCGGTCGCCCTTGCCAATGATTCTGCTAAGATTAAAGAACTGGACAACTGACCATTACCCCTGTCGGAGGGATGGGCGACGATGACCGACGAGGAGAGAACGGAAGAAAAGGGCTCAGTTGAGCCGGAGGCGGAGGCGAATCAGGCTCCGGTCCTGCACGGCGCCGGTGAGGTCCCGGCTCCCGAGGCATCGGAGCCGTCACCCGACGAGGTCATTGCAGTTTTGAAGCAGGAACTGGAAAAGGCTCAGCAAACAGCAGCGGAAATGGAGGATCGTTGGAAGAGGGTTTTAGCCGACTTTCAGAACTACCGCAAAAGGGTCTTTCAGGAAAGAGCGGACGCCTACCAGGAGGGGAAGAAAGAGGCAGTCCTTCAATTGCTCTCGGTCTTGGATGCTCTGGAGCGAGCCGCCGATTCCTTGAAAGAAGCCACCTCTTTGGACGCTTACCGAGACGGACTGGACTTGATCATTCGTCTCTTCCGTGACTCCCTCAAAAGGTTGGATGTGGAACCCATTCCCGCAGAGGGAGTTCCCTTTGACGCTTTCCTTCACGAAGCCGTTGACCGGGTGGAAAGAGAGGACTTGGATGAGGGAACGATCGTGGAGCAACTGGGGAAAGGGTACCGAATGGGGGGAAAGGTGATCCGACCTGCCCTCGTTCGCGTGGCGACCAAGCCACCGGCAGCCCTTGTCTCGGGCACCCCCGAGGAGGGGGGATCGGAAGCGCCTGAGCCATCACCGACCGAGAAAGAGATGCCTTTTTCCGAAAACTCTGAGTAAGGGATCAGAGGACAATCGATGAGACGCCGATTTCTGGATTACTATGAACTTTTGGGCGTTGACCGAAACGCCACCCAGGAGGAAATCAAGCAAGCCTACCGGCGGCTGGTCAAAGAGTGGCATCCCGACCTCAATCCGGAGAGACGGAAGGAAGCGGAAGAGAAGTTCAAGCAAATCCAGGAAGCCTACTCGGTCTTAAGCGACCCGGAAAAGAGGCGCCAATACGACCTTTTTGGCACCGTCGGCGACGTGCCGATGTCGCCTGGCGTCGGTTTTGATCCCTTTTCGGACCTTTGGAGAATGGTGGATGACTTTTTCGGTTATCCTCGGTCCGCCACCCGAACGACGCCGCGACCGGAGCGGGGCGAAGATGTGGAGGTGGTCTTAGACATTACCTTGGAAGAAGCCTTCCAGGGTGCGGAAAAAGAGGTGGAAGCCCCCGTCGTGGTCACCTGTCAGGACTGTGGCGGATCAGGGGCGCGGGGCGGGTTCCGGTCGTGTCCCGACTGCGGTGGCTCCGGTCAACAGGTCAGCACCCGAAGGACCCCGGGTGGATTCGTCCGGACCATTTTTACGTGTCGGCGATGCGGCGGCTCGGGAACAACGGCAGCGGAAATCTGCCCCTCCTGTCAAGGCGTGGGTCGGACGGAAACCACCAGGACTGTTCGGGTGGTCGTCCCCCCCGGTGCCGAAGACGGAATGCCCCTTAGAATCCCCGGGCAGGGTTGCTCGGGCAAATCCGGTGGTCCTCCCGGTGACCTTTATGTTTTTTTCCGCATCCAGCCGCACCCCATTTTTAGACGGGATGGTCCCCACCTTCATTTAAACTGGTCCCTCACTTACCCTCAATTGGTCTTGGGAGACACCGTCAAGGTTCCCAGTTTGGATGGCGAAGTGGAACTGGTCGTGCCCCCCGGAACGGAACCCGGCGCCGTTTTAAAAATCCCCAAAAGGGGTTTCGTTACCCTTCACGGTGGACGCCGCGGCGATCTGATGGTGCACATTCATCTTGCCGTCCCCAAAACGATTACCGAGGATCAAAGGCACCTTCTGCAGGAACTGGCGAAAAGTATGGGGGTCACCTTAGCTGGTCAGTCCAAGAGTAAGTCCCTGACGGAGCGAATACGAGAGAAGTTCCGCCGTTCTTGAAATGAGGGTCTTTTAGTGTCTGAAAGGATCAAAGTCGCCGTCATCGGCGCAACGGGCTACACGGGCGGAGAATTGGTGCGCCTTCTCCTCCACCATCCGATGGTGGACATCACAGCAGTTCTGCGCCTGAGTTCCGAGGAATCCCTATCCCTGGAACAAGCCCATCCCCATTTGACGGGTCTCACGTCTTTGCAATGTGTCCCTTACCAACCGGACCATCTCAAGGGTGTCCAGGTAACCTTTTTATGTGTGCCCAACGGGGTAGCGATGGACATCGCCCGCAGTCTCTTGGAGCAAGGGATCAAGGTCGTGGACCTATCAGCGGATTTTCGGTTTCACGAACCAGAGGTCTACGAAAGGGTCTATCGTCAGCCCCACCGGTCGCCCGAACTTCTGAGAAAAGCCGTCTACGGTTTGCCGGAACTTCACCGCAACGAGATCGCCAACGCCTCGTTAATCGCCAATCCGGGTTGCTATCCCATCTCGGTTCTGATTGCGCTGGCACCTCTCGCGAAGCGACGCCTCATTGGACCGGACATTATCGTGGATAGCAAATCAGGGGTGTCGGGCGCCGGCAGGAGCCGACTGGAAGTCGGCTACCTTTTCACGGAATTATTTGGAGATTTTCGCGCCTATAACCCAGGTAACCACCGTCACACCCCAGAGATGATTCAGGAACTGACCCCACTTTTCCAACAGACACCCAAACTGACTTTCACCCCCCACTTGATCCCCATCTCCCGGGGCATTTTGTCAACTATCTACTGCCATCTTAACGAACCCCTTACCGAGGACGAGATTCGCAATCTTTATCAAACCGACTACGGCGACGAGCCTTTTGTCCACCTCTTGCCACCGGGTCAGTTGCCTCGGGTGAAAGCCATTGCGGGAACGAACTTTTGCCATATCTCGTTCGCTCGGGACCGTTTCAGCGAGACTCTGATCATCCTCTCGGCTCTGGACAACCTAACCAAAGGCGCCGCCGGAAATGCCATTCAATGCTTTAACCTTTTAATGGGGCTGGACGAGCGGATGGGGTTATTGCTGCCGGGGCTGATGCCATAGCAACGAGCCTGTTAGGCTTCAAAGCGCCGATGATGGACCGTGTCCGATGATGGCTGGATGCAATTTCTCTTTTGGCTATTGATCCTTCTGCTGACGGCTTCCACCTTTGCCCGCCTCTCTGTTGCCCGCCACCGCATAGCAACTCTCCGGACCCTGACCCTTTTTAGCCTAAGGATTCTTGTCATTGCCCTGTTCGTCATCCTCTTTTCACCTGTCACCGTCTCGGTCCCAATATCCCAGAAGGAACAGCCAAGAATAGCCTTGGTCGTGGACGACTCCCTGACCGTTGATCCTCGGGAAAGGTCTCAATCAGTAAAGTCCCTTCTGTCCAAACTGTCGCCGATGGTTCAGTGGACGATCTGGCGTTTTGGTCGGGAATTGGAACCCGTCAGCCAACCCTCTGATTGGAAGACTTCCGGTCAGCCCGAGTCTCGGCTTTCGGAAGCATTAAGAGAGGTTTGCCAAAAGGTTCAACCCGACTGGCTGATCCTGCTTTCTGACGGGCAGGACACCAAACCCTTGAAGGATTCGGTCATCCTGTCCTCGTTGCGGGCTAAGGGAACGAGGCTGCTTTGGTGCCCTTTGAGGCATCGCATTTTGCAGAACTTTTCGGTTAAGGCTTCGCCATCCTATCAGTCGGTCTTTTCCGGGGAAACAGCATCCGTAGTGGTCACCGTCCAGAGAACGGGAGGGACCGACCGAACGACCTGTCGCCTCAGTCTTTATGAAGGGCGCCAGCGCCTGCGCTCCGAGATTCTCGCTTTGGACCGTGGTCAGACCGTTGCGAGAACCTGGACGGTTGCACCAATGAAAAAAGACTGGAACATCGTTCGGGTTGAGGTGGAAAGTGTTGACGGTTGGAAGGAAGATAACCGAACGGAAGTCGCCATTTGGAAGGCGCCGACGAAACTAAGGGTCCTGTTAGTCGCCTTCCCACCTTCTTGGGATTTCACCTTTGTCAAGAGGGCTCTGGAGTCGGATACGAATCTGGAAATCGTCAGCCTCGTTGGTCTTTCCGAAGGCAAGTTTTTTGCGACAGGACCTGAACATCTCATCCCCGTCACCGACGATTGGACGAAGAAGTTTCACTGTCTCGTGGTCTTTACTCGCGGGCTTTCCAACTCATTCCCTGTTTCTCCGTTGTCCATCGTTGGGTTCCTGAAACGGGGTGGAGGGGTGATTTGGGTTGGTCCTGCAGCCCAAGGTTGGAATGCCCGGCTCTTTGGGCTGCCGCCACGAATGCAGATAAGTGACCCGATCACCGGCGGATCGGCTGAGGTGGTTCTAGAAGATCCTTTGGGAAGTGCCGTTGGCTCAGTTCCGGATTGGGAAGAGGGACGCACTATCCAGCCCTTAGACCCGTCGGTCAACATCGCCGCTCGGCACCACGGAAAACCGTTGCTTGTCTGGTGGGAAGAAGGTCCTGGTCGCCTCGTTTTCTTCCCTGCCTCCGGTGCCTGGCCATCGGTGATGGGGCAAGAGACTCAAAAGGCAAAAGTGTTCTCATCCTTTTGGCAAAAGGTCGTTCGGTTTGTTTCCAGTCCCGAAAAAGAATGGCAGGGGGAACTCCCGCAACTGGCTACCGGAAGAGAGCTGCCGGACGAGTGGACAACCCCTCCGGACGGACAGCGGTTGAGACGCCTGGCTGCCGCAACAGGAGGGGCGACGATGCCCGTTGAGCAGATGGTCGCGTTTTTTCAAAAAAATGCTACAACGTCCCCTCAAGTCGCCGATATCACGATTCCCCTCTCGTCGCTCCCCATTTTATACCTTCTGTTAACAGGACTTTTGTTGTTGGAATGGTGGCTGGTGCGCCGAAGTGGGTTAGGTTAGACGCTGTCGGGAGCCCTGGAGGAAGCCTTTTGCACGGCTTGACGGACCACTTCCTCCAACATCGCTACCGTGAGGCGACCGGTGTTGGTGTTCTGGCGGCTGGGATGGTAGGAGGCGATAATCTCCAAGTTCCCCAAACCTCTTGGGTCCGGAACAGAGTAATGAAGACCGTGACCAAAGCGCCATCGGACTATGTGCGCCTTCCCTTCAAATCCTTGCGATTGGGACAGTTCTTTCAGGGCAGCAAGGACACCTTGAAAGGCTATCTGTCCTAAAGCGACAATGACCCGCACCTGCTTGAGAATCTTTAGTTCCTCAACGAGGAAAGGACGGCAGTTAACGAGTTCTGAAGGGAGCGGTTTATTTTTGGGAGGGGCGCATCGGCAGACAGCCGTAAGGAAACAGCCAAAAAGTTTCAGCCCATCTTTGCGATGGTCCGAAGTGGGCTGGTTCGCCAGACCGCACCGATAGAGGGCTTCCATCAGGGTGCGCGCCGATCCATCGCCGGTGAACATTCGCCCCGTCCTGTTTCCTCCGTGGGCAGCCGGAGCCAAACCAACGAAGAGAATAGATGCCTGAGGATCGCCAAAGCCCGGAACGGGTTTGCCCCAGTAGGTCCAGTTCTCAAACGGCTTGGTTTTCTTCTGAGCGATCTGAGACCGATACGCCACCAGTCGGGGACAAAGCCGGCACCGGACAATGCGCACCGTCAGCTGGTGGAGGGCTTTGGTTAGGCTCGTTCGCCCCATCGAAGTTTCTGGCGCAGACGTTCGTAGAAAGAGGTTTTTTTGCAGCGAACGATCCGGGCTTTTTCCAAAGCCACTGCCACCTCAATACGGTCATTGGCGACGATCGGATAACGCAACTGACCATCCAAACTGATTTCCCCATCAACGATTCGGCGCTGAGGAAGGAGCGTAATGCTCACCCGAGATTGGTCCGAGAGGACCAAAGGGCGAATGGTCAACGAGTGGGGTGCCAACGGCAACAACAAGAGAGCCGGCACATCAGGAGCCAGGATGGGTCCACCGAGCGAAAGAGAGTAAGCCGTTGACCCAGTAGGAGTGGCCACAAGGACACCGTCGGAAGGATACCGACAAACGAAATGGTCATTCAAACAGACTTCCCACTGCGGCAAAGGTGCTTCCACAGACTTGATGGCTAAGACATCATTAAGCGCCAGACCCTGAAAAAGGACCTGTTCCGACCGCCAGACAGAACCCGAGAGAAGGGTTCGCTCTTCTATCCAAAAATCTCCATTGGCGACTGCCGAAAGGGCTTGGGCGGCATCGTCCCTTTCGGCTTCCGTGAGGAAACCAAACCCTCCCAGCCGAATCCCCAAAACGGGTATGTGATAGGGGGCTGCCATACGGGCTGCAGACAAAACGGAACCGTCACCGCCCAGAGCAATGATCAGGTCAATCTGGTCAAGGGGCAAGGGATCGTATCCGGACGACGATCCGAGAAGTTCGGCTGCCTCAGTGGAAAGAAAGACTTCTCTGCCCAAGCGCTCCAGGTTTTCCGTCAGATCCCGAAGCGCCTCTTCAATTCCGGCTTTGTGTAGGGCTGCGACAACGGCGACCCGCCGCAAACCCTCATCCCCCTTTGGTCAACATCTGGCGGGTTACTTCCAAGTTTCTCCGAGCAATCGGATGATCCGGGCTGATCTTTAGGACCCTCTCAAACCAAGAAGCCGCTTCCTCATAGCGACCCTTCTCAAAGGACACCAAACCCAAGCCCATCAGAGCGTCGATGCTGTTGGCGTTGATCCGAAGCGCCTCCTGATAGGCTTGCTCGGCACCGGCCCACTTTCTCAAAGAGTAGGCGCAGAAGCCCAAGATAAGGTAAGCGTCCTCGCTCTTTGGTCGGGACCGAAGCACCTGACGACACCACTCCATTGCCTTTTCAAAAGCGCCCCTATCCACCATCAAGCGTGCCATCTCTAACAAAACATCAGGGTCCTTGCTCGTTTTCAACAGTTCGGTCAGAAGAGAATGAGCCTGCTGGCGGGCTTGTTGGGCTTCTTTCTCTTTGGCGAGCCCTTGCTGTGCCTTTCCCAGCAGGCGCCACCCTCGTGCTAAGTTCAAGCGGACCACATCGGTAATGTTCCCGGACTTGATTGCGGACAGCCTTTTGACGGCTTCCTCGGCGACGGTCAACGCTTGCTCAAATGCCCGTCTCACCAGCAGTTGAGCCGTTAAATCCAGTTCCAGAGCCGCTAAATTGACCGAAACAACAGGATCGTCTTTGACTTTTAGGGCGGACCGGAAGGTCTCCATCGCCTTCTGATCTTGCTTGAGCCCAAGATACGCCCAGCCGAGAATCTGAAGGGCAGAAAAGTTTTGCGGATCCCGCTCCAAAGTCCGCCGCACGACCGCCACGGCGTCCGACCAGCGTCCTAAGGAGCCATAAGCCAGACCCAGTTGGACCGAGGCATCGGAACCGTTCCCTGAAAGGGCGACTGCCCTCTCCAGTGGTGCCACCGCCTCTTTCCACAACCCCAATTTCCCTAAAACCCGTCCCAAAGAAAGATGGTAGTCAGCGACTTGCGGTGCTAAGGCGGCTGCTTGACCGTAGAAAATCGCCGCACGAGACCATTGATGGATCCCCTCGTTAGCCCGTCCCGCCAGATACTGGAACTCGGGGTTTGCCCATTGCTGGAGCCCGAGGCTTTTGAGCACATCCAGAGCCTTATCGTAGTCCTGACTCATCATCACCAGGACCTCGCCCCAAGTCGCCTTAACTTTGTCGGCAGGGAGGGGTCTGCCCAGAGAAAGAAAAGCCCGTTCCGCTGTTTTGTGCGCCTCCCGAGCCTGCCCGGCGGTCAAATACGCTCTGATCAAGTAAAGATGCCCCTCGCTCAAGTCGGGTTTCACCCGAAGCGCCTTCTCATAACAATCAATTGCCTTGGCTAATTCCTTTGAACCCGTCTGATACGCAATGCCCAGATTGACCAGAGCCGTTGCCTGCAGCGCTGGGGCAAGGTTCAGTTGAGTCGCCTGCTGAAGGGGTCCGATTGCCTCTTTGGCTTCTCCTTTCTCCAACAGAATGGTTCCTATCCAAAGCCAACTTTCGCCGTCTTTTGGATTGGCGCTGACAATTTTTCTAAAAAGAGCAAGAGATTCTTCTAAGCGACCCGCCTCGTATAATTGGACAGCTGTTTCAAAGTCACTGGCAAACGCTCCCCAAACGCCAGAGCACAGTAGGCAAAAGAGCCCAATTGCCGCAATGGAGCGCATCGCTTCTCCTCACCTCAATCCCATCACGGGGAGCCCCTGCGGTTAAGCGGGCGCTCAGCGGTAAGTTTATCACGATAAGACTTTTTAAAGGTTCTTTTTTGGTATGGAAAAGGTCACCATCAGGTTTTTTCAGGCACGTTCATACTTGGAGTCGGTGAGAGCCGTGACAGACTGGTTCAAAGAACTGGAGGATCGTCTCCCGACGCTGGGTCATCGCAATTGGCTGGCGATCGTGGATATGGCTTTTCCTGACCTGGTCGCCCCTGGGATCGTCAAGATATGGACCAATGCCGACCTTTTGCGAGTCCTGAGCGACTGTCTGAGGCTGATTCAACGGTTCCCCCATATAAAGCCTATCTTGTGGCTGGATCGGGAGTTGGACTTTGTTCGGGAGGAAGAGGCTCCCGGCATTTCCCAATACCGAGAAAACCTTAAGGTGACCCTTGAAAAGCTCCCCGTGAAACAAGAAAATCACGAGGACATCATCAAGAGGTTAGATGAGGCGGGGCGGACCTTTACCGTTGTCCTTCTTAAAACGCGAACGTGCCTGCCCTACTCGTCTGTCTTTGTGGAATTAGAGTGCGGCTACTGGGACAAAACGAGAGAATCGCACCTAAGGGAAAGGCTGGTGTCACCGTAGGGGCGGGCACTAAAGGCAAGCGCCCGCCCCTTCCTTGATCTTCCTAACTTCCCTTAAACAAGTCCTTAATCGCCTGCTTAACCTTGTCAAAGTCCTTCTGGTCTACGTTGATCATTTTGGCAGAAAGGGTCTTGTTGCGGTAGACGAAGACGATGTTCTTCAGGTCGTCCGAAAGGGCGATCTTAAACAGTTGGAGGTAGGAGTCCCGTCGCTTCTCTGGAAGGTAGCAGAGAGCGATCGCCTCTATCTTCTTCTCCTGAGCCAGTTTGGCGATCCGGTCCTTGGCGGTCGGATCAACCCATATAACGAAGGCGTAAATCTCCTTCTTCTCTTTACGAAGTTCCTTGATCAGTTCCTCTAACTTCGCAACCAGACCGGCTGCGTTCTCCCCAGAATCCTTGTGAATCCAGACCTGGACCTGGGGAGTCATCCCGTATTTTCACACGGGACAGGTATCGGTCCCCTTATCGGGACCAGCAACGTGAATGGGATTGTAGGCGGGAACAGCGTCCCCGACCTTCAACCCCGTATCGGGCACCTTCTTCTCCCCCTCCTGCGCCCACAGGAGGACGGCAACAATTGCCGTAATCGGCACGATCAGCCAACGCATCGGCGTCCACCTTCCTTTCGGATTTTCGGTTTCGGTATAGTTTGACGCAAGAGTGTCGCTACGGTTATTTTTCTCCAACTCTTATGTTGATCCTGATCAGGCAGCACCCCTGTGATTTTTAATGTTACATCCCTTTTTGTTTTTTCCGAGCCGATGAGTGCCCGCGCTACAAGCCCTTGACGCCAATCTTATCTTATGTTATACTATTCTGATAGAAATAGTAGGGAAAGAACGGAAATGAGGGACCTTGTTCTCGTAGGGGTTGGAGCGCTTTTATTGGTCCTTTTCCACCACGACCTGACCGGTCATTGGACCAAGGCGTTAGCCGCTATGGCGTTGTTTGCCCTTGTCGGTGCTGGGATGGGAGGGGTCGGGGAACGATTCCTCCTTTGGCTGATCCGGAGATTGGGGGATAGGTCGTAGATGGACAACTTTTTTGCTCTCTGGACGCTGGGTTTTTTGGTGGGAGTTGTAGGGGGCTTTTTTGGGATCGGGGGCGCCTCCATTGTGACCCCTGCCCTTAACCTCTTGGGGTTCCGAATGCCGATCGCCATCGGCACGGACCTGGTCCATATTTTTGGGAAATCGGTTTCGGCGACCCTTAAGCACGGTGAGTTAGGTCATCTGGACTGGAAAATCGCCGTCCTGCTGGCTTTGGGAACGATCCCCGGTGTAGAGATCGCCGCTCGACTGGTTTTTTTCTGGAACGAAAGGGGGATTGTGGATCAGTCTGTCCGCTGGATTCAAATGGTCGTCTTGGGTGCCCTCGCTTTAATGGTCTTGTCGGAGCAAGTTTTTAAACGACACGGCGGTTTCAGCAACTGGAGAGGATTTTTGGCACGGATTCCGATTCCGCCCTACTTTGACAGCCCAGTGTCCCACCTGTCCCGAGCCTCCGTTTGGGGTTTCATCGGACTGGGTCTGTTTACGGGATTTATGGCGGGTATGCTGGGCGGTGGTGGGGGAACAGTCCGAGTCCCGGCGATGATCTACCTTTTGGGGATGCCTGCCAAAGTGGCAGTCGGCACTGACTTGATTGAACTCCTTTTGTCAGCGGGATATGGGTCCTTTGTCTACATCTCCCAAGGGCAGGTGGACCTGCTTTCGGCGTTAGTAATGCTGTTTGGCGGTGCCTTTGGCGCCCGACTGGGGGCGATGGCAACTTTCTATAGTCCCTCCCGTCAGTTAAGGGGGCTCTTGGGGATTCTCCTCGCTGCTTCCTTCTTAGCCGTCACGATGAAACAGTTTCGCTTCGGGGGGACCCTTTTGCCTCTGACGGTCTTAGGTTTGACGGCTTTTGGAATTGCCCTCTTTGTTCTTTGGATTTTAGTTACAAACCTATGGGTCCCCCGTCGCCTCTCGGTAGAGCAGAGACGATAGGTCTTCCAAAATCAGACTGCAGCCCCGCACTTCGGCACCATCGGCTCGTCCAATGAGGATGAAACCGTCTTCTGCCCGAATCGCCACATCCTCTGTCAAAACGGCAAACGCTGTTTGCCAGTTTGCCAGGTCGTAGTGAGAGAGCACACCCACCTGTCCAAGGGGCACTTCTTGAAGCGTAACCGGGTCCACAACCCGGCTTCTTGTCCACGGTGGACCCCGATGGACCCGATCAGAAAGTCCGTCGTCAACGCGCACAGCCTTAGCCAAGTAAGGACTGCCGACGCTACCGTCGTAAAACTGCGAGAAGAGTTCTGCCATCCCGTATTCATTGATACAGTGATCGGCACGGATGCCCAGGACTCTTTCGTATCGGCTTCTCATCTCCTTAAGGGGATAGGACCGGCGCAGACCCTTGGAACCGCCGGTGTCCATCAGGCGAGATTCAGGCGGCAGGTGGAATTGAACATTGAGTCGGTCGCAGTCGCTCAAAAAATGAGCAAAACCAATGGTGGTCCCTAAGAGTAGGACGGGCTGTTCCTCTTTCTGAGCCTGACGAAGCCAGCCCATCAGTTCGGGCACCAGGAGCCGCCCGTCCCCAACGAACCAAGGATGGCTATCCCGATTACGGGCGAAATGGTGGACGATGACCGAAAACATCTCCGCAAGAGACGAGTGAGGCAATTGCACCGGCGAAGGAAACAAAACGGCTATCGGAATCGGCTGATTTTCGGGAAGCAAGTGGGGAACAAACCATCGTAAGACCGATTGGTGGTATAAAGAAAGATCAAATACAAAATGACGACTTCTTTGGCGGGGTCCCCCACTGGTGCCGCTGGACAGAAACACCCTTTCCGCGTTACCGACCGGAAAGCAGGAAACATCCAAAACTCGGAACGCCCTCGTCGGCAGCGGAGGAATCTGCTTCCAATCGGACACATCCTTAGGGGAAACGCCCAGCCGTAAGCAAAGGTCGCGAAAAACGCTATTTCTTTCCCACTGAAAGGCAAAAACATTAAGGGCGAGACGATTGAAGGCTTCCTCACCTTGCTCGGCTCGGTCCAGGAAAGAGTAGATTTGCTCCCTGAGGGACGATTCTTCCTGGTCCATTGGGGTGCCATCCTCTACCTGATCAATGATGAACAAGAGCCCTTCGGATCTGTTCCACTTGGCGGACATCTCCAATTAGGATGAGCGTCATCCCTTCTTCAAGGACCGTGTTGGGGGGTGGGACATAGACGATCTTATTGTCTTTTGTCTGAAGGGCAACAACCAGACAACGGTAACGGGACGGAAGATGGATGTCCGCCAGAGTTCGTCCCTGCAGGGGAGAATCAGGGGGAATCGTCACCTCCTCCACACGAAAGACGCCATCCCGATCCCTCAGCATTCGGTCCAGGAACGAGACGACGGCAGGGCGCACCATCACCGAAACCATCCGCAGACCACCGATGTCACCAGGAAGGATCACCTCGTCGGCACCTGCCCGTTTCATTCGGTCGGCGACACTCGTCTCGTTCGCACGAGCGACAATGCGAAGTCGGGGATTCAAGTAGCGGGCGGTCACGACGATGAAGAGGTTTTCGTGATCATCCCCCAATGCAGCGAAAAGCCCGTTTGCCCGTTCAATGCCTGCCCTCTTGAGAATCTCCTCGTCGGTAGCATCCCCTTCTACAAAAGGACAAGCCAATTCTCTATAAAGGCTTGCTAACCGCTCGGCGTTGCGGTCAATGGCGACGACCGGTCTTCTCGTCAAGATCAATTCGCGAACGATGGCTTCGCCCACCCGCCCGACCCCGCAGACGATGTAGTGATCCTTCAGTCGGGCGATGTCCATCTCCATCTTCCATCGCTCCCATGCTCCCCTGACAGCCCCCTCCACGATCAGGACAGCCAAACTACTTAGACTGTAAAAGAGTATACCTACCCCTGTTAGGATCAAAACGGTAGAAAAAAAGCGCCCTGGCTCCGTTGTGGCGACGGGAATCACTTCGCCATAACCGACGGTGCTCAAGGTGATGATTGTCATATAGAAGCAGTCAAAGAGGTTGCTGGGCAGTCCCATTAGATGCCCGAGAAGGTAATAACCGAGGGTGCCAGCAAGAACAAACAAAGACAGAATCGCCCCGATGCGGACGACCTGATTCCTAATTTGTCGGATGCTGACTTCCTGTGCCATCAGGACCGACCAAAAGTCCCTTGCCGTCTTGACAACCCTGACCAAACAAGTTATCTTTAACGATAGTGCGGGTGTAGCTCAGGGGAAGAGCGTCTGCTTCCCGAGCAGAAGGTCGCGGGTTCAAATCCCGTCACCCGCTCCCTCAAATTTAAGGAGAACCGCCCGCTGGCGCAGGAGGATCTTTTGGAGGGCAAGATCGTCGGTAGAGAGAGGGGACTGGTCGTTCGCCGGGTGGGTTTTTTCCCTGTGTTGATCGGTTTGCAAGATGGCAGGCTTTCGGTCGTCTTTCGCGCTGGGGCACCCCACACGGGGGTCGGGGGACGGCTGGACCTCGCTTTTTCCCACGACGGAGGAAGGACCTGGTCCGAACCTCAGATGGTCGTCTATATGCCGCCAGACAGTCGCAACCCCGCCTTCGGAGAAGCGGCCGACGGTAGCCTCATTGTTGCCTTTTCCGTCACAGGACCCTATCCCAAAGGAAGGTGGGATAACACCATATCGGGTCGATTCACCCTTTGGTTGACCGTTTCAGAAGATCAGGGAATCTCATTTAATCCTCCAACCTCTCTCCCTGTTTCTCCTTTGCGCTACGGGTCTCCCTTTGGAAAGATCATTCACTTGTCGGACGGAGGGCTTTTACTTCCGGTCTACCAATGGGACACAATCGGTTCCATGGGAAGTTATCTTTACAAGTCCGATGATGGAAAAAATTGGGAACCTTTTAGCGCTATTGCAAAGGGGCACAACGAAACCGCCCTCGCCGTCCTCCCTGATGACCGCCTGCTGGCAGTGATGCGAACCGACGAGGAAGGGCTGTCGGAAGCCTATTCCGAAGATGGTGGGCACACTTGGACAAAACCTGCCCCTCTCCTTGACAGAGGCTTTCATCCTCCCGATTTAATCAAACTGCCATCAGGGCGGATCCTGTTGACCTTCGGGCGGAGAGTGGAACCGTTCGGTGCGGAAGCCGTCTTGGGTGAGCCGCAAAAGGATCGGGTCCATTGGCTCTGGTCCACTCGTTCGCTCATTGCGGACAACTGCGCTAATATGGATTGCGGCTATCCCAGTTCCTGGGTGACTGCCGACGGCACCATCGTGACGGTTTACTACGGCGTTGGGACAAAGGACGATTCATTGACCGACCCCTTTTGCGCTTGGGTTCGGTATCGGGAGGAAGACCTCCTTCGCTAATCCTCCCAAGGGCATCTTTCAAGGAGAACGAAGGAAATCAAGCATTGTGACCGAATCAAAGGATTAAAACAGGCTGACTCTTGAATAGTAGCCGATGTCCCCAAACGCTACTATAGCAGAGCATCAAAATTTGAGACAATTTTTTTGCTAATTAAAGAGCAATAAATTCTCAAATGTTTGGAGGTTATGATGATGACGCAAAGGCAAGCAGCCGTCAAAGGGGTCATAACCGAAGAAATGCGGCAGGTGGCTGAGGACGAAGGGGTGGATGTGGACTGGCTCCGGGAGCAAATGTGCCGAGGACGGGTCATCATCCCCCGCAACCTTCACCATCCCCATTACTACCCGATCGGCATCGGAGAGGGACTGCGGACGAAGGTCAACGCCAATATCGGCACTTCACCCGATCATATTGACCTTCAGGAGGAACTTCTAAAAGTTGAAGTCGCTAACCGCTATGGCGCCGACACGATAATGGACCTGAGCACGGGAGGAGATTTGGACTTTATCCGCGAAGAGATCATTCGCCGCTGGTCCAAGCCCATTGGGACGGTGCCCATTTACCAGGTTGCCAGTGAACTGCTCGCAGAAGGCAAAACGATTCTGGATATGGATCCCGAGCATCTTTTTGAAGTCATTGACCGGCAGGGGCGCCAGGGTGTGGACTATATGACCCTTCACTGCGGGGTCACGAGAGAGGCGGTTCGGCTGTTCGTGCAGCAGAGTCGGGCGTGCGGGATGGTCTCTCGGGGAGGCTCCCTCCTTGCCCACTGGATGGCTCATCACAAAGCCGAGAACCCTCTTTATGCCCAGTTTGACCGCCTTTTGGACATCTGCGTCCGACACGATATCACGATCAGTTTGGGCGACGGACTGAGACCTGGTGCCATCGCCGATGCCGGGGACGCTGCCCAGTGGTATGAATGCTTTGTTCTGGGCGAGTTAACTCTCCGAGCCTGGGAAGCAGGCGTCCAAGTCATGATTGAGGGACCCGGTCACGTCCCCCTCCACCACATTGATGCGCATATGAAGATGATGAAGAAACTTTGCTATGGGGCGCCTTTGTATGTGCTGGGTCCCCTTACCTGTGACATCGGCGCCGGCTACGACCATATCACGGGCGCTATCGGCGGAGCCATTGCCTCGGCGTCGGGTGCCGATATGCTCTGCTACATCACCCCTGCTGAACATCTGCGCCTTCCCGATCCGGAAGATGTTCGTCAAGGGATCATTGCCACCCGCATCGCTGCTCATTCCGGTGACATTGCCAAGGGCATCAAAAGCGCCTGGGAAAGGGACTATCAGATGTCCAAGGCACGCTACCGGTTGGATTGGGAGACGATGTTCTCGTTGGCTTTGGACCCGGACAAGGCAAGGGAATACCGCCTCAATAGCGAGGACTACACCAAAGGGGTCTGCACGATGTGCGGCGACTTTTGCGCCTATGTCAGTTCAATGAGCACCGAGCGAAAGGCTCTTCGGTCGCTGGACGAAGAGGAAACCGCTCAACCACCAACCCCCTTCGGTCAAAAACTGAGCCCGCAGGAAGCCCACTTGAGACGACTGAGAGAGAAACTGGGGTCCTTGGTGTAGAACAGACGGAAAGGAAGAACCAGGGCGGCGGGGGGACACCGCCCTGGCTTGCTTTAGGAAGGGAGCAGCAGTTTGGGGTCTAAAGGGATTGACCTTGGGTTCGTCGCCCAGATGGGATCCGTGCTCCGGCTCCGAAACCACCGCCCCGCCGAAAGCCCATTCCACCACCAAAGCCGCCGCCCACTGGCTGACCGATGGCGCCAATAGCCAATAGGGCTGCTTCCACCTTCGGACGCTGACTGTAGCGAACGGCTTTGTCCAATTCCTTGTCCAACTGGGCGAGCCGAGAGAGGGCTGTGGAGAGGGCGCTCCGATACTTCTGAACCGCCGCTCGTGCTGCCTGATCGGTAAAGGCAGAGGCGTCGGCCGTCAGCAACTGGAAAAGATCCCTTCTTGCCTCGGCAACGGGACGAAGCGCTTCAAAGCGCAACTTGGTCGTCTCCCGAACCTTTTCCAGTTCCTGATCGGTCAGCCCCGCCCTCTTTAAGCCTTCCTCCATTCTCTGGCGGAACTGCTCAAAGCCGCCCGGGGGACCGCCCGGACCTCCAGGTCCTGGGGGTTGCGGTGGGGGAGGCTGAGCCCACAAGAGTCCCAAGGCAGCGGCGAGTCCTATGGCTGCCAGCCCGACCTTCCATCGTCGCATCGTCCAGCACCTCCTGCTGTTTTGCCGACTTATTCCTTAGACGCTCCTTTAGGGCGCCGGTTTGCAGGAGGTGGGGACGAGATTTACTGAGAATTGCCGCCTTCTTCTATTAGAGCGTCCTCTACAGCCAGAGCCGCTTCCACTTGCAACTTGGATCGCTCTTCAATCCGAGCAATGACCCCGTCTCGGATCCAGATGACTCGGTCAGAGACATCGATCATCTTCAAATCGTGAGTGGCGGAAATCACCGTGACGCCTTTCTCCTCGTTCAGTTCCTTAAGCAGCCCGATGATTTCTTTTCCCGTCTTCAGGTCCAGGTTTCCGGTCGGCTCGTCGGCAAGAATGATGGACGGATCATTAGCGAAGGCACGGGCAATGGCAACCCGTTGCTGCTGACCGCCCGAAAGTTCGGCTGGCTTGTGATGGAGACGGTCCCCTAAGCCGACCCGCCGGAGAAGTTCTATGCCTCTTTCTTTCCGATCGTCCTCAGGAACGCCGGCAAAGATCATCGGCAAGGTCACATTTTCCAAGGCAGTCATCACAGGGATCAGATTGAAGGTTTGAAAGATGTAACCGATGGTCCGGCAACGGAGCCAGGCCAACTCGTAGGCATCCAACTGCGCCAGGTCGACCTCATTGATGTAGACACTCCCTTCCGTCGGCTTGTCCAGACCACCGATCATATTAAAGAGAGTGGACTTACCCGAGCCCGAAGGTCCCATAATGGAAATGTATTCGCCCCGTTTGATGTCCAGGTCCACGCCTCTAAGAGCACCAACGAGGACCTTTCCCATTTGGTAGGTCTTGCGTAGGTTGCGGGTGCGGACGACATACTCGGACACTTGCTCCAAAGCAGGTCCCAAGCGCTCCTGAATTTCCTCTGCCTTCTCTGGGGTCAACCCTTCGGGCATTTGCACTTTTGAAACCCTCCTTTTGAATGAAATTGTCCAATTGCCATCAAATTTCCGTCCGCAAAGCATCCGCCGCCTGAAGACTGGCTGCTCTCCAAGCAGGTATTATGGCGGCGATTACCGACAGAATCATCCCCAGCGCGACGGATAAAAGGTAGTAAGCCAAAAGTCCATAGCCTCCTCCCTGTCCCGTCCAGCCCCAATCCATTTTACCTAAAACGGAAAAGCCCGCCCGAAAAGCACTCCAAGCGCTCATCAAAAGGAGTCCCGCCAATCCTCCTGTGAGGGCGGCAAACAACCCCATCAGACCTGCCTCAATCAAGAACATTCGGACGATGAAACTATCCAGAGCCCCCAGACACTTCATCGTCCCAATCTCCCGAAATCGCTCCGTTACCGACATCAGCAACGCATTGACAATGCCCACGCCGCAGATGAGAAACCCCATCGTCACCAGCCAAGTGTAACGGGCAATGGTGGGCTGGTCCAGTTCCTGACCTGCTGCCTTAGCGGCTGCGACCATCGTGAAGACGGACATTAGAAAAGCCACAGAAAGGAAAATGGTGCCGGCAGTGATCAGCGACCGCCCTAATCGGATCGTCACATAACGCCAACTAATGCGGAACGCCTCACTCAACGGCAGTTGAATCTGCTTGCGAATCTCGCCTCGGGTCGGTCCCCGAGACGCCCTTTCTTTGATCGCCTCCGCCACCTCACTCGCCCTCCCGGACCTGAACCAATCCCCGCTTTTTCAGTTGAACCAAAAATTCCAAAAGCGACGCTTCCGCTTCCCGGCGATGCAGTCCGTATTTTCTAGTCAGATCAGCCGCAATCTCTGAGGCTGTGTGCTGTCCGTCGCATCGCTCCCAAACAAAGGTGCCGATGGTGTCCAGTTCTATTCTTTTCCAAGTTTCCCGACCGGTAAACCAGCGACCGATCGTTGCGACCAAACCCGACTGGCGGATACAAACGATGGCTCGCTCGCCGCTTCTTTCCCAAAGAACTTGGGGAGACCGACACGGCTTCCAGTTTTTCCAGTTGACGATGGTCAAGTCGTTCTGTTCCTTTTGCCCCCGGTTCATCTTTGCGGCGTGACTCCTCTTTTTCGGGTCACATCTATCATTGTGGCAACATTTTGCGTCACTGGAGGGAAGGAGGAAGGAAGTTGCGACAGAAGAAGTTGCGACAGAATAAGAAAGGGGCAAGATCACCAAACGGAGGTGTCGCCCGATGACTCAGCGGGCGTGGACGGGCCCGTTGGAGAAACTGGACGACTGCCGATGGCGTATTCCCAGGACCTACAAGAAGGAAATGCGAACGGATGCCCTTCTGTTCGCTACCGAAAAAATGTTGGATCAGATCAAGAAAGATATGGCGCTGGAGCAGTTAGCCAATGTGGCAACGCTTCCGGGGATCGTCGGCTACGCTTTGGCAATGCCCGACATTCACTGGGGCTACGGCTTCCCGATCGGCGGGGTTGCCGCAATGGATGTGGAGACGGGTGTCATTTCCCCTGGAGGCGTTGGTTATGACATCAACTGCGGGGTTCGTTTGCTCCGAACGGATCTGACCTACGACGAAGTGGAACCCAAACTGGAAACCCTGGTGGACACCCTGTTTCATTTCGTTCCCGCTGGCGTCGGCTCCGAGGGGGCAGTTGTCGTTAAGTCTCGCGACGAGTTCTTTCAGGTGCTGACGGAAGGTGCCCGCTGGGCGGTCCACAGGCGCCACTTTGGTGTTCCTGAGGACCTGGACTGTATGGAGGAATACGGTTGTATTGACGGAGCGGACCCTGGGAAGGTAAGTAAGAGAGCCATTGAAAGGGGGATGCCCCAGTTGGGGACCCTGGGCAGCGGCAACCACTTTTTAGAAGTTCAGCGGGTGGATCAGATCTATAACGAGCGCCTTGCGAAAGCCTTGGGCATTGACCAGGTCGGGCAAATCGTGGTGATGATTCATTGTGGTTCTCGGGGATTTGGTCACCAGGTGTGTGACGATTATCTGGAAGTAATGGAAGTGGCAGTCCGCAAATACCGCATCTGGCTGCCCGACCGGCAGCTCGCCTGCGCTCCCGTTACCTCACCCGAAGCCCAGGATTATCTGGGGGCAATGCGCTGCGCCATCAACTATGCGTTCGCCAATCGCCAATGCATCACCGACGGAGTCCGAAGAGCCTTTTCAAAAGTTTTTGGCACCTCTTGGGAAAAACTGGGCATCCGGACCGTTTACGATGTCGCTCACAACATTGCCAAGACCGAAGAGCACATCGTCAACGGCGAAAAGAAGCGATTGGTCATCCACCGAAAAGGCGCCACGCGGGCTTTCCCGCCGGGGCATCCGGCGATCCCTGCCAAATACCGGGACATCGGGCAACCCGTTCTTATTCCCGGCAGTATGGGGACAGGGTCCTTTGTCTTGCTGGGCACCGAGCAGGCAATGAAGGAGGCGTTCGGGAGCACCTGTCACGGAGCAGGGCGAGTGATGAGCCGTGCCGCCGCAAAGCGGTCTGTCCAAGTTCAGGAACTTTTGGGTCGTCTGAAACGGCAGGGGATCATCGTTCGGGGGACGACAAAGGCCACCGTCGTAGAAGAAACTCCCGAAGCCTACAAAGATGTGGATGAGGTCACCCGCTGTGTCCACGACGCCGGCATCTCCATCCGGGTCGCCCGAATGAGACCGATTGGCGTCGTTAAAGGGTAAGTAGTGGGCGCCTTTGTCCTTTGCCTGAGGACTTTAAAGGGTCCCGATAAGGCACG
Organism: Candidatus Caldisaccharidevorator malaysiensis; assembly: GCA_025057575.1. GTDB lineage: Bacteria > Armatimonadota > Fervidibacteria > Fervidibacterales > Fervidibacteraceae > Caldisaccharidevorator > Caldisaccharidevorator malaysiensis. The sequence goes on from JANXBO010000011.1 coordinate 44,245, forward strand.
ATGGGTCCTTCCGGATCGGACAAGGAGATGTGACACATTTCTTGAGTTGGCAGTGAGATGATGGAGAGAGAGCAGGGAGGTGGCAGTCGTGGAAACGCCCAAGAGGATCGGCGTTGGGATTATTGGCGCTGGTGGGGTCGCCCCCTATCACTGCCAGATCTACAGCGGCTTTTCCGACATCTGCCAAGTCGTCGCGGTTTGCGACATCGTCGTGGACAGGGCTCGTGCCCTTGCTGAACGATGTGAAAAAGACTTTGGTTTTTCGAAAGTGGCGGTTTACGAGAAGTTTGAAGACCTTCTTAGTGACGAACGAGTAGATGCCGTCTCCATTTGCACACCGCCTTTCGCTCATACCGAGCCGATGCTGGCAGCAGCAGAACGCAAAAAGAGCGTCTTTTGCGAAGGTCCTATGGCAGGGACCCTGAAAGAATGCGATCAGATGCTGCAGGCAGCCCAGCAGGCGGGGATCGTCTTTACGGTCCACTACGGTCATACCCGCTACACACGATCGGCATTGATGGCAAAAAAAGTGCTGGAAGAGGGCGTCATCGGGAAGGTCTTTTTGGCGACGGTCACCATCACCTGGTATCGGACTCAGGCTTACTTTGACAGTGCGGCGTGGCGGGGCACCTGGTGGGGCGAGCGAGGGGGCGTCCTTTTCCATCACGGTCGCTATGCCATTGACCTGTTCCTTTGGCTGATGGGTCCAGTTGTGGAACTCCACGCCTACACCGGCACCCTTGTCCACAAGATTGAAATAGAGGACGTAGGCGTCGTGAATTTGAGATTTGCTAACGGGGCGCTGGGTCAGATTTTGGCGACCCACGCCGCCCATCCTCATCCCCAATTGGGGGACCAAAGGATTGCCATTTGGGGTTCCGAGGCGACGATCACAGTCCTACCGAGTTTTGAGGTCGGTTGCGCTGACAAGCAGAAGGCTGAAGAGATCCGACAGGAACTGGAGCAAAAAACTCCTCCCCTTGAGCCCAGCGGAATGGCTGGTCAAATGAGAGACTTTTTGTTGGCTATCAAGGAAAAAAGAGAACCGGTTATCAGCGCTGCGTCCACTCGGCACCAGGTGGAAGTAGCCCGTGCCGCCTACAAGTCGGCAACCCTCGGTTTGCCCACTAAGTTGCCCCTTTCGCCCCTGGATCCCTTCTATTGATAGGTGTGGACAAGGGAAAGAGGTTTAGTGGCGTCGGCGGACGAATGAATGACGAAGCACCAACTGCCAGTGGACGCCGAAGTAAGTCTTTAGTGATCCCTTAAGGACCAGGGGGTGGAACGAGAATTTGGATGCGCTCCCTGGTCCAATGAGACACCTTTGCCAGGAGGGAGCGGGCTTCCTCTTCGGTCTGGCACCAGGTTTCCAAGAGCAAGCCCTTGGGGGATAGAGCGCTCAGGAGAGGTTCCACCTCTTGAGGAGGAACCGCCACCTGAACAAGTTTTCCCGCTTTCTGAATTTTCTGAAGAAGGGGGATCCAGGAGAGCACGGACGCGTAGCGGGCACCAGGGACCCACTGGATGCCGTTGAGTTTGGGAATTTCCAGAAGAATGTCCAGATGGCGCAGGCAATCGGGACCGTCCAGGTGAAAGAGAGAGTAGTCCAGCCAGTTGACCTGTGCCAGGATGTCGTCCAGAAAAAAGTCCCGAAACATTGTTGGGGAGATCAGCGCCAATTCGTCAAAAGAGACCGGATACCAACGCCCCGGCGCCCACACATTGAGCCAGGTGGACGAACCGAAAAACCTCTTTTGGATCCGCTGATGAAAGGCTTCGTAAACGGTGAACCAAAGTTCCGTTAGTTTCTTCATTACCTGTTTAACTTCATCGGGACGATCCACCAAGTCAAGGCAGAAGTTTTCCCGACCCCTCAGGGCGGCGAGCAAGTCCCCACCGCCGTGAAGGTCCGTGATACCGACAAAAAACTTACCCGCCCCCGCCTCCACGGCCGCTTCGGTCATTTGCAGGGACAGTTGCCACCAATAGTTGTCCTCGCTGATGGTTAAGGGGGGCGCTTGTGCCCAGTCGTCAATGAGGGGTTTTACCCACGTCGTCGTGTCGCCAAAAACCAGTTCCGCCCCCAAATAAGCAGCGAAGAGATCGGGTCCTAAATGGCACCAAAAGCAGGGAAACGCCTCACCGCCAAAAAAGGTTCCCCGAAACCATTCCTCGGCTCTCGCTAATTGCCACTCAATGTTCGTCCATCGGTCCCTAAGGGTGGACGGTTGCTTTAAGCAACGGGGTTGATAATGGGCTCGGGGTGCCCGCACTTGCAAAGGAACTCGGTCCACTATCTCCTGATGCCACCAAGCGGTCAACCGCACCTGCGCCTTGTCCCAGTCCTCCTTGTAGAGCATCGCTGTCCTCGTTTGACCGTTCACAAAGGCGGCAAGCCCAATCGTGATCGTTCTTGACCGACGAGGGAATGATCCAACTTGGCAAAAAGGGGAGCGATCTTTCCCAACCGTTGACCCACCGGAAGATCTTTTACCTCCCAAGGCACCAGATCCCTCGGTGGTTCATAAAGGAGAACGGTATGCCTTCCCTGCCGGTCTTCGTAATCGTGCCGGCGGACCGACCCTAACAACCCCCCACTGTTTCCGAGCATCTGGTGCAAGCGTTCCGATGTGCGGGGAAGTATTGGGGAAAAAGCCAACTTCAAAGTATCAATCCAGCAGAGAGCCGCATAGACCACGGCAGACGCCTTCTGTCTGTCGGACCGAATCAAATGCCAGGGTTGCTGTTCGTCCCAGAACCGATTGAGGATCCGCACCTGATCTTGAATTTCCGATAGTGCCCGACGAAACCGGCACGATTCTATCAACTGGGCAACCTCGGTTAAGAAAACCGCACGCTCCGACAAGAAAGACTCCAGGGATGCCGCAGTAAGTCCGGGGTCGGGCACCTGTCCTTCAAAGTTGTTCTGAGTAAAGGAAAGGACCCGGTGGACCAGATTCCCCCATTGACCGACCAGTTCGTCATTGTTTTTCCGGACAAAGTCAAACCAAGTGAACTCCGTATCGCCCGTTTCGGGAGCGATGGCAGTGAGGTAATACCGGAAAGCGTCGGGTTCATACCGCTCAGCCACCTCGTCCGCCCAAACCGCCCAGTTGCGGCTGGTGGAAAACTTGTCCCCCTCCAAATTGAGAAACTCATTAGCCGGCACATCATACGGAAGAACAAAAGTGCCCGAATCGCCTTCGTAAAGGACCTCAGCGCCCATCAAAAGAGCCGGCCAGATCAGGGTGTGGAACGGAATGTTGTCCTTGCCGATGAAGTAGTAGGACAGGACCGAAGGGTCATACCAGTAGGACTGCCATAGATCCTTCCATTGGGAAGGGGATGGGGCAACGTGATGGGACCATTCCAAGGTCGCCGAGAGGTAGCCGATGACCGCCTCAAACCAAACATAGAGGACTTTCCCCTGAAAACCTTCTTCGGGAACGGGGATGCCCCAGTCCAGGTCTCTGGTGATGGGTCGGGGCTGAAGTCCTTGCTCTATGTAGTTCAGCGTGAACCGGTAGACATTGGTCCGCCAGACAGACTCGCGAGAGCGGACAAACTCCTTCAACCGGTCTTGAAAGGCAGGGAGGTCAAGAAAGTAGTGCAAAGTTTTCCGGACGACGGGGACGGAGCCATCCACTAAACTCCTGGGATTAATCAATTGGGTCGGTTCCAGAAGAGCGCCACACTGTTCACATTGGTCGCCCCTTGCCCGTTCGTAGCCGCAGCGGGGACAGGTGCCCACGACATACCGGTCGGGAAGAAACCGTTGAGCCGTCGGCGAATACATCTGCTCCTGCTCGCCGGGAACCACAAACCCCTTCTTCCGCAGTCGGCAAAACATTTGCTGGGAGACCTGATGATGGTTCTCGGTGTCCGTATGAGTGTAAAGGTCAAAACTGATGGCGAACTGGTCCCATACGGATAAAAACAGCCGGTGGTAACGGTGAAACAACTCCTTAGGGGAAACACCTTCTTTTTCCGCTTGCAGGGCGATCGGGGTGCCGTGAGAGTCCGAACCAGAGACCATTATGATGGAATTGCCCTTCATCCGATGGTAGCGGGCAAGAATATCCGCCGGTAAATAGGCACCTGCCAGATGACCCAGATGAAGGCGCCCGTTGGCGTAGGGCCAAGCGACTCCGATAAAGATTTTCTTGCCCATCTTTTCTCTCCCGTTTTCACTGGTGGGGTCGTCTGGACCAAGGAATCACATTGGCGAAGACCGCCTAACCTTAGTGTGCTGAGAACAATTGTATCCCAATAGGAAGGGGGCGTGGCAAAATCAGGTGGGTCTTGTTGGACCTTACGGGTCCTTGATGAAAGGTTGATGGTCACATCTCCGAAAAGGTCCCTCAGAGCGGAGGGAAAAGTCCTATGAGAATGGGGAGCCGATGGCTCTGGCTCATTGCTGGGATCGGGGGCGCTCTCTTTCTCCTGATCCGGCTCCTGTCCCTTTGGGCAGAGGGCATTTGGTATGCCACAGAAGGCTACAGTCAGGTTTTCTTTAAGGTGATCGCCTATCGGGTCTTTATGTTTGTCGTCTTCTTTTGTTGGTTTTTCTTACTCACCTACGGATTGTTCTTTTGGGCGACCCGAATCGCCCAGAAAGTGCCGATGCCTCTTCGGTCCCGAATTTTTGAAGAGGCGGAAAAGGCCATTACCGATGCCGCCTTTAACCGTTGGGCACTGGCGGGCGCTCTTCTTGTTTCTTTGGTTGCGGGCGTCATTGCCTCTTCTCGTTGGACTTACTTGCTTCTGTTTCTTTATGGAGGTTCCTTTGGGCACCGGGACCCGATCTTCGGTCACGAGGCTGCCTTTTATGTGTTCCGGCTTCCTCTCATCAGGTTTTGGGTCCTTTCCACCCTTTTTGGTTTGACCTTAGGAACGATCGGGGTGCTCCTTCGCCTGCGGTATGAGCAGTTAATTCGCTTTGAGGACAACCAGGTGGAAGCACCCCCGTTCGTTGCCCGACCCCTTTTGGTCTTAGCGTCCGTCTTTTTTCTCGTCTTGGGTCTCAGTCAATGGCTTAGCCGTTACGGCGTTCTTTTTTCCAAGAAGGGAGTCGTCTTCGGGGCGGGGTTTAGCGACCTTTATGGGACGCTGCCCGGTATTTATCTGACCGTTGCGGCGTGCGCAGGGGCGATCGTTTGGTTTTTGACTCGCCTGCGGGCTCCCGATTTGAAGGTCGTCAAGACCGCCATCACCGCCGTTTTAGTCGTCTGGCTGGTCGGGCGCATCCTGTTTCCTGCCGCTCTGCAAGGGTTTGTCGTGGCTCCTGACGAATTGAAGAGAGAGAAGCCCTTTCTGACCTACAATATCGGGTCCACTCGGTTCGCCTACTCCCTTGACCAAGTTCAAGAAGAGAGCCATCCGGCGGAACCCACTTTCTCTTCGGCTGATTTGGAAGCCCACAAGTCCGCTCTTTTAAGCGCTCGCCTTTGGGATATTGAGCAGTTACAAGGTCTTTTTGCTCAGGTGCAAGCCTTCCGCCCTTACTACTCCTTTTCCCTTCCCGATTACGACCGCTATGTCGTGGGCTCATCGGTTCGGCAAGTTGCGGTTGCAGCAAGGGAGATTTTTCTTCCCCCCGCTCTGCGCCGCTGGGTCAATGAGCGACTGCGCTACACCCACGGTTATGGACTCACAATGGTCTCGGTCACCGACTTTACTAGAGAAGGGATGCCTGTTTTTCTCATCAAAGACATTCCTGCCTGGCAGTCACCGGAATTGAAAACAAAAATTCGGCGTCCCCAAATTTACTTTGGCGAGTATACCGTCTATCGGGAACCGATGCAGAGACCGACTCCTGCCCGACCAACAGCCCCACCCAGTCGCGAAGCGCCTCCTCAACCGGCAGAGGGAACGCCCCCAACGACGCCGCCGGCAGCAAGAGACACCGGTCAGCGTCCCTCGCCAACTCCCCCTCAGGGACAGCAGCCAATGGAGCCTGCCTTGACGGTCGCCGACTATGTTCTGGTCCGGACCAGAGAAAAAGAATTTGACTATCCCATCGGCGACGGTTTTCGGGAGACGGTCTATGAGGGCGATGGTGGGGTCCCCATCGGTAGTTGGTGGAGAAGAATTCTGTTTGCCGCCCGCCACAGAGATCCGTTGCTCTTACTGACCACCGCCATCCGCCCTGATAGCCGCCTTCTAATGTATCGTCGGATTTTGGACCGAGTTCAGAAACTGGCTCCCTTTTTCCCCTATCTGGTTCCCGACCCGGACGCCTATCCGGTCATCAGCCAAGACGGTCGCATTCTTTGGATGATGGACCTTTACACGACCACTGCCGACTTTCCTTACTCTGCACCGGTCCCCGATCCCCGAGGGCGCTTGCGGTTCAACTATATCCGCAATGCAGCGAAAGCCGTCATTGACGCCTATACGGGGCGAACCGTTTTTTATTTAATGGATAAGAAAGACCCGATCAGTCAGGCTCTCCTTCGAGCCTTCCCGGGTCTCTTTAAAGACTTTGACGAAATGCCCTCTGACATCAAAAGCCATATTCGCTATCCTCGGCTCATCTTTTACATTCAGGCGATGCTGCATGCGTTCTACCATATGACGGATGCCGCCCAGTTTTACAACAAAGAAGATGTGTGGGAGATACCCTTTGAAAACCGAATGGGCGAGTCGCAGCCGATGCTCCCTTATTACATCTTGACCCGATCGCCCGGCGAAGGAAAAGATCGCTTCCTTCTCCTTCTTCCGTTCACACCCCTTAGGATGCGCAACTTGGTCGCCTGGATGGTTGCCCATTGCGACCCCGATCGGTACGGTCAGTTGTTCGTTTATCGGTTCCCCAAAGACCGAACGGTTTTTGGTCCTCAGCAAATTGAAGCCCGGATCAACGCCGACACGACCATCTCGGCTAAATTGACCCTCTGGAACCAGCAAGGGTCCCGAGCCTTATGGGGCAATCTTTTGATCCTGCCGATCGGTGATTCTCTCGTTTATGTCCGTCCCCTTTACCTTCAGTCCGCCGACACGCCTCTTCCCCAACTCAAGCAAGTGGTCGTCGCAACGGGAAATGGCTTGACGATGAGTGACTCCCTTTTAGAGGCGGCTCTGAGCCTGGCGCGGCTCAGTCCTGACGGTCGGCAAAAGCCAACCCCTCTCGTTGCCCCCGGCGCCCGCAGCGGGGCAGCGGAATTGGCTCAGCAATTGCGGGCAGCCCTTGACAAATACCAAGCAGCCCGACAGGCAGGAGACTGGCAAACGCTCGGTCGGTATTGGCAAGAAGTGGAGAGGTTGTCCCGCCTCTTGACGGAAGTCATTTTAAAGGAGAATCAAAGTGATTGATCTGCAACTGATCCGCGAAAAAACAGATTGGGTGAAAGAAAGGCTTTTGACTCGAGGGGACGATTGGAGCCCTTGGATTGATCGCCTTCTCGCCGTAGATCAGGAGAGGCGGCAGATTCTACGAGTTCTGGAGGACCTTAAGCATACCCGAAATGTCGTCTCCCGACAGATTGGCGAACTGATTCAAAAAGGACAGGACACCGAAGCACTGAAAGAACAGATGAGGCAGGTCGGGGACGAAATCGCTAAGTTGGAACGAAGGGTTCGGGAAGTGGAGTTGGAACGGGAGCGAGTTCTTTTGGAATTGCCCAATATTCCCGATCCGTCGGTTCCTGTCGGTGCAGACGAGAAGGCTAATGTGGTGGTCGCTCAATACGGGCGACCGAAAACGGCTGATGACTTTAAATTTGAACCGATCCCCCACTGGGACTTAGGACCCAGGCTGGGCATCCTGGACTTTGAGAGAGGGGTCAAACTGGCAGGGTCCCGCTTCTATGTCCTCTTTGGGGCGGGCGCCCTCTTAGAAAGGGCGCTCATCAATTGGATGCTGGACCTTCACACCAGAGAACACGGCTACACCGAAGTCTGGCTCCCCGCTATGGTGAAGGAAGCCTGTATGTGGGGAGCCGCTCAACTTCCTTGGCTGGCTGAGAACATCTATCGAGATGTGGAGGACAATTTCTGGTTTATCGGCACTGCCGAGATACCCCTGACCAACCTTCACCGGGACGAGATCTTACCAGAAGAGAGCCTCCCGCTGAAATATGTCGCCTACACCCCTTGCTTTCGCCGAGAAAAGTTTTCTGCCGGAAAAGATGTTCGGGGCATTAAGAGAGGTCATCAGTTTGATAAGGTAGAACTTTACAAGGTCACCACCCCCGAGACCTCTAACCAAGAGTTGGATGCCCTGATAGAAGATGCTCGGGATGTGTTAGTTCGGTTAGAACTGCCCCATCGAATCGTTCAACTGGCGACAGGTGACTTGGCGTTCCACTCTGCCCGCTCCTACGATATAGAGGTCTGGGCGCCGGGATGTAAGGAATGGCTGGAAGTCAGTTCCTGCAGCAACTGCACGGATTTTCAGGCAAGGCGCGTGAACCTGCGGTACCGACCCTCAGGCGGAGGGCGTCCCCGTTTTGCCCACACCCTCAACGGCTCTGGGCTAGCTCTCCCCCGAACGGTTATCGCTCTTCTGGAGAACTATCAGGATGAACACGGTCGCGTCTTTATCCCGTCCGTCCTCCAACCCTATTTGGGCGGGTTGAAAAGAATCCCTTCCTAACTTTGTCCACACCTTACTAAACGGGTCTTGGGAGAGGGCAACCGACTGCCCGGTAACCGAAAAGACCTCTTGAATTGTCATATTTAATTAAGCATTGTTACAAATAAGGGCAATGAAAGAGAGGGAGCAGTGGTCCGGCGGTGAGGCGGCTGTGGTCCTTTTGCTTTATCAAATGGCTCGTTGTCGTTACCCTTCTCCCAGTTTCCGGGGAGGAGTTTATTCGCAACGTTAGGTCTGACGCCAACGATGATGGAGTTCCGGACCGGCTGGGAGCCATCGTCACACTCTCCGGAACGGTGACCTCGCCGCCAGTTTTTTTGAGTCCGCAACAGATCCTCGTTAACTTTCAAGATCCAACCGGAGGATTGCCGCTCATCTTTCGGCGACCGCTTCCTGATCGCACCCTTCTCAAAGAGGGTCAGCGCTTACAAGTTGTGGGACAACTGAACCAGTTTGCCGGTGCCTGCCAACTGCTGGTCCAACGGTGGCGTCCTTTGGGTATCGGGAGCCGACCGGTCCCCAAGGAAATTCTTGCGGATCAGGTCAACGGGGAGGACTATGAGGGGTTGTTGGTCCGAGTCGTGGGGACCCTCCAAGTGACCAGCGAAGGATTTGTCCTTTCCGACCGTTCTGGCAAAGCCGTTGTCCAAATGCCCCGGCGGTTTTTTCGTCTTCCTTGGTTTCAATGGTTTTTGGAACCTTTCCTGGGCAGCCCGTCCGTTTCCGTCGTCGGCGTCGTCTGGCAACAGGACTATGACCCTCCCTTCCGAGAAGACTATGTCCTTCTTCCCCGGCGTCCCTCCGACATTTCCATGGAACGGGAACCCTCTTACATTTTTTTTCTGCTCCTCATCCTCTCCGCAACGGCAATAGTGATCTTTCTAATCTACGCCAAGAAACGGGTGGAGAAAAGGCTTCAGGAAGTCCGGCAAACAGCAAGACAATTAGATCGGGCTCAGAAAGAACTGCAGATCAAAAGAGAACTGGACCGGATGACCCACTCAGGGGGGACGGAACAAGAAATCCTTTCCACCACCGCCAAGAAATTGAGGGAGGTTCTAAAGGCTGCTTTGGTGCGCATCACGGTGGAGGTTTCCGGGAAAAGCCAGACCCTCTTGGACACTGAGGAAGGACGGGATCCCAAAAAACTGTGGTCCGAGGCCCAAAAAAGATTGCCGGCGGAGGTAATGGAGAGCCCAAAGGGGATGGTGACGGAAGTGGCGTCGGTCGGACGAGTGATAGCCGTGCCCCTGCTGTCAGGCGACCGAGTGACCGGAAGGATTTTGATGACCTGGAAAGAAAAAGAAAAGGGACCAAGGGACCCAGAAGACTTGCAACTCATTGACGAAATCGGTCGTCACCTTCTCTCTTGCTTACAGCAGTCTCGGCTGAGGAAACAGGTAGCCGAACAGCAAAAAACCATGGAGCAGGTCTTCCGGTCATTACCGATCGGGCTGGTCTTTGTCAGCGCTGATCGGAAAGTGATGTTGTCCAACCCAGCGGGGCAGGAATACCTTCGTCTTTTGGGGGAAGCGAGGGCGGTAGAAAGAGGTGGAGTCCTCCGGGGACCTCTGGCGCAAATCCTAAAAGAACCACCCCGTGGCAGTCAGCGCAGCCAGCGCCTGGTCCTTGAGGAGCCGAGATACGCGGTTTTTGATGTTGAACCTCAAGTGATCGGAAATCCCGAAAGCCCCGAGGGGTGGATCTTACTGATCCGCGATGTCACTTGGGAGCAAGAAGTCCAACGACGAATGGAAACCCAAGAAAGGTTGGCGGCGCTGGGACAATTGGCAGCGGGCATCGCTCACGACTTTAATAATCTTCTGCAAAGTTTGATCGGATCGGGGGAACTTCTGTTAATGGAGGCGCCGGCGGATATGCCCGAGTGGGCAACGGAGCAATTGAGAAGCATTCAGCGTCAGGCGGAAAGAACAGCGCGAACCATTCGGCAACTTTTGGACTTCGGTCGCCAGACGGTCCCAAGACGACAGCGGTTAGACATCGGTCATTTAATTGACGATACGCTGAGGTTCTTGAAGCGAACGCTGCCGGAGAACATTGACCTTCAATGGAAGCGACCCGAAATCCCCGTCGTCGTTTATGCCGATCCTGGTCAAATGGAACAGGTTCTTACGAATCTGGTGGTCAACAGCAGGGACGCAATGCCCGAGGGAGGGACCATCACGGTGGAACTGTCGGTAAGACAGTTCAGCACCGACCAACCGCCCCCCTTTTCCGAGATGGACTTGGGTTTGTGGGCGGTCCTGTCGGTCTCCGACACCGGCGAGGGTATTCCTCCCGAAATTCTCCCCAGAATCTTTGAGCCTTTTTTCACGACGAAAGAGCCGGGAAGGGGAACGGGATTAGGGCTGTCCCAGGTCTACGGTATCGTCCGTCAGCACGGTGGTTTCATTGACGTCCAGAGCCGAGTCGGAGAGTTTACCCGATTTCTTATCTACCTACCCGCATTGGTGGAAGAAGCAGAGCCATTGGAAGAAATCCCCCAGGATGTGCCTAAAGGAAAGGGGGAAAAGATTTTGGTCGTAGAGGATGAAGTCCGGGTCCTTCAAACCTTGGAACTGATGCTCCGGCGCCTGGGTTACCAAGTGGAGACGGCGGGCAACGGTTTGGAAGCGCTCGCCTACATTGATGGGGGCGGACGACCGGACCTGGTTCTGACCGATATGGTGATGCCCCAGATGGGGGGCTTGCGGCTGGTTTCGGAACTGCGCCGGCGTCACTTTCCCGGCAAAGTCATCGTAATGTCGGGTTATCCCCTTCAAGAAGCCATCCACCGACTTCAGCAGAGCGGGGTTTCTGATTGGATTGCCAAACCCTTCCACTATGCGGATCTGGCTGTTCTCCTGAGAAAAGTCTTGGACCGACCTTAGGGCTCTTTCCCTGCGGTTCGGTAGGGGTTTCGGTAACGGGATGGCAAAGTGAAGAGAACAAAATAGAAAAAAGAAATGGTGGAGGCGGCGGGAATTGAACCCGCGTCCGGAAGGGCTCTGAAATCACGGACTACGAGCGTAGCCGCTATTTGGCTCTCGGCGAGGGGCGCCCAGCGGCAGGCTCCCTCTCGCCCAGCCCTCCCCAAACCTTACCTGCTGCTGGGAGGGCACCCGTCAGCAGGGCATCCGGCTCTGTGAACCTGGTCCCAGCGCCGCCGGACCGCGCCAGGCAGGCTGCTGCGTCCCTTACGCAGCCAAGGCGACTGGGTTCGCACTTCTTTTGTTCGGCTATTGCGGTCGCCACCCGGCTCGCCCGCAATTCCAACTTCCCTCCCGTCGAGACCCTTCGCCCCCATTACTTTTTTTTATTATACCACAGCACACGAGCCTTAAGCGAACCTTTAAAAAGCCCCGGCAACATCCTTGTGTCAAGACAGGCTAAAATTTAAAGTGAGGCACGTGGTGACCACAATGGGTGAGGAACAGAAACCACGGGACATTCTGAGGAGTGGAAAGGAGCGACAGCGGTTATCTCCTTTTACTGTCTTTGTCTTTTATAATAGTCAACCGACTGCCCACCCCTTGTCCAACCGCAGAGAGGAATCGCTCCGGCAAACCTCTTTTGGAGGGGACGGTAAGGAAAAGCGGTATTCCGTGGCGAGCATCGGAGAAGGGCGAATGAGCCAACTTCAGGCAAAAAAGGCCTTGGAGTCTTACCGCCGGGCAGCGCTTTTGAACCCCAAAAAGGCTTGGTATCGGATTCAACTGGGGCGTGCCTACTGGGCTTTGGGTATGGTGGAAGAAGCCATTAAAGAGATTGCCAAAGCCTGCGAATTGTCGCCGAGGGACCCGCTGTTTCGGTTGGAGTTAGCCGAAATTCACCTGGCGACCAACCGCTTTGACGAGGCGGTCCAGCAACTAAAGATCGCCTGCCAGTGGGCGCCCGATGACCCTTTCTATCAAGTCCGATTAGCCGCTGCTTACCTTCTCGTTCGTCGGTTCCGGGATGCTCTTGATGCCCTTCGGGAAGCCGTTCGTCTTTGTCCCTGGAATGCTTCTTATCATTACCTTCTGAGCCAAGTTTACCAGAAATTGGGTGAGGGGGAAAAGGCAGCCTTTCACAATCGGTTCCGATGGCGACTGGATGAATATGATCGGCACTTCCTTAAGAGGTTCCACAAAGCCATTAAGGGCGCTCTGGACGAGAACTAAGGCTCCGCCTCTACTGCCATCACGCCTTTTCCTACCGGCAGCCGACTGACCTCTTTTCCATCAGGAAGGCGAATCACCGACACAGTCCCCTCGTCCTGATTGCCAACGATCAACCAGCGCCCGTCCCGCGTCACGCAACCCCGATGGGGACGCTGCCCCACGGCAATAGTCCCGACCGAAACGGCTCTCTCCACGTCCACGATGGTCACATCGTTGGACCCTGCGTTCAGGATATAAAGGAATCGCCCATTGGGAGTGGGGACTGGCATGCGAGGCTGACGCCCTACAGGGATGGTTGCGAGAGTTTGTAAGTTGGGCTGAGACAGGATCGTGAGAGTCCCCTCATCAAAGTTGGTGACGGCTAATTTTTGACCGAGGACGCATAAAAGCCAAGGTCTTTTGCCGACTTTCGTCTGCGCCTCAACTGTTCCCTTAGGAAGTCTGATGGCAAAGACCTCATCGGAGCCCCGGCAGTTCGTAAAGGCATAGGTGCCGTTCGGGCTGAGGGCGATATCGTAGGGAGCCTTTCCCACCGGCACCGACAGCCGATCGCCGGTATCAGAAAGGACGAAAACCCAATTGCTCCCCTCACAGGCAACGACGAGTTGGCGTCCGTCTGGGGTCACGGCAGGAATGCGGGGAACAGAGCCGACGGCAACCTGGTTGACCGGCTTGAGCCGGACGAGGTCAATTTCCGTCACCGTCCCGTCGCCGGCACACGTCACCCACGCTCTTAAAGAGTCCGGCGACACCGCTACATTGCCCGGTGCCTTTCCCGTCGGGATCCTTGCCAGCACCTTTCCGGACCGAACCCCGACGACTAAACAAAAATGAGCCCCCTCATCCGTTACCAGAAAGTAACGACCATCGGGCGTAAAGGCAGCGCGGTGAAGAGGGGAACCGACTTTAATCTGGTGAACAACCTTTTGCTTCTCGGGGTCTATAACCGTGATGAAGCCCTCGCGACTAGTCACCCAAACCCTTTGGGATTGACCGACACCTGCCGCCAGAAAGAACAGAGTAAAAAAGAGCCCCCAAGTGGGCGGTGCAGGAATTGAACCTGCGACCTCCTCGTCGTCAACGAGACGCTCTCCCACTGAGCTAACCGCCCTCTTTTCCTATTAACTATTATAGGCTCTATTTGTCCTTAGGAAAAGGGTGAGAGGCTGCCAACGCCTCATAACCGTGATAGGCCAAATCACCCAGCCATCGCTCGCACATTATGGCAGCGGCGCAACCGAAACCAGCAGCGGTGACCGCTTGCCGAAAAGTATGGTCATGGCAGTCACCGGCAGCAAAAACGCCCGCAACGCTTGTCCTTTGAAAGGGATCCACTTTGACGTAACCGCGTTCGTCCAGTTCCAGTTGTCCTTTGAAGAGACCCGTATTGGGTTCGTGTCCGATCGCCAGAAAGACCCCATCCACCGGTAGCACGGTTTCATCACCGCTCTTAACATTGCGCAACCTGACCCCGCTGACGGCACCATCCCCCAAAACCTCCGTCACGACAGAGTTCCAGATGAACTCAATCTTGGGATTTGCAAAGGCGCGTTCCTGCATTATCTTGCTCGCCCTGAGTTGATCTCTCCGGTGGATGACATAAACCTTCCGGGCGTGGTGGGTCAGATAGAGGGATTCCTCCATCGCCGAATCCCCGCCGCCGATCACGCATACGACCTTCTCCCTAAAGAACCAACCGTCACAGGTGGCACAAGTGGAGACACCCCTGCCGAAAAATTTGGACTCGCTTTCCAGTCCCAGCCTTCTTGGAGAGGCGCCCGTGGCGACAATAAGGGAAAGGGTCCTTACCTCTTCTCCCCGACCGGTCCGAACGGTGAAGGGATGATTTTGCAAATGGACCGCCACCACATCGTCGTCCACAATCCGCGCTCCAAAGCGCTCCGCCTGCTCCCTCATCTTCATCATCAGATCCGGTCCCAATATCCCCTCAGGGAAACCAGGGTAGTTCTCCACATCAGTCGTCGTCATCAACTGACCGCCTGGGCTCGTTCCGGCGAACACCAAAGGCTCCAGTCGAGCCCTTGCCCCATAAAGGGCAGCCGTTAAACCCGCTGGTCCTGATCCGATGATGACCACTTTTTCCAGTCTTTCCATACCCTTTTCCTCCACTAACTTATCTTAAGTTACCTTTGATCCCTCGCCGATTATAGCCGTCTGTGCAATGCTGCAGAGAGAGGACAATACTTAAATTTAACGAGCCGCATTGTGATTTAGCAAAAGACGATAGCGCAGAGATGCGATAGAGTTGACTCTGCCCAAAAGGGAGCAGCAAGGAGGCAGGAACCGATGAAGGGGTTAAGAGTCACTTTATTGATCTGCCTGATGGCTTTGATAAGCGGTTGCGCACGGGTTCAGGTTTCCACTGTCGTGGAGCGAGACGGGACCTGGTCGCGGTCCCTGACCTTCCGAGGGGCTCCCATCCCGTTCCCTCAAGGCGTCTCGGCAGCAGAGGTAACGGGACCGACCTTAAAAAACCAGTTCCGACTGCCTCAGGGCTCCGGCTGGAAGACGCGCTCGGAGAAAGAAGAGGGAATGGAAATCCTTGTTTTTGAAAGGCGTTGGGAAACAGGTGACACCGTTTCCGAAGATTTGGTGATCAAAAACCCGCAAAAAGGCGATAACTCCAAACTCCTGGTCAACGAAGTTCGGGTCGGTCCGGTCAGCAAGACCAGATTCGCTTACGAGGAAAGACTAAAATGGGTCGGTCCGTCCCCTGTAGACCTGATGCCGGAGAAAGCCATAGTGGACCAAGTTGCCGCTGCCCTGCCCGCACACTTAGCGACGAAGGACAATATGGACAAGTTGATCAACAGCATCTGGTCCCGATTCCTTCGATCAGTGATGGGACCCGATGACCTTCTGATGGCTTACCTGTTCGTTCATCCAGACTTTGGAGAGCGACAATTGAGACAACGCCTTTATCCCATTGTTCTTGATGCGTGCCGACAACTATTCAAAGACAAGATTTCAGAAGAGCATATCCGAAAGGTCGCTCAGATTCTATCGGACATAAAGCCGCAGGCAAAGGCAGGTGCAGCCGTGAAAACAGATCTGATTAAACAGGACTCACAATCCGATTTTCCTGTTCTTCTCTTCTTCAGCGTCCGGCTCCCTGGGAAAATCATTGAGACCAACGGTCAAATAGATCCGACAACGGGTGAAGTCTGGTGGGGCTGTTTTTCTTTGGCAGTAGCCCTTGAGGATCTGAGACTCTTCGCTCTTTCGGAAGTCCCCAGAGAATAGGTTCTCTTGCTAGAAACAATTAGAAAACTCAAGGCATAGGAACTAACCCTCTTGCCCTCTCTCAGTTGGTGCCTTAAAAGCAAACGACGGTGTTTCCTTTTGTAACAGACTTGTCAGTGACCTGGACAAAGGATTTAGTGGGGGTGACCAACAGTGCGTTGGTTTGGGTGCCTGATGCTTCTCATTGTGGCTGGTGTTTGGGCACAGGAAACGGTGACAGGTCCGGTGCGAATCTATGACACAGTCTACGATCGCGTTGACCCCGGTTCCCCTTTCACGGAATTACCAAGAACTGTGGAAGATTGGCTACCGCCAAAAGCGACCGATGCGGAACGAAAGGCTGGCTTCATCCTTTTCACCCGCTATGAACCCTTTGACATCAAACCGTGGAGCCGTCCCAAACCCAATGAGCGCTTGACAAAACTTTCCGCCTTCGCTGCGCGGGGCGAGAAAACCAACCTCTGGTTTGCGATTTTCAGTCTGGAGCCGTTACAAAGTTTTGCCATCCACGTTCAAGGTCATCACGCTCGTCCAATTAAATCCCGATCGGTTTCCCTTGAAGTCCGCTACGCTCACTTTTGGGCGCAAAGAACCGATTGGCGGGGGCGATCCTACTATATCACTCCTGAACTTCTTTTGCCGATGAAAGATGGCAAAGCCCTGTTCCCCGCGAAGGGAGGAACTTTGCAGGAGCGCTCCCTTGACATTCCGGCAGGAGAGTGCCGATTGTTTTGGCTTCAAGTTTCCGTCGCAGAAAACGCTCAGCCTGGGGAACATTTGTTTACGTTAGCGTTGAAGGCAGCCAACAAATCAACACTAAAGTTGCCGGTGATGGTTCGTGTCCTGCCCTTCCGGTTGTTCAAACCCCACGACAAGCGATGGCTCCTTTACAGCGACAGTTGGCTTCTCAGCAATTTGTCCGACGAGCGGTTGCTGGTCGTCCTCAAGGAAGTCGCTGACGCGGGGATTAACGGCTTGACAGAACTGCCCTTTGGCAAACTGGACTTGACACAGTTGAAGGACGGAAAAGCCATTTATGAACCAGGACCTCTGTTGCGGTGGCTCCAATTGATGAGACAGGTGGGTTTGCAGGGACCCCACACTATCGGAACTTTCATTGAAGATCAGGCATCCTCTGCACTGGGCTTGACAGTTCAACTGGACAAAGAATGGGAGGAACCTTTAAAGGATGCGATGAGACTTATTGCCCGAACAGTAACCGATAATCTGCGACCCCATCGGTTTGATTGGCTGTTCTACGGCTGGGACGAACCTGGTCCGGAAAATCTCCGCGCTATCCAGCAATACCGATACTGGAGGGAAGGCGGAGCAAAAACTTATGTGACTTTCTACCAGAGGGGCACTTACGAGGTAGCAGGCAAGTGGATGACCCACCCTTGCTTTAGCGTCGGTTTGGTCAACCGCAAAGAGACAGCCGATTGGGCACGCAAGGAGTGTGACAAAAACGGTCAGAAGTTTTTCTGGTATGGCAGTGGCTGTTATCTGGGTCAAGAGGGGCGAATGTTTGCTAATCGCTATCTGACAGGGTGGCTCTTCTGGAAGACGGGCGCCGACGGGCAAGTTTCCTGGACCTTCGTTCGTCCCCACGAAGATCCCTTTAATGATTTTGATGGCGCTGGAGCGAATTCCGTTGAGCCTAAGGACCAATGCACCGTTTACCCTCAACTGGAGAGACCTGTTGATTACGGAAGCATTGTCGGCATCATTCCCACAATCCAGTGGGAGGCTATCCGTGAAGGTATCACCGACTACCGATACGCTTACACCCTTAAAACTCTTATTAACCAGACCCGTCAAGTTGCCACCCAACAGCGTTCACAACGGACCAGTCCGTTAATTCAAGTGACGAAAGAAGCGGAAGAGATCCTGTATCTGATAGAAGAAAGCGTTCCCTGGGGCAATGAGGTCGGACCGCGAAATTATGGAAACAGGAACCTACAGCAAGTCCGTTTTTTAATTGCCCGACAGATAGAAAGGTTGATCGCAGCACTGGGACAGAAAAGAGCGGTGCTTGGGGAAAGGAAACCTCGTGAAGTTCTTGTCAAGATCAGACCGATGCCACCGGAAAGGGTCGCCCTGACGGCTGGTGGTCCCCTACCCGTCATTGGCATCCCGAAACTGGATCGCCCGCCGACCATTGACGGACAGGTAGAGGTGGGCGAATGGATGGGCGCGGCTGTTACGGAGCCGTTTCGCCATTACCAGACGGGACGCCCCATGCCGAAAGAAATAGCGACCAGGGCGATGGTCGGGTTTGACCAGCAAAACCTTTACATCGCCTTCATTTGCCTTGAGCCAAACCCTCAAGGGATGAGGAAAGGGCAATGGTCACGGGACAGCGATGCCGTCTGGCAAGATGAGGGTGTTGAAGTCTTTCTCGCCTCCGCACAAACTGCCACCCGATATGCCCACCTCGTTGTCAATGCCCTCGGTAGCCGATACGATGAACTTGTCTTTGATGTGGGCTGGAATCCTGACTACCAAGTCGCAACCAGCATCACCGCCGACCGGTGGACTTGCGAACTCGCCATCCCCTGGTCATCACTGCCATTCACTCAGACCCTATCGTTCCATCCTCCGTCACTGACACTGCGACTCAACTTGTGTCGCAATCGCCATCAAGTTGATAAAGGTCTCACCCATTGGGCTTGGTCCCCCACTTTTGCCTGGTATCACACTCCTGAGCGATTTGGCATTGGAATGTTGGAAACGAGTGATGTCGTGATTACCAACGTTAAAACACCAGGATACTTTGGCGATGATCAGGTTATTCTCACATTCCACAATAGGACCCAACAGATAAGACAAATCCAGGTAGATGGGGAATGGATTAAAGTGCCTGCAAAAAGCAATGTTCCCGTAGCGTTAAAGGTGAAAGGAGAAGTCGGGGAGCACCGAAGACTGATTCCATTGCGGGATAATAGAGAGCAAAGGACTTTTGAGGTCACCTATGTTATTCCTGAGCCATTAAACCTTGTTTCGCCGATTATCTTCGCCGATGAAACAAATGAAGCTGAGTTGCCCATTGTCATCAACCTGGCGCCTAAGTTAATCAGAGGAAGATTTCTTGTTGTTGAAGTGAACGGTAGGCGGACCCGTATTCCACTCAAATCACCGTCGCCACAATTTCGCTGTCGTTTACAAGGAGTCAGTTCAGCGGTCTGGCTATGGCTTGATAAGGCACCCCGATGGAAGGTGAAAGCAAGACTGGTGCGAGGGAGTTAAGCCAAACGCAAAATCTAAGAAACA
>JANXBO010000012.1 GCA_025057575.1 Candidatus Caldisaccharidevorator malaysiensis
ATGAAGAGGATGCGGACCTGGTCTTCTTGGACGTGCGAGAACCGTGGCTCTATTTGCAACAGGCGATCAGGGCACTCGCGCCCGGCGGATTTGTCGCCGTCTTGGTGCCGACAACCAATCAGGTCTGCGAAACCCTAAGAGCCCTCTCTCCACTGCCCGTAGTCGGCACGGAAGTTTTGGAGATCTTCCACCGTCCCTACAAACCAGTCGCCGATCGGCTCCGCCCCGAAGATCGGATGGTCGCTCATACGGCATACATTATCGTTGCCCGCAGGGTCCTGCCGGACGAGGATTACCTCTGGCCACCCGATTCTTGCTGACCTCCCTTCACAAATAAAGCAAACGAAAAGCGATCTTGCCATCGCCGCCTGGCGAGAATCACAGGACGTGAGGATTTGAAGGACATTGAGACTAGGGCAACCGCCTATTCATAAAGAAATGCCGGCTCGGCCACGGTGACGCCGCCGTCTAAGGTCTTTATCGTGAAATCGCCAAAGACGGCGGGAGCCACTTGCTGAAGCTGCTCCAAAACGGCAATGGCGACTTTCCTGATCTCCACATCAGCGTGCTCCGTCGCTCTCATTCGGATAAAGTGGCGCCAGGCGCGAAAGTTGCCCGTCATCACCAGCGCCGTCTCTAAAGCGTGAGGCAGAACCATTCGCGCTGCCTGACGGGCAAGTTTGCGCCTGAGGGTGCGGTCTTCCACATTCGCAAACTTGTCCCGGAGTCGTTCATAAATCTTCCGGTAAGCCTCCTGAGCAACGGTGACCGCTTGGGTAAAGGCTTCCATTGCCTGGGCGTCATCCGCAATCGCATCGGGAAGAATAAAGTCACTCTCGCTCTCGTCCACAAACCGGGTGGACAGTTGGGAGTAACTGAAATGGCGATGCCGAACAATCTCGTGACTGCACGCACGGGAGATGCCCCGAATGTAAAAGGAAGCACTTGCGTGTTCAATGACGGAAAGATGCCCTTGGGACATTAAATTGGCAATATACTGCTGGTTGGTCCGTCCACTGGGGTTATGCCAGGACCGGTAGCAAGTCCGTCCTGCCGCCTCTATCAACTGCTGGGCTGGATTGTCCGTGTCCGTTTGCCAAAGGTTAAACTCGTCAAGGTCCGTCGGTTTGCTAAAGTGGGTGACGGCTATCAGCCGGACGATCGGCTCTCTTATGAACTTCATTGGTCATCGCCCTTTTTTACTCAACTTTTCCAGAGTTTTTAGCAACAACGAATGGGCAACGGCATAGTCCGACGGGTCATCGGAAAAACGATCCGGACCAAAAATGATGGTGTCTCCTTTCAGCAGCCGTTGAATTTCAGGATCTTTGGCGAAAGCCGGTGATGGACGCTTGGTCAAAAGGTCCGACAGCATCTTGAGCAGGTCGTAATCCTCAATTCCGTCCCTGGTCAGTTCGGCTCGGATGGTTGGGATCGGATCCCCTTTGGCAGGGTCCGGATAAAAGAGAAAGCCGTCACCGTTGCCCCCTGGGAAGGCAACGGGTTCGCTCCAAAGGTCAAAGGGACCTTTCTCATCTGCCCAGTAGTTCACGCACCAGTAAAGAAACCCTTGACAGCCATACTTCCACAGCCACCAGCCAATGGCCCGATGAGAAGTTCCCGTCCAGTCAATGCGCCAGATGTCCGGGTAGGTCTTGCCGACGGTGCTGATGCAGACATACATCCAAACCTGATCGCCCTTTTTCCGTCTCTGAGCCAAAAAGGGCTCGTCAAAACAATCAATGTGAGGCACCCAGATTCCGATAGAGCCCTCAAGACCTCGGTAGGCAGCACCCTCCGGCGTGGGCGCGTGAGTCCGATAGGCACCCGTCGCCCCATAGCCGGCGGTCAATATCAAGGGAAGGTTGGGTGCGTGCTCTTTGACAAAGGCTGCCAGGGCGCGAATGTTGTCCCACTCTGCTGCCGACGGCTCATCAAAAACATAAAAGTAAAACCGTCCTGTCCATTTTTTGGCACCGATGTGGTCGCTCAGAAGGCGCAACTTTTGAGCCGTCTCTTCCCGGACCTCTGGCGGTGGCAGCTGAGTCCCCCACCTCAAAATCCCGCCCCCGATGGAAAAAGCCGTTGCCCCTTTCTTCAGCCACCCCTCTACTGCCCTGTCAAATTCCTCCCAACGAGCCTGCCAGCGACCAGTCTCGTCCCGGTAGAAGATAGAATCCCAAGGTAAGGGTGGAGGTGGGGTGAACCGGTAGCGCAGACAGGTTTCATAAAATCGGCGGTTCCTTTCCTCCGTCCAAGCATCGCCATAAATCCTCTGCGCCAGACCTTCCCAAATCAGGACACAAGTTGCCAGCGAACTTTGAACGGGAAGGGTCACATCGTAGACTGTGACTTGCACCTTGACAGTGGTCTTCGGTCCCTTTAGGGGCTTGATTTCCACGCCGCCGTCGTAACGCCCCGCCGGCGCGTCTCTGGGCACCCAGACCGTCAACCAAACGCCACCCGTTTCATCAGGTCCAATAGTCATTTGCCCCGTGCCCCAAGGCAGAAGAGGGTCCGGATACCGACCGGTCCTGCCGAAACCACCTGGCGTGGGTCTTTTGACGGGCACATACCCGATCTTTCTCGGCTCCACCCAAAGAAGGGTTCCCTTCGGTCCTACCAAAGGACTAACGGAAATCTGCAATTCCTGAGGTTCCGCCGTTAAAGGAAGGATTAGGATCTGAACGCTTTCTGCCTCCCCCTTGGCGCAATGGAGTTCCGCCAACCGTTTCGGATCGCCCTTGGGAACTTCTCCGGAAGAAATCTTTTCAAGAGGAGAGACAACGAAGACAGCATACGGCCGACGCAACTTCTCGGCTAACTGGACCCTGCGCACTTCTTTTTCCTGCTCTTCCATTTTTTCCTCCATTTGGATCGTCCACTGCCAACGGTCATGTAAGGAAGTCATAGACAGACTTTCGTTAATTTGCCGCTGCACCTGGTCCTTCACTTTCTGACCCAGTTCCGAAACCGGACGACCAACCGCCTCAAGTAATTTCCGCAGGCGACCTTGGACTGCCCCCATTCGTGACCGGACAATTTGCTCTGACTGCTGTCGGATCGGTTGCAGAGTGTGAATGTCTTCAACAACGACCTCAGGGAAGTTTTGGGGCTCGTGGAAACTGGCACGGCACGGTTTCCAAGTGATCAATTCCGGCGGATCAACACAGTGCCGTCCCCTGGCAAAATGAAGAGCCCAACGATCAGAAAAAACGGGATATCGGTTCAAAGAAGTCAAAGGCAACCAAAGTTCACAAGTCCAGAAATCTTTGCCCTTGCGGACCGCTGCCTTTCCTTTGCTGTGCCAAGAGACATCGCTGTTTCCGCCGCTCCAAAACTCGTCCCGAATGATGCCCGCGGCGTTGACGACAAGGTGGTAGTAATGATCCCGCCGTCGGTAGTCAGGGGAAAGAAACACCTCTACCGAATCATCGGTCCAGACATCCCCATCGGGTCTCTTAACAAAAGTTTTCAGCCGACCTAACAAGGGTTCTTGGCATTCAAAAAAGAAGACAAAAGCCTTCTCCGTAAGGCAGGACCGAACGGTGGTGCCGGCAGAGGACTGTTTTGGGCTTCCCAGAAGAGCATTGAGGGAGACCGTTGTTGTTTGACCCCATTGAGGCTCCAGCAAGCGCCCGTCCAGAGTGAAGGGTCCGCAGACTTTCTTGACGACCAGTTCAGCGCCGGATAAAGTGCCAAGAAGCCAAAGGAGCACCCCGAAGGTCCATCCTGAGAATTTCATTTCGTCCCCTCCCATCGCCGGAGTCTCTGAAACGGGACCTATCTTGACATCAATATTAGCCTTTCGTTCGCCGATAGGTTCACCCCTGTCCCCGAAAGAGAACGCGATCAAAGTGCTATACTTATGTTCATCCCAAAGACAGGCATAAGGAGGTTGGTAGATGTCTTCAACAAAGAAATGGTGGAGAAAAAAGGCGGCAAAGCACTGGCGCAAGAAACGCCGACGGATGTTGCGGCATCGGAAGAAAATCCGCTAGTTCCTACTGCCCGCTAAGGGTCGGGAAAAAGCCCGATCCTTTGGGCTTCTTCCAAAGGTTCCGCACCAGGGACAGAGCGATTAAGCCCGTCATTATTAACAAAAGACCCAGACCAGCAAGTTTGAAGCCGTCGGGTCTCTGGAAAGAAGAAAGGACCATAAGGGCGCCGGCAAAACCGACTAGCATTGCCATTTTTTCCAAGATGCCCTGAAACCGGCGAGGGGGAACGGAAGACAGGTCACATCCGCACGCCCAGCACTCTTCAGCATCGGGAAAATTGGACCGATAGCAGCGGGGGCAGTCTATTAACTCACCGCTTACCGGTCCCTTCTCCTCATTTTCTGGAGTTGGGGACTTGGTGACGGTCGTCTCCGCAACAGGTGCCGATCGGACACGGGTCCAGATCGCCTGAGCAATCTGGCTTGCCTGTCCGTCCATTAGCCAAGTCCCTCTGCAAGAAGGGCACTTTTCCACCAGAACTCCGGGAGCCTCCGGGGGGCTCGTGCATTCCAGTGGATCACCGCACCGAGGACACGGCAGAGCGTCCGCAATTACCGGCATCGGACGACTATCCTTTACCAAGGCGTCCAGTTGAACCAGCAATTCGGGAGCCTTCGTAAGAAATTGCCACTGAATCTCCGTTACCCAAATCCCACCGCAATCGGGGCAGAAAGCACCGGGGATCATCGGTTGGATC
This sequence comes from Candidatus Caldisaccharidevorator malaysiensis, assembly GCA_025057575.1. GTDB lineage: Bacteria > Armatimonadota > Fervidibacteria > Fervidibacterales > Fervidibacteraceae > Caldisaccharidevorator > Caldisaccharidevorator malaysiensis. Next base: position 4,699 of record JANXBO010000012.1, read on the forward strand.
TGTCTCTTGAGCCGATGACCGCAGGTGGGACAGAGGGTGGCTTCCCTCATTGCCGTCACCTGCTCATTAGCCTATCACAATATGGTTGAAAGGAGAAAGCCATCACGATGGCAGGAGAGCAGGACCGATGACAGGCGGCTTGAAAGCATTGGAAAGACTTTTACATCGGACGGGCGGTCTCCTACCTCTTCGCCCCACTTATGTTCGCCGGTTTTACCGGGATGGCGGGCGCCTGCCGAAGCCAGCGGACAGCACGATCCCGACGAGCAAAGGGCTGTTCGTTCCCGAACGGTGGATTGCTTCCTGCGTGGAAGCCACCAACCCAGACCCGATCCCTATGGAAGGGCTCAGCAAGATCCGCGGGAGAGGGAGCGTTGGAAAAATGACCCTTAAAGAAGCCCTCTCTGCCTTTCCGGATCTTCTCTTAGGACCCGACAGAGCAGCGGCGCATCAAGGCGAGTTTCGCCTTTTGGTCAAGATTCTGGACCCCGATGAACCCATCGTCTTTCACTTCCACGCTAAGGATGAGGATGTGGCGGCTCATCCCGAATTCTTTCCCAACCACCGTTTCGGCAAGGAAGAGGCTTACTACTTTTTGGATGCCCCCAAAGGCGTCTGTCCCTACAGTCACATCGGCTTGCTGAAAGGGGTTGGTCCGGACGATTTGGTCAAAGCCATTGAGCAAGGTAGGGACCGCCTTTTGGAACTCTCGCATTACTATCTGCAGCGAACGGGTGAGGGCTACTACACCGCCGCTGGTGTTCCCCATCGTCCGGGAACCGCCCTCTGCCTGGAGGTCCAGCAACCCAGCGATGTTTACACTTTGTTAGAAACTAAGTCCGACGGGCGTCCGATGGCTCCCGAGCAAGTCCATCCGGGCTTTTCCAGCCTCCACCAAGCCCTCTCGTTTATTGACTACGAAACCTCACAAGATCCGGACCTATTGGAAAAGAGCCGGCTGGTCCCCTACCCTGTAGAAGGTTCCAAACAGAAGGGCGGGCTCCAGTGGTGGATTTTTCCCCCTCGCGTGACCGATAAGTTTTCTGGCAAGTTGCTTGTTGTGACGGGCCGGTATGAATGTCAGGAGTCGGACCCCTATGCTCTCCTGGTTTGGAAGGGTCGCGGGACCCTTAACTCGTTTCCCATTAAAGCCGGCGACGAAGTCTTTGTCGGATGGCAAGCAGCGACCCATCCCCACGTCTTTGAGGCGGTGAGCCAAGAACCTTTGGAAATCTTTCAACTTTTCGGTCAGGCGTTGGCAAAAAAGGAAAAACGGAGTGCATCACGATGATTAGTGACCAATTGATCGCTGACTTGAAGAGCATTGTTGGGGAGAAGGGCGTCATCGCCAACCCCGACGAATTGGTCGTCTACGAAACGGACGGTCTCTCCCTTTTTAAGCATAAACCCGACCTGGTGGTCTTCCCGAACAGCACCGAGGATGTGTCCCGAATCGTTCAAAAGGCTCGTCAGGCGCGCATTCCTATTGTCCCTCGCGGTGCGGGCACTGGTCTTTCAGGTGGTGCTCTTCCCGAAAAAGGTGGACTGGTCATCGCTACCACCAAAATGAACCAGATCCTGGAGATTGACCTTCGCAATCGCTGTGCTTTGGTAGAGGCAGGGGTCGTCAACATCCACATCACCAATGCCGTCAAGAAAGCAGGTTTTCACTTTGCCCCCGACCCGTCCAGCCAGCCGGTTTCCACGATTGGTGGGAATGTGGCGGAAAACGCTGGCGGTCCCCACACTCTCAAGTATGGTGTAACGACGAATCACATCTTAGGGCTGGAAATGGTCCTTGGCGACGGATCCGTCGTTTGGCTGGGTGGTAAAACCCAGGAATCACCCGGCTACGACCTGCGGGGTCTCGCCATCGGCAACGAAGGCACCTTTGGGATTGTGACAAAAGTTTGGGTCCGATTGACCAAACTCCCCCAAAGTTACCGAACGATGCGGGTTGCGTTCTCTTCCGTTGACGACGCCGCCAAAACCGTTTCCGACATCATTGCCTCGGGAATCGTCCCCGCCGCCGCTGAGTTCGTTGACTTCGTCGCCCTGGATGCGCTCCGAGCGGCTTTTCATCTTCAAATACCGCCCCATACAAGGGCATTGTTAGTCATTGAACTGGACGGTCTGGAAGTTTCTCTTGATCGGCAGGCGGAAGAGGTGCGGCGCATCTGTGAAAGGAACAATGCCATTGAAGTCCTTTTAGCAAAAAACGAAAAAGAAAGAACTGCCTTGTGGTTTGCCCGCAAGCGGGCGTTTGGTGCCTTGGGTCGGCTGACACCCAGTTATATCACTCAAGACGGAATGGTCCCCCGAACCAAACTACCGCAAATGATGAATTTTATCTATCAGACCGCAGAGAAATACGGTCTTCGGATCGCCAACATTTTTCATGCCGGCGACGGCAACCTCCACCCCTGCATCCTGTTTGACGAAAGGAAGGAAGATGAAGTCCGACGAGCCCTGGAAGCCAGCACCGACATCATTAGAAAGTGCGTGGAAATGGGCGGTTCCGTCACTGGAGAACACGGCGTCGGTTTGGAGAAAAGAGAGTTTATGCCTTTTATGTTTTCCGAAGAAGCAATGAATGTAATGAAGAAAATCAAGCAAGTTTTTGATCCAGATAATGTCTGGAATCCCGGAAAAATATTTCCTCCAAACGACTCCCACCGACCCGAAATAACAGGAAAAAGAAAACCGGCACCAATGTAGGATACCGGATAGGGGGGTGAACAATGATGAAGTTCGTCATCGCTGTAGATTTTGAAGGGCTGGCGTGTGTTGTCGGAGAACCCGGGAAAGGTTTAAGGAATTCCCGAGATTATCCCTTCGCTCAACGAGAAGCCGTTCGGGAGGCTAATGCTGCTGCCCGAGCCCTTTTTGACGGTGGCGCCGATCAGGTGATTGTTTGGGACAATCATAACGGCAGCCTTAATATGGACTATGAATACTTGGATGAAAGAGTGGACATTGCGGTTGGTGTGGGTTTTCCTGAAAGGTTCCCTGTTTTGGACGAAACTTTCTCTGGTGTCCTTCTGATCGGTTATCATTCCCGAGATAACACACCCGGTGGTGTCATTGCCCATTCCTACTCATCGGTCACTTATCAATGGATCAAGATCAATGGTTACGAAATGGGCGAGATCGCAATAGATGCCGCCATAGCAGGGGCAAAAGGGGTCCCCGTCATCCTTGTCGCCAGCGACGACCATGGCGCGGAAGAGGCGAAGCAAGTCCTCCCCTGGGCCGAAACGGTAATCACCAAAAAGGGGTTGGGCTGGAACGCTGCTGTTAGCAAACATCCGGCACGAGTAGAGCGGGAGATTTACGAAGCCACTCAGAGGGCTCTGCGAAGGATCGGCGAGATGAAACCCCTTCGCTTTGCAACACCCGTTCAGGTTCAAATTCGGTTTAAGCGGCTGGAAGAAGCAGAGCGGCAGAGCAGAAATAGCCCAATTTGGAAAAGGATTGACCCCTACACTCTGGAAGGGCATTTTGAAAAGCTAAGTGACTGGCTGTAAACTTGTAGCGAAGGGATATCGTCTCTGCCAAAATCAAGGATCGGCAATAAAAAGAAGGAGGGGCAACGATGGGGCTTGTGGATTTGAGAGGACAGAAGACTAGGCGTTCGCCAGAGGAACTGGCAGCGTATTTGAAAAGTTACTCTTTGGAACCCCGCTTCAGCGCTGGTATCTGGTATTTTTCACCTTTTGCGTCTCGTTTCCACGATTATTACAAACCCGTGTTGGACATTGAGAAAAGGCTGGAGATTGCAGCATCCCTTAAAGACTATGGTCTGTCCGCTTTGGAGGCTCACTATCCGGGGGAAATCAATGAGGACAACCTGGACCTTTGGAAGTCCTTCGTTCGGGACACCGGCATTCGGCTGCTGACCATCGTTCCGGGTCTCTTCTATGACCCTGAGTTTGAATTTGGGTCCCTGAGTTCCCCCAACCCCCAAGTCCGCCAGAAAGCCATAGAAAGAACCATTATCACCCTTCGCCTCAATAAGGAGATGGACTGCGACTTTGCCATTGTTTGGCCGGGGATTGATGGTTACGATAACAGTTTCGGTGTTGACTACTTTGGAATGTGGGATCGGTTCGAGGAGGGTCTGGCTCAGGCAATCGATGAAGTCCCCGGAGTGCGCATTGCGCTGGAGCCAAAGCCCTATGAACCCCGAAACAACAACATCTACCGGATGACTGCCGACGGTCTCCTCGCCTGCAAAGATACGGAAGCAAGGCTAACGAATCCCGAGAACAAAGCCCTGCTGGAGCAAGGGCACACCCTTGTCGCTCTGAACCCAGAGGTCGGTCACATTTTGATGGGGACAGAGGATGTGGCTTATTGTTTCGCCCGCATTTTGAGAGAAGGTCGCCTGGCTCACACCCACTGGAACAGCCAACCTTTGGGCAACTACGATCAGGACTTAAATGTGGGGGTGCTAATGACCGAACAAACAGAAGCCGCTCTCTTGGTCCTCAAAATGTATGGCTATCAAGGGTATTTTGGGATTGACATCAATCCAGAAAGGCAGCCGGTGGATGTCGCCTTAAAGATCAATATGGATGCCCTTCGGGCAGCCGCCGATCGGGTCAACTCGTTGGACTACGAAAAACTGGTCTTCACAATGACTCATCCGGAAAAATCCAGGGGCTGGTTGGAAGCCTATTTGATCCGAATCCGCGCTCTCCATCCCGAAAAGTTGCCACCCCTTTGGGAACTACCGATGGATTAAGCGATGAGAATCAGCGATTAGTAATAGCAACAAGGAATGAGGTTAGCGAGATGGGTGTGATTGAAGCGGTAACTGCCTTAGAGATCTTGGACTCAAGAGGCAACCCGACGGTCCAAGTCCACCTGCGACTGGACAATGGCATTGAAGTGTGGTCTGCCGTTCCTTCCGGTGCTTCCACCGGAGAAAAAGAGGCCTTGGAATTACGAGACGGCGACCCCAAGCGCTTTGGGGGCAAGGGTGTCCTGTCTGCTGTCCATAATGTAAACACAGTCATTGCGGAAACGGTGCGCGGTTTAAACCCTGCTAACCAGTCCGCACTGGACCGTGCCCTCATCCGCTTAGATGGAACAAAGAACAAGTCCCGTCTGGGTGCCAATTCCTTGTTAGGAGTCTCTTTAGCAGCTGCCAGGGCTGCTGCTGTTGATCGGGGCGTTCCCCTTTACCGTCACATCGCCGACCTTTTTGGGTCAAAGGGCGTTACCCTCCCCGTTCCAATGATGAATGTGCTTAATGGTGGCGCGCATGCCCCGAACAATTTGGACATTCAGGAGTTTATGATCGTCCCTGCCGGCGCACACACCTTCGCTGACGCCTTACGAATGGGAACAGAGGTTTATCACACCCTCCGAAAGGTGCTGGCGACTTTGGGGAGGTTAAGCGGTATCGGAGACGAGGGAGGATTTGCACCCGTTCTGGATGGCGGGTCGTCGGAAGCCCTTGCCCTTCTTGCCGAGTCCGTTGAGAAAGCCGGTTATCAATTAGGCAAGGACATTTTTCTGGCACTGGACTGCGCTGCCTCTGAACTTTGGGACCACAAGAAGCGAATTTATGTCTGGCAGCGAGAAGGCAAGAGGATGAACAGTCAAGAGATGATTAGTTTCTATGAAGAATTGATGGAGCGCTTTCCCATTATTTCCATTGAGGATGGCTTATCCGAGCGAGATTGGAACGGTTGGGAGATTTTGACCAAGACTTTGGGGCACAAAGTCCAATTGGTCGGTGACGATCTGTTTGTTACGAACAAGCAGATTCTCAAAAAAGGGATTCAGCGTCACATTGCCAACGCCATTCTGATCAAAGTCAACCAGATCGGGACCTTGTGGGAGACTTTGGAAACGATGCGGTTAGCCCAATCAGCAGGATACTCCTGTATCATCAGCCACCGCAGTGGAGAAACAGAAGACACTTTCATTGCCGATTTAGCCGTCGGAACCGATGCCGGTCAAATCAAGACCGGTGCCCCTGCAAGAAGCGAACGAGTTGCTAAATACAATCGGTTGCTCCAAATTGAGGTCACCTTAGGAGAAAACGCCCACTTCCCCGGACTAAAGACTTTTACAGGTGCGGCTGGAAAAGAAAAACCATAAACTTCACGAAAGGCACGAAAGAATTCAAAACTAACAGCGATAACGGTTGATCATACTTTTGCTATCAAGTTTTAGTAATGTGAACGACGAGGGGCGCGGGGTAAGGTAAGGGAAGGTTAAGTTTGGTGCCTCCGACAATACTTCCGTTTTGGAGGATTGTGCCTTCTAAGGGGTGTAACCAACTAACTTGGGCGGTTCCTTTCAAGGCCGTGAGGTCTACTTCAACAGCAGTTCCTTCAGGGACGAAAACAACGTAGTGTTGTCCCGGCAGTGACAGACAATAACGGCTGGAGGACAATTCGGGTAAGGGGAGCATTTTTTCCAAAGGGAGCGTTAGGGCAAGGCGTCGGGTGACCCCCATCGCTTTGCGAATACTTTCGGAGGCTGGAATGTCTTCTTCCGTCCGACCGTCCCAGGCGACTGTCTTATCCATTAGTTCTATGATCCTGTCCATAAAGAGGGGATGGTGACCTTGAACGAAACTTTTCCATACCCATTGGGGGTTACCTCCCTCACCCCATAAGTGATCGGTATCATTGAGGACGACCTTGCGCCCGTCATTGGGCGGTGGGTCATCCCGGTAGCCTCCCTCAGGATTCGGAGAAATCCAGTCAGCGGGACTGTTGAACAAATCCTGATTGCTCCCGCTTTGGTCTCCACCATACTGAAAAGTCATCCCAACGGGATGGACTTTTCCGGGCTGTTGCTCCGTCTGTTTGATGAAACGAATCATATCATACTGCCACTCCGTGGAATAACGCCCTGCTTCGTTGCTAATTTCATAAAGCACATTGTCCAGCTCCCCAACCGTTTCTATGACCTTTTGCACATAAAGTCTCTGAAGATGAAGAACTTGTGGATTTTTGAGGGTGTAATAGTCCAACCGGTTGGCGTTAATCCCGTTGATGTTATTGTCAGGATGGAAGGGGTGATACTCCCAGGCGTCTTGGGCAAACTGCAGCGAGTGACCCTCAAACAGCATCACCGAAACATAAATGCCCTTCTTGCCTGCTTTCTCCACTCTCTCTCGGAGCCGCTTGAAGTGCTCTGGATCAAACTTGGTCAGGTCAAACTTGGGCTTGCCGTCTCGGGCATTGCCCGGACCGGTCCGGAGCCAGGGTTGCGGCTGGCAGAAACAGACCTTGCCGTGAGGGTATCGCCATCGGGTCGGTTCCCACCTCCACAGCCGGATGAAGTTGTGCCCATAGTGCTCCAGGAAAGCCAAATACCGGTCAAAGTTAAAGGGAGTCGGCGGGTCCTTGACGCCCATATCTTGCAGATTGCTCCAGGTGTGAGAGCCCGTCAGATAGAGGGCGGAGACACCGTCGGCAGTGAAGTAGCGAGGATTGGCAGGATGCACCTTCAACGGTCCCGTCGCTCCTTGACGAGGTCCAATGCCCAATGCCGGTTCCCGTTCGCTAAGAGACGCCATCAAAATCCCGCCGATCATCCTTTTCATCAGCCGTCGTCTCTCCTTTCCCTTGTCCATCCTTCCACAGACTCCCATTCCCGCACTGACACTGGCACTCTATAATAAAAAGCAGTGAGCGCGGACGACAGCAGGCGGGTGTCGGGAAGACCGGTGAGAATCCGGCGCTGCCCCGCAGCGGTAACCGGGGACGAAAGCCGCATCTGCCGATTTGATGACGGCAGAAAGCCACTGGTGCCGTAAGGTGCTGGGAAGGTGCGGTCGGTAGGATGATCCGGAAGCCCGAAGACCGGTCCGACTGCTGAAGCGGCTCCATCGCTTCGCGGGAGGGCGAGGAGCATTGGACAGAGCGTTTTGGGCATCCAGTTGGCAACGGATCCCGTCTGTCCCCCTTGTCCCCCTGCAGGTGACCCATTTCCAATTCACTCACCTGTAAGGAGGGATTCAAGAATGTGTCGCAAGGTGCCTTCGTGCACCAAAGGGTTCACTCTCATTGAACTTCTGGTCGTCATCGCCATCGTCGCTATCCTGGCGGCGATTCTGTTTCCCGTCTTCAGTCAGGTGCGGGAAAAGGCACGCCAGACTTCCTGCCTCTCCAACCTTCGGCAGATCGGGTTAGCGGGACTTCAGTATGCTCAGGACTACGATGAGCGGCTCTTTCCGGTCTCTTACGACGACTGGCAGCACTACTGGTGGGGATTTGTGGATTATGCTGCGCAAACGGTAGACTTTCAAAGAGGCTTTCTTCAGCCCTATATGCGCAATGCCCAAATTAACGGCTGCCCGTCGTTTAAACCCCAAGTTACCTACTTTGCCTTTGGGCATCTGGGCTACGCTTACAATTACAATTACCTTAGTCCATTTGGTCCGCCTCCAAGGTTTACGCCCATTGGAGTTGCCCTGTCGCAAATAAGGGATCCGGCAAGGACCGTTTGGATCGCCGACTCGGCGCGGCTCAACACTTGGTCCTACGCCAGCCCGACGCTGGAAGCCAATGCCTACTTGGAACCACCGTCCAGCCACTTCCCGACCTTTCATTGCCGCCACAATCAGACGGGCAATGTGCTGTGGTGCGACGGTCACAGCAAGACTTTCCCGTTCAAGGGTCGACAGGGAACCTTCGGATGGGGTTTTAATGCGGAGGATTTTAAAAGACACTTGTTGGGGGATATTGACGAGGACAGTAACTACTCAACGGACGAACTCTTTGACCTCAACTAAGGGGTCGGTGACGGTTCCCTGTCTAAGGGGTGGAGGAGACCCAGGCGGCTCCACTCTTTTAGGAGCCGACCCGATCGGGTCTCCTCTGCCTCTATCTCGGCAAGGGTGCGCAAATCTTCAGGGGAGAGATGCGCCCGCAGGAGAAGGTCCGGTCTTCTCCTCAAGGTGATCGCCAAAGACTCACGGCGGCGCCAACGGGCGATCTCTTGATGGTTGCCCGTAAGGAGGACTTCCGGCACTTTCCAACCGCGAAAGTCTCGGGGACGGGTGTATTGAGGATATTCCAGTAGGGGTCCTGAAAAGGATTCTTCCGTGGGGGATGCGGAGTCAATGACGGAGGGCAAAATGCGGGAAACAGCGTCAACGATCACCATTGCGGCGGGTTCGCCCCCTGTCAGGATGAAGTCGCCAATGCTCACTTCTTCGGTCGCCAAGTATTGCCCTACCCTTTCGTCAACGCCCTCGTAATGACCGCAGAGGAGGATGAGATGTCGGAACTGGGCGAAGGACTGAGCCATTTCCTGGCGAAAGGGGCGCCCGCGGGGCGATAGGAGCAAAATGGGGACTCTTTGATCTTGATCAGCGCCGATTTTCTCAAGAATAAATTCCACAGCCAAAAAGAACGGCTCTGCCTTCATTACCAGTCCTGGACCGCCCCCGAAGGGATAATCGTCAACCGTCCTGTGCTTGTCCCTGGCAAAATCCCTGAGTTGGTAGGTCTGAACCTCCACCAGCCCAGCCTTTAGAGCTCGACCGATGATGCTGACCTTAAGAGGTGATTCAAACCATTCGGGGAAAAGGGTGACGATATGAAAAGTCAAAAGCGCCATTCTTGGCCACTCGTCACCGATTGCTGCAAAAGAAGCACGGATCGAAGCAATAAACCGTCTGTTATGTGCCCTTTTGTCCCTTTTAAAGGATTTCTACCGTCACCTTTTTGCCGACCTTCGTAGCGGCGGCACGGGCCAGAGTTCGGATGGCGGTGGCGATCCGTCCTTCCTTACCAATCACTTTTCCCAAATCGTCGCGGTGGACCCGCACCTCTACGATGACCGTCTTTTCGCCCTCAATCTGTTTGACCTGAACTTCTGATGGGTTGTCGACCAAGTTGCGAACGATGGTTTCCACCAGTGCGCCCAGGGATTGTCGCGACTCCATTTCTCAGCCCCTCCTGATTGATGATTAGGACTCCTGGTTTGGGTTGGTCAAGGATTTTCCCCTTTTTGTTGAAGGAATTCTGACCAGATCCCCAACCGGTTCAGGATATGGCGAACGGTATCTGTGGGTTGGGCACCCCGAGCTAGCCAGTAAAGAACCTTCTGGCGATCCACTTTAATCGTTGCCGGTTGGTCGGTCGGATGATAGATACCCAGATTGTCAAGGTAGCGACCGTCCCTTCTTGATCGGGCGTCGGCGACCACAATCCGGAATCGGGGATTGTTTCTGGCCCCTACCCTCATCAGTCGGATCCGAACCAATCACTTTTCACCCCCTTTTTCTTTTTCGTCTTTTCCCGTTTTCATCTCATTCCGGTTAACAACCGAACGATGGCTTCATCACTGACTTTCGCTTTTGCAAGTCGCTTCATTGTATCACGCATCATTTTGAAATGTTTGAGCAATTCGTTGACTTGTTGAACTGTTGTTCCACTCCCTCGGGCAATGCGCTTTTTCCGTGATCCGCTGATGATTTCGGGGTTCCGCCGCTCCTCAGGAGTCATTGACAGGATAATGGCTTCCGTCCTCTTAAGGCTTTTTTCATCAATGGTCAAACTTTGAGAGCGAAACCCTCCCAAACCGGGAAGCAGGGAAAGAAGGCGATCTAAGGGTCCGATCTTTCTCATTTCCCGCAACTGGACGAGAAGGTCGTCCAAACCGAAGGTCCCCTTTTCCAACCGCCGTTCTATCTTTTCTATTTCAGGACTGGCAATCTGCTCAACCCTTTCCAGCAGACCCCGGACATCACCCATCCCCAAAATGCGGGCTGCCATCCGATCGGGATGAAAGAGGTCAATATCTTGAAGATGTTCACCCGTCCCGATGAACTTGACGGGCTTGCCCGTGACAAAGGTGACCGACAAGACCGCCCCGCCACGAGCATCGCTATCCAGTTTGGTCAGGATCACACCCGTTAAACCGATGCGACTGTCAAAGGATTCCGCCAGCCGGACGGCGTCTTGACCTGTCGTTGCGTCCAAAACGAGAAGGCTTTCGTGAGGCTGAAGGAGCCGTTTTAGTTGAGCCAATTCCTCCATTAATGCCTCGTCCGAATGCATCCGACCCGCCGAATCCACGATCACCAGGTCCCAACCCTGATCCTGTGCGTCCCTAAGGGCTCGCTGGCACAATCGGGATAAGTCCTGGGAATCAGGAGGAAAAAAAGCGACACCGACTTGTTCAGCGATCTGGCGGAGTTGCTCGGACGCTGCCGGTCGCTTCAGATCGGCAGGGACCAGCAATGGCTTGCGCCCTTGTTTCTTGTAAAGAGACGCCAACTTTCCAGCGGTCGTCGTCTTTCCACTTCCTTGAAGACCCATTAACAGCCAGATTGTGGGCGGACGCGGTGCCCAGGTGACGGGAGAGACTTTCTCTCCTAAGATCCGAACCAACTCTTCATACAGGATTTGACTAAGGCGGCGCAATGGAGCGGGATGCTCCAAAACATCGGGTGTCCTTGCCCTTTCGCCGATCTGACTGACTAAGTGACGACAGACTGACAAACTGACATCGGCTTCCAAGAGAGCCCGGCGGACATCTCGGAGCCAGTTGTCCAGTTCCTCCTGGCTGATCCGTCCTTTGCCCCGAAACCTGCCCAAAAGTTCGCTAAGTCGGTCCGTTAGTCCCTTCCACATATCCGTCACAAGTATAGCGTTTGCCTTCTTTAGAAAAGTGGCAAACTTATGATGGACAGAGGCGAAAGCTGGAGGGAGGAACTAAAATGAAAAAGAGTGCCCTGATCGTTCTGCTCCTCGTCGTCCCAATTGCAGTGGGTCAGGAAAAAATTATCTCCCCTACCCAGTGGTTTTTGAATCGGATCGCTGCTGGGAAAGAAAGTCCTTATGAAATGCCGGCTTACGGGGAAGTCGTCCTTTTTGGGACAGAGGATGAAAACCAATTGCTGAAGGTTCGGGTCCTGTCGTCTGGAAGAGGCGAGGGGATTGAGAGTGGGGTCCCTTACCGAGGGCGGTCCTCGCTGATGGTCCTTTGCTACGGGTACGGGTCCGGTGGCGGGGTGGAGTTGGGGCGACCCGTCCGCATTTCCCGATCTTTGAAGGATTACGACCTTGTCATCACACTGATTCCCCCGGTGCCAATGGTTGAGACGAGACCACAGCCGGGTGCGCCCGGAGCCCCTGGGGCACCGGGATTGCCGGGCGTGGGTGAGGGCGCCGGTGCCGGTGGACCAGCCGGAGGAGCGCCCGGTCAGCCGGGGTTAGGTCTGCCTGGTCGCGGACCTGGGATGCCGGGAGGAATGGGTCCGGGTATGCCTGGGGCAATGGGTCCGGGTATGCCAGGCGGGATGTTTGGCGGACCGGGAATGGCGGGACCCGGCTTTGGTGGGGGACCAGGTCCCCTTGGTCCTGGTGGATTCGGTCCCGGTTTTGCCGGTCCCGGAGTAGGAGGTCCAGGGTTCGCAGGTCCCGGTGGTCTGTTTGGCGGTCCGCAGATGGGAGGCGCCCTTGGTGGGCTTCCTGGTGGCTTAATACCCGGATTGGGGGGACGCACCCGAGGCTTCCGCAGGTATCTGTTTTGGGAGAACATCGCCGGCTTGGGACAGGGAACACCTTTTGGAGCCGGACCGATGGGACCGGGCGCCATGATGGGACCGGGCGCTGGTGCAGGCGGTGAGGGAATGACGTTGATCGGTCAAGGACCAGGGGGCATTTTGGGGACCGCACCCCTGACACCCTTTACCACGATGACCCATATGACCATTCAGATCGTTACGGACAAAGGAATTTTCCCCGTGGCTTTCCGCTTACCCCCCGAAGAGAGCCTGGTCAAGGAGGATGATTGGGCAACTTTCGCGATCCCCCTTCAAATGATCAGCGCTGAGCCGGAAGTGCCATTCCTCATCTATCAGGTTCTCATTACGGGTAACGCTCTTGAGGAACTGTATATCGGGCGGCTGGTTTTGCGCCCAACGCAAAAAGGGGCACCCCTCATCTTCCTTCGCACGGAAGCCGTGGAGGTCAGTGACGAACCGCCAGCCGGTCAAGAGAGGCTGCGGCGCTTCGCTATCGGTGCCAATCAGCCCTTGACGATTGAAGCACAAGTGACGGGTCTTGACTTGCCGATAGATGTCCGATGGGACTTCACACCAGACAACGGCGTTAACTTTGACATTCCTGATGCGAGGGGGCTTAAAGTCACCTATACTTTTGAACAGCCAGGCCTCGTCACCTGTGCCGTGCGCGCACAGGACATCTTCGGTGTCTACCCAGCAAGGGTAGAACGCTTTCGTGTGGAAGTCCGCTAAGGTGTTCGGTAAGGGAGCGGACGCAGAACGGTGAGGTCTGCTTAGAAAGGGAAGGAGTGGGACGATGGCACAGACCAAGATTAAGCCCGGGGTTAAGGCGCCTGATTTTAGCCTCCCCACAACGTCCGGAGGCTCCGTAACGCTCAAAGACTTGCTGGGCAAGAACAGCCTGCTGATTTTTTGGAAGTCCACCTGTCCCTATTGCATTAATGAAGCCCCTAAACTGAGTGCGGCTCTCAAAGAGGTCGGCGATGCACTGAAGGTGACGGCAATTGCAACGGGTCGCGACACGGCGGAGGATGCGGACCGGTTCGCCAAGGAACACGGATTTCCGTTCACCGTTGCCGTAGACGAGAGCAAGTCGGCGCGGACGGCATACGGACTGCGGATCGTGCCGACCTTGTTCTGGCTGTCTCCTGACGGAACGGTGCAAGCCGTTTACGAAGGTTCATCGGCGGGGCTTCAGGAGGCGGTGGAAAGAGCCGTAGAAGCCGTCAAGAAGGGGGAAGCTGTTCCCTCCTACGATGTCGTGGGGAGCGGATGAGGTCCGTAACCGCCTCCGTCGGAGGCTTTTTTCAAGGCAGGTTACAGTGATCGCTTCACCTCTCGGACCAGAGCGATGATCTGATAACCTGCCTTTTCCACCAATTTAGGAGTGACGCCAGGGAGAGCGGCGAGGTCTTCCAAGGTAATTGGTCTTTTCTTTAGTATCCGCAGGATGAGATCGTCAGCGAGCAGCTCGGAACGGCGCCGACCAGCAGACAATTGTCCCCGTAAAAGTAACAGTTTCCACAAAAGCCTCCGGTGGCGTCGCTCCACTAAGCGAACGGTCGGAAGGGGGGGCAAGGAGATTGCATCCTGACTGAGGAACCGCTGCCCCTCTTCGGTCAGGTGCAGTCCACGCTTTTCTTTGAGAAAGCCGATGCGCACCAGTTCTTTCAAAAAGGTCTCCACTTGCTCCAAAGGAGTCGGCAGGAAAGTGCCCCAACTTTCGGTGCGCGCAATGTAGGAAAGCCAATCCGAGCGCACTTCCCCCTTCAAAATTCGGGCGATGGTCTTGAGGCTGAGTGCCGCCGGCATTGTTTCTGCCACGCACGACAAAGCCTCCCGCACACCCCGCTCTGCCGACGAGCCCCTCTGGTATGCGACCGAAACTTTCTGGGATTCCACTACTGTCTGACCCTGTTCTTCAGTTTGTGATCTTTTTTCCCTTGTTTTGGCTTCCACAGACCATTCCCCTTTATTCCTTATTCGCTTTTTTCAGAAGGGGTTGATCCTTACGGTTCAAAAGCCAGAAACGGGTTGGAGGCTTTTTCTTGCCCGATGGTCGTTTCCGGACCGTGACCGGGGTGGACAATGGTAGATTCCGGTAGAGTCAGGATCCTTTTTAACGATTGCTTCATTGCCTGGGGATCGCCTCCCGGAAAGTCGGTGCGACCGACAGATCCCGAAAAAAGAAGGTCACCGGAGAAGAGGTGAAGGGGTTCCAAGGAAAGGAGAAAGCATAAGTGCCCTGGGCTATGACCGGGGGTTTGCCACACTTCCAGACGGTAGTGACCAAAAAAGAGGACATCCCCTTCCTTCAAGAACCCATCAGGCTCAGGGACAGGTGGGGCGTTCCAGCCGAAGAGAAACGCCTGCTGATCTGCCTCTCGGGCGATGGACCAATCTTTTTCGGGCATTAAAAAAGTTGCCCCGAAAAGGGTCTTGAAGGGACGGGCACCCAAAATGTGGTCAAAATGACCGTGGGTGGCCAATAAATAGCGGATCGCCAGCCCCATCTCGTTGACCGCCTTTTCCAGATCGGGGCAACTGTCGCCGGGATCAATGATGATCCCTTCTCGGGTCTCTTGGCATCCAACGAGATAACAGTTGCTCTGAAGAGGACTGACGACGAAGCGGCGAATGAAAATAGGTCCAACGGTCATTGGTTAGGTCCCTATAGTCTGACCCGTCATTTCTTTCTGCTTCTGTGCCTCTAAAACTTCGTCAAGGGCTTTGCGGGCTTGCTGGTAGGACGGATCTATTCGCAGACTCTCTTCCAATTCTCTCCGCGCTTTATTCAAATCACCTAACCGATAATAGACCATCCCCAGATGATACCGAACTTCAGCACTATTGGGATCGCCCTGGACGGATTTCTCAATAAGGGGAAGAGCCCGCTGGTAGTCCCCCTTCTGATAGTAGACCCAACCCAGGCTGTCCAAAAAAGCAGGCTCGTTAGGTCGCTTTTTCAGAGCCTTCTTAATCATTTCTTCGGCTTCGTCCAGCCGCTCGCCTCTCTCAGCCAGAAGGTAACCGTAGTTGTTGAGGACAACAGGGTTATCCGGATCCCTCTTAAGAGCCTCTTGGTAGAACCGAATGGCTTGGTTTGGCTGCCCTTGGAAGTAAGAAAGGTCTGCGAGGGCACCGTAGAGGAAAGACTGGATGGCGGTCGTCGGTGCCTGCTGGATCGCCTCTTCTGCGTCGCTCCAGCGCCCTTGCTGGCTGAGGCTTAGCACCAAAATTTCCCACCCGGTAGCGTTATCAGGGCTCACCTTGATAGCCTGCCTTGCCTTTTGCTCCGCTTGGACCCAATCCCCTCTCTCCACGGCGCTCAAGGCATCCTGAAGAAGTCCTGTTACTCGGAGCCTTCTGGCAAAGGTTCCTGGTCGGACGAATTGCCCTACTCTTTGCAGCCACTGCCGAGATTCCTGATCCCACGGCTTCAAGGCAACCGTGGCGACGACCAGTCCCCCGACCACCAGAATGCACACTAAATAGGAGAAAAGGTGCCTTCGTTCCCGTGAGGTGCGCTGCATCATCGTCCCCTATAAAAGTTTACCAAAAGACCGATCGGTCAGTTCCGATAAGCCTGGTAAAGTTGAGCAAGGTGCTCTGTGTTGCTGCTCCATTCGCCATCGGTGCCTGCCGAGGCGAACCCAACCGATGGAAGAAGTCGCCAGCTCCCACGGCAATGTCCTCATCGCCTTCCTTGTTCAATATGTCACAGAAATCCAATGGCCTCAGTGATGCAGGGCATTCTCTATCCCTGTCCATCGTCAGCAATCAACACTCTAAGTCGCTCGGTCGGGCGATGACGACTCTTTCGTGCCCGCTCCAGTCTTTCTGGATTTTTTCTAACGCCCATTTAGCCTCTGTTAACAATTTTTTGACGGGTGACACTTGTGAAAAGCCGATCTCCAAAGCGAGGAATCCGTCGGGTTTCAAATATTGCTGGGTTGGCTGGCTCAAGAGGCGCCGAACAACGGCGAGACCGTCCGGACCGCCTTTAAGCGCCAGGGCAGGTTCGTGGTCTTTCACCTCTGGGGGCAACAAAGTCCACTCGTCATCGGCGATATACGGAAGGTTGGCGACGATAGCATCCAGCCTTTCTCCTTGAAGAGCCTGTGAAAGACCTTCGGCAAGGTCGCAAGACAGTAAGTGGATCCGGTCTGTATAGCCGAGGCGTTGGACATTTTCCTGTGCCACTGTTAGGGCGGCTGTAGAGACATCGGTCGCCCAGACAACGGCATCGGGAATCAGATGGGCGATGGCGCAGGCAATGGCGCCGGAGCCCGTTCCAATGTCGGCAATTTTGGGCTGTGCCTTTCCTGCAAGGAACTTTACAACCTCCTCAACCAGTATCTCCGTCTCCTGCCTGGGGATCATCACTCTTTCATCAACAAAAAGTTCCAGACCGCAGAAAAAGGATCGCTTCAAAAGGTAAGCAAGAGGCTTTCGGGCTTGACGCTGACGGATGAAACCAACAAAGGTCTTCATTTGGGCGGTGCTGAGGCAGCGATATCGTTCCAAAAACAGCAAGGATCTGGGTAAAGCAATGACTTCACTGAGGAGCCATTGGGCGTCGGTCTCAGGCTCAGGGACACCGGCGCCTTTGAGGGTCTCAATTGCCCACTCCAGTGCTGCCCCGACAGTGAGAGGCTGTTTGATCGCCGTCCCTTCTTCTTTCGGCACCATTTTAGGCGGGAAGTTTCCAAGGGCTTCGGTAAGGGCGTGCCAGCAAATTGTTTGCCATTGGGTTCCCAATGATCTTCTTGCCCCGATCGTCAAAGACGATCCGCTGCTTCACTTGATAGGCGATATCGCCCAAACTGATGGCTAACTGGATCCAGTAATGATAGGCATAGGAGCAACTGCACTCCTGCCGAGTCTTGATGGCATTAATCCATTCACGGGTATGCCCCGGCGAGCGGGGCAAAGAGGGCGGTGGCAGGTCTTTTTCACTGATGCGGTCCCCCTCGGGAACCAATTTGCGGATGTTGTAATCGGCAAACAGGGTGCCATTGGTCCCCTGAAAGATGATGCCCAGCCTTCGCCCAATTCCCAGTCCGCCCTGAAGTTCGTATCCGTAACTGGACACTTCTGAATGGGTCCAGGTAAGGATCAGCGTGCCATAGTCGTAAACGGCTTCTAAAGTGTCCGGGACATCGGTGCAGTCCGTGAGGGCAAAGCGTCCCCCTATGGCAGTGACGGCAAGGGGCGCTTTCAGTTCCAGCGCCCAGAAGGGTAGATCCAAGATATGAGGCGCCATATTGTGAAGAAGTCCCAAACCGGCATAATCCTGGAAAAAGTAGTGGCGCTCAAAGATGGGTCTTTTAAAGGGTCTTAACGGGGCGGGACCGCACCAAAAATCCCAATCCAAACCCTCGGGAGGATCTGAATCAGGGGGGTGACCAAAACCGTTAGGAGAAATATTTTCATTGCAGAAGCAGCGGACCATCGTAATGGTCCCCAAGATACCCGAACGGATGATCTCCACGACCCGATGAAAGTTTTCTGTTGCGTGCATCTGAGTGCCAATTTGAGTCACCCTTTTATGCACCGTCGCCGCCTCCAACATTGCCGTCGCTTCTGCAACGGTCAAGCACATCGGTTTTTCGCAATAGACATCTTTGCCCGCCTGACAGGCAAGGACGCTATTGAGGGCGTGCCAGTGGGGCGGTGTGGCGATGACGACGGCATCTAAGTCCTTTCTGTCTAACAAATGGCGAAAGTCCGAGTAGCCTTTCGCTCTGCCTCCCGTCGCCGCAACCGCCTGATCCACCCGTGGCGCATACACATCGCTAACAGCAATGATCTCCACGTCAGGGAAGGTCTTAAATTCGTTGAGAAGCCCCATTCCCCTTGGACCCACACCGATAAAACCTAAACCGACCCGATCGTTGGCTCCGAAAACGGATCGGGAAAGGATCAAACTGGCACCGATGCCAGCGCTTCCTTTCAAAAATTCCCGCCGACCCATAACAGGTCCCACTTGACTCCCCTCCTTACTGCCCAAGAGCGCTTGGCTTCGCCAGTAGCATTTTCCTTGCCTGCTCTGGACGAATAATGTCCACACCTGTATCCACTCTTGTTGGGATTTTTTCCCCCTCTAACGCTTTCTTCAGAAACTCTACCGAAAGATACCCCATCCGGTAAGGTCTCTGCTCAATGATGGCTTGGACGACCCCTTCAGCGCAGAAGCGAAGGGTGTCCGGAATAGCATCAAAACCAACGACTTTAACTTGTCCGGCTTTGCCGGCTGCCGCAACCGCCTGAGCGGCACCCGGAGCCCCCGGCGCATTGACGCCGAAGATTCCCTTCAGGTCGGGATGACCCGTCAAAGCGTTTTCCGTTATGTTGAGCGCCAAGGTCTGATCGCTCTGGCAGGCTTGTTCTGGTAAAAGACGAACTCTTGGATGCTTCGCCATTACCCGACGAAAGCCCTTTATTCGCTCCATCAGATTGTGAGCCCCGGGAACACCGTTGATGATGAGGACTTTTCCTTTCCCCTGAATCAAGCGAGCCAGTTCCTCCCCTGCCAAAGCACCTGCTTTTTCATTGTCGGTTCCGATGTAAGCCAGTTTTTTGTCGGTCTTAGCGTCCGAGTCAACAGTAACAACGGGAATTTTCCTTCGCCAGATTTTTTCAATAACGGGGACAAGGGCGGAGGCATCGCACGGGGAGATCGCCAGACCGTCAATGCCCCTGACGACAAGGTTCTCCACAATGTCCATCTGCTTGTCCACTTCCGTCTCAGCGGACGGACCGACGAAAATTAACTCAACGCCCAGTCGTCTGGCAGCGGCTTCGGCTCCCTTTCGGCATCGGACCCAGTATTCCCCTGTGAGCGCCTTGGGGACCAGGGCGATCCGCCATTTTTTCTCTTTTTTCTGAGGTAGCCCCCACCCGACCAATGCCACGATCACAAAGATCACAAAAAGCATCAGTGTCCCGACCAGTTTTGTTCTCACACTTTCGCCCCCTTAGCGACGCCTCCAAATCAGATAATCTAAAGCAACGGCAATGATGATAACGAGACCGATGACGACCTTTTGCCAGAATGCCGAGACATCCAAAAGGACCATCCCGTTTCGGAGGACACCGATTAAGACGGCACCGATCGCTGCACCCAGAACCGATCCCTGACCACCCATCAGGGAAACACCGCCGATGACGGCGGAGGCGATGGCATCCAGTTCGTAACCGAGGGCGTCGGAAGGACGGGCAGAACCGAGCCGGGCACTGGACAATAACCCCGCAAGGGACGACAGCAAGCCACTGAACGAATAAGCGAACAGTTTGACCCCTCTTACGGGCACTCCCGAAAGATGCGCCGCCGCCTCGTTGCCGCCGATAGCATACAGGTACCGACCGATGCGAGTCACCTTCAGCATCAACCAGGTCACCAGCACCACCACCAGGGCAACGATCGCGGGCACCGGCACAAGGGCGATCTCGCCTTGCCCCCAAAACTTCATTGCATCAGGAAGTCCGGAAATCTGAAACCCGCCTGTCAGAACCTCGGCAAGCCCCCGAGCAATGCTCATCATTCCCAAAGTGGCAACAAAGGGCGGGAGGCGAAGAAAGGCGACCCCACAGCCGTTAATGAGCCCAGCGCTCAGACCGATAAGGAGCCCGATGGCTGAAGCCCAAATCCAATCCCAGCCCGCCACCACTGACAAGTAAGCGGTCACACAAGAGGCGAGCGCCCATACGGATGCGATACTCAGGTCAATCCCCGCTGTGATAATGACAACGCTGACCCCGCACGCCATTATGGCGTTGAACGAGACCTGCCGAAGGACTAAAAGAATATTCTCCTGAGTTAAAAAAAGATCCGCCCCCGCCTTGAGACGGGTAGCGAAACTTAACCCCGCGCACACGAGGCATAAGCCCAATAACGAACTAATTTGAGGAGCCGAAAAACGGTAGTTGCCGATGATGGTCCATAGGAACTTCTTCGTCAGCAAACCACCTCTCCCGGCAGACTGGACAAAACCAGTCTGCTGATGGGTCGGTTACCAGTAGATCAGTAGAATTGTCCGACGCTGGTATCCAGAAAAGCCCCTTCGTTGGAAGTGCCAAAGAACTGCTGGAGTATGGGGAAGGCTTTGACAACAAAAAAGAAACGGAATTCCCGAGTCTCCCTGTTGAAAGTCAGCCACATCTGGTAGCAGTGAAAGTCCCGAGTCAACCGAAACTGAGCGATGTCCAGTTTCTTGAGGACGCCGCTATAACCCGCCAATCCTTCTAACCGCCAGTTGCGAAAGGGGCTCCAGTCTAAGAAGAGTCGCACCCGTGACCATTCGCCTCTCGTCGGCGAGTAGCGAAAGGTCAACTCAGACCGAAAGCCCCCTGGTGGTGGGGGCGGTCGTTCCTCGCCGAAGGGTGAGGGGCGAAAACCGTAATAGTTGACAAAAGTGCCGCCCGTCGGCAGACCTAATCCGCCAGGCTGACTAATCACGAGACGCCCCAAAATGTCCTGCCACTGTCCCCTTTCCAGGCTGTATCCTGACGAAAGATCAAAAGCAAAGCCCCTACTGGGATTCCACCGCAGATTCAAAAGCGCATCGCGGAAGAAGTTCCGCTCTATGTCAAGCCCTGTAGAGGCGGAAAAAACGAATCGCTGGGACGGACTAATTTGCATCCTCAGGTCGGCGTTCTCGTAAGCCGTCAACGCGTCCGATCGAAAGGGGCTGAAACCCCGATGCTTTTGAACCCAATAGGAAAGATCAAGGGAACTTTGACCGCCCCACTGCCAGTTCAGGCTCCCACGATACGAGTAAAGGTATTGCGCCGTATCGTTGCCGTAGAGGTATTGATGGAATGTGGCACTGTGGGTCCAGCGAAGAGAGCGGGTGAGGGACAGAGAGCGGGTCGGCGTCTCTAAACGGATGTCCACCCGCTCGGTTGTCGTCACTGCCCTGGTGGGACCAAACTGGGGCTCTTGCCATCGGGAGAGACCGATGGAAGCCGTCGGGAGGAGAAAGGACGCTCTCCGTGGTCGGAAGGCGAAACTTACCTCAGGGGTGCGGTCAAGGGCGTAAAAGAAATTGTCGCCGGTAAAGCGATCCTTGTCGGGATCCACCCTCTGTTCAAAACGCAGGGCGGCGTCCCAAGCGTCCGAAAAACGCTGACGAAACTCCACCCTTTGGGTTAATTCCGCATCGGTCGGTTGACCGAAGCGGCGGGTTTGTCTTAAGTTCACTTGCACGTTGACCGATTGGCGGGCGGACGAGAGAGTGTGAAGGAGCGTCCAATTGTCATCCGACGATTGGGTTCTTCCCGAACCGTAACCGAGAGAACGAAAGTCCAGTTGACTGGAGCCGCGGCGCCAGGTCTTTCGGAGGGAGATGAGCCGGCTGAAATTGGAAAAACTCAGACCATAAAAGGGGGTGTTGCTTCTTCGGTCCCAGTTCAGAGCCAGTAATAGTCCGGCCGCCAGCATTTGGCTATGGCGCCAGGATAGGTTCTGCTCCCTTCCCCCAAAGGCAGTTTGTTGGGTCGTGAAGTTAAAACCACCTTCGAAGCGACTGAACTTGTAGTTATGTTCCAGCCCATAGCCCGTCCCTCTCCTCTGTGTCAGATCCAGAAGGAGGTTAGCGGACTGGGATTGAGTGTCCAGCAGTCCGAAAGAGGTCCGCACAAACCAACCGTTGATGTTGTCTTGACCCACTTCAGGGCTGAACGGCAGCCGGCTCCGCTGCCGTCGGGGCTTAAGGGAGATGGTATAGCGCCCCAGGCTTAAGATTCGGGTCCGACCGATGAAAAGTCCCACACCCCTCAAAATCAACCGGTCATCAGGAATCATTATCATCTCGCGAGATTGAAGGCTGTAGTGGGGATGAGGTCGGTCGCAGGACGAGACACTCCCTCGCTGACCCGTCATCCTGTTTTCTCTCCCCTCCGCCGCCGCCAGGCGAAAGTAGATCGGCTCCGCAACCCCTTCCTCAAAGTAACCCGGCTCTACCGTTAACTGAGCGCTGTTTAGAGTCCAGAGACGCTTGTCAACAAAGTAGAGGAGTCGTCCGCCCTGAAACTCGGCACCCCGGTCAAAAATTCCTCTCAGCCCCTCTTCCGCTTCCAGAACTTTCTCTGTCTCGCTGTAACGGACCCGTCGGGCGAACAAAGTCAGCCCCTGATAGGTCACCTTTGCCGTGCCTTCCCCATCCAAGGTCCTCCATTGACGCTCTTGGGGGAAATACTTGATCGACAGTTCGCTCTCCAGTCCGATCTCCTGAGGTCCTTCCTGGGCGATCAGTGGCGTCAAAGCAAAAAGATCGGTAAGGATCCAAAAAAAGATCCAAACGATCGCCTGGAGGACGCCTCTCCTCACCGCTCCCTCCACAGCAGCCAGGCGCCCATTATCCCAAAAAAGATATTGGTAGACCAAGCAGCCAAAAAGGGATCTATGCGAAACTTCTCGCCGAAGGCTCTCGCCCAGGCAATGGCACCTTGGTAGAGAAAAACGCCCAGGATGGCGATGAACAGACCAGCAAAAGAGCCCCTGGGGGCATATCGCAACGCCAACGGCGCCGCCCACAGAGACATTATCAAGGTGGCAGCCGGAATGGCAAACTTAAAATGGTAGTCAATCTTCCACGAATAAGTGTCCAGCCCTGCCTTGTCAAAAAATTCAATGCGCTCCTTCATCTCACGGGTCGGTAATTGGGTGATCTGCCGCTCTTGCGACCAGAACTTTTCAATGTCCTCATCCAGGTTCAAGGTCATCGTTTTAAACGGTTTTTCGGTGTGGTAGACGGTTCTCCCTGATCGGTCAAAAGCGTGGACGACACCGTCGTGAAGAGTCCACAGGTTGGCGTGAGGCTTTTTCTCCGCCCACTGTGCGGCGATCATCTCGGGGAACTCCCACCGTCTTGGGTCTCGCCGCACGATCAGAACCCCTCTCAGACGGTTGGTCGCCCTGTCTACCTCCCGAACGTAAAAGTAAAAAGAGTCGCCGACTTTAAAGAACTTGTCTTGCTCTAAAAGAGGGGTCGGGTTGGCGAACAGAATTTTGTGAATCAGGTTGTCGGCCCGATAGTTGGCTTCCGGGACGATCCGATCGTTCAGGTAAAAATCGCCGACAGTAACGAAAGAGGCAACGACGAGGAACGGGTAGACCATTCTTTGGACGCTGACACCGCACGCCCGGAGCGCCATCAGTTCCATTTCTCTGCCCAGTCGGTTCAACACAACAGAAGTGCACAAAATCATCCCGATCGGAATGGCAAGGGCAGAGGCTTCTGGGATAAGGTAAATGAGGATCAACAGCATCTCTTTTGCCGGAAGACCTCGGTTGATGATGAGGTTGATCACTTGATAAAGGTAGTGCCCTGTCAACACAACGACAAAAAAGGAAAGACCCGTCAGAAAGGGCAGGATCATTTCCCGAAAAAAATACCGGTCCATCCGAGAGAGGAACGGAACCCACCAAAGGAGCCGTTCCCAGCGGTCATCACGGGGCAGTTCGGGGACCAGACTTTGTCCTCTCGGCTGTGTCTTGACCATCGTTGTTAGTGGAAAGGGTTTTAGACCGGGACCCTCTTCTCCTTGCCTTAGTGTATCACTTGCTTGCTCATCATCCGCAACCCTTATCTTTCGTCACACCAGAAGGAAACCGGACTGTAGGGCACGAGACCTGCTCGGGCACCTTCAAGGAGAAAAGCTCGGATGGCTTGCCTGCCGACCTCCCCCATATGGAGCGTTAAGTCACTCACATAAAGCCCGACGAAACTTTCCGTTCTCTCTCTGTTGAGCCCTCGCCCGAACCCCTGAGCATACCGAAGGGACTCCTCCCTTCGCTGAAACGCCATTTTAATGCTCTCCGTCAGATGCTTAGCAACCAGAGCCTTCACTTCCTCAAAAAGATCCCGCCGGACCAGATTGACCCCGAGGGGCAAGGGAAGACCTGTTTTCTCCTTCCACCACTTGCCCAGGTCACCAACCTTCACCAGCCCCAACTCTTCATAAGTAAGTTGTCCCTCGTGGATCAACAGTCCTAACGGGACCGTCCCGGCAGCGACGGCTGGCAGGATCTGATCAAAAGGCATCACGGTAAACGGAGTGGGACCGACGGCCAGGCGCAGGGCGAGGTAGGCAGACGTCAAAGTGCCCGGAACCGCCACCTTCAAGCGCGAAATTTCTGAAAAACTGAATGATCTTTGGGCGACTAAGATCGGTCCGTAACCATCACCCATACTGGCACCCACCGGCAAGATCTCATACTTTTGTGCCAAGTAGGCGCACGCGTGGACCGATGCGGCGGTCACATCCAGTTGACCCTTCAAGGCTAACCGATTCAGGTTCTCTATATCCGTGACGATATGACGATAGGTGATGGGATCTGTCGGGATTAAGCCAGTGGCGATCCCGTAAAACATAAAAGCATCATCAGCGTCGGGGCTATGACCGATTCGGATCTCCATTAGATTGGCGATTCGCCTCCCTCATCCGCTCTTCCTGAGCCAACAAATTGGTATTGGTCAACCAAAGATAGTTTGCTTTTTCCCCCACGGGGTAAAGACTAACCTGACGCAATAAGGGCACTGCATCTGTTTTCCTGACCAGCACGTCCAACCGAGACGGACCTTGCGCCAACCGAGCTAACTGATCGGGGTCGTCTATGCGCAGGACCTTGCGGCGACTGTAGAAAACCGCACTGGATAGGTCCCGTCGGAAGACAACGACAAGTCCGAACCCACTTTGTTGAGAGACGGACCGAGCCCACCAGCGAATGGGCTCCTGGCGATATTGGGTAACACGAGGCGCTACGCTTGCCAAAGCGATAGCGAGGGAGAAAAGAGAGATGATCAACAAACCCACAGCCATTAGCCATCGGTGATGCACCCAGGCGACCCAGACAGCCCCTAAAAGGAGCAAAAAAACAATCCACCATATTCCAGACCCCAGATCAACAATCCCTTCCGATATCCAGCGTTCTTTCCAAAAAGGAACCAAGTTGATGGCAAAGGGAAGGCAACTGACGGTGAGGGCCAGAAAAACCAAGGTGACCAATAGGCAGAGGCGGATTCCGCGGGGAATAAAAGAACCTCCCTGGTTCAGCCAAAGGGCGGCGAGACTGATGAGAGCGGGAAGGGAGAGCAGCGCATACTGAGGATTTTTCGTTCGGGAGAAGGTAAAGAGAACGATGGGTAAAAGAGCCCAGACGGTGAGGAGGATCTGGTAGCGATCCCGATCGCCACCCTGCCCGACTCGCCAGCGCATTTCGGTTACGGACAAGATGCCCCAGGGCGCCGAAAAGACGAAAAGCACTGCGGGGAAGTAGACAATGTGACCGAAAAAGGGCATTCCAGGAGGTGACCAGCCAGCAAAACGAGCGATGTTTTCCTTAAAAAGGAATTGCCTTAAAAAGGCACCATCGGTTTGAATGGTAACGGCGATATACCAGGGAAGGGTGGTCAAGAGGAACAGAAAGGAGGCTTTGAAGAGGCTCTTTCTTGCAGCCACAAGATTGGATAAGGTAGCGGCTCCACCGTCGGCAAGGACTGCCCCGAGCAGCGGAATCAAAAGGGGCAACACAAACCCCGTGGGACCTTTGGTCAGAACCGCCAGACCCATTGCCATGCCAGCGACCAGGAAAGGTTCGGAGCGCAAACTCCTCAGCCCTCGCCACAGGCTGATGACCGCCAGGCTCATCAGAAAGGTCAGCACCATATCGGTAATGGCAGCGTGGGAAAACAGTTGAAATCCCGGACTGACCAGCAAGCACAGAGCCGTCAGCCCTGCCAGCGGGAAACCGCCGATCGGATAGGCAAAAGAAGCCATTAGGGCAGCCAGACCCAATCCCGCGACAACAGAAGGCAACCGAGCCGCCAACTCATTGACACCGAAGAAAAGATACGAAGCAGCGATGAGCCAGTAAAAGAATACAGGCTTGGCGAATCGCGGCTCCTGGTTAAAAGTCGGAACCACAAAGTCCCCTGTCTTAAGCATCATTCGGGCTGTCTCGGCGTAGCGAGGTTCATCGGTGTCAAAAAGGGGAAGGTGAAGAGAAAGGAAAGTAAGAGAGACGGAAAGGATCAGTAAAGTCCCAAAAAGACGGTTACTCATTGGGTCTCGTTGCGATCGGGGACAGCATCGGGTATAATAAAAAGATTGGAAGCGGGGTGTGGCGCAGTTTGGACAGCGCGCTGGGTTTGGGACCCAGAGGTCCCCGGTTCAAATCCGGGCGCCCCGATGGCGATGTTAAAATAGAAATGATTATCACCAAGCGGGTGTAGCTCACTCGGCAGAGCACCAGCCTTCCAAGCTGGGGGTAGCGGGTTCGAATCCCGTCACCCGCTCCACTTGTGGTCCTCTCCCCGCTAAAAAGTGCCCCCGCCCGGACTCGAACCGGGATTTCCGGCTTAGGAGGCCAGCGCTCTGTCCGCTTGAGCTACGGGGGCTGACCGACAGCGCGCCCGGCAGGATTTGAACCTGCGGCCCCTGGCTCCGGAGGCCAGTGCTCTGTCCGGGCTGAGCTACGGGCGCAATGTCCTATCCAATCCTTTCCTATCCTTTGACATTTCCTTTAAGATTATGGGTCTGGCGCGCCCGTCGGGACTTGAACCCGAGACCTCTGGCTCCGCAGGCCAGCGCTCTATCCGAACTGAGCTACGGGCGCAGCGGAGGGACCGGGATTCGAACCCGGGGGCAGGGCTCCCCACCCCGCCACGGCTTAGCAGGCCGTTGCCTTCGACCACTCGGCCATCCCTCCTCCCCTTTTATTGTGCCACTGAATATCGCTTGTGACGATTGGGGCAACCCCACCTTTCTTTTTTACGCTATAATGGACGGCGATGAGAGGTCGGGGTGTGGCGCAGCTTGGTAGCGCGCTGGCATGGGGGGCCAGAGGTCCCGGGTTCAAATCCCGGCACCCCGACCAGACCTTCTAACTCTTGAAAGGTGTTTCCGATGGCGGATCCTCAGACGATCGCCCGACTTTATGCGGAACACATCAATCCAGGTCTCGTGCGATTGATGCATTTCGCCGGCGTTGATCAAATGGAGGTCAGAGCCGAAGGGGTCTATGTCTATGATGGAGAAGGCAACGCTTACCTGGACTTCCTTGCCGGTTTTGGGGCACTGAATTTCGGGCATCGCCATCCCCAAATCGTCAAGGCAGTGGAAGACCAACTGTCCCGACAGCCTCTTTCCAGCCGGGTCCTGTTCAATGAGGTGACCGCTCGCCTTGCCCATCGGCTCAGCCAGATCACGCCGGGAAACCTGAAATACTGCTTTTTCTGTCACAGTGGCGCAGAAGCCGTGGAAGCCTGCCTCAAACTTGCCCGGCTGTCCACTGGAAGGAAAAAAATCGTCTCTATGAACGGGGGTTATCACGGTAAAACTCTGGGTGCTCTCAGCGCCTCCGGTCGTCATCTTTATCGCGCACCTTTTGAACCCCTCTTGGACTGGTTCACCTTCGTGCCTTTCGGCGATTGCTCTGCCCTTGAAGAAGCCGTGACGGAAGAAACAGCCGCCGTCTTGGTGGAACCGATCCAGGGCGAGGGGGGCATCATCGTTCCACCGGATGACTTTCTTCCTTTCGCTCGGAAAGTCTGCGACCGTGTTGGGGCTCTTCTAATCGTTGATGAGGTCCAGACGGGGCTGGGTCGGACGGGACGAAACTTTGCCATTGAGCACTGGGGCGTCGCCCCCGACTTAATGCCCTTGGCAAAGTCCTTAGGCGGTGGGGTCCTTCCGTTGGGGGCAGCCGTCGGCACCGAAGAAGCCTTCCGACCTCTTTTTGACAAACCTCTCCTTCACTCGTCCACCCTCGGGGGCAATCCGTTAGCCTGTGCTGCTGGACTGGCAGCGCTGGAAGTTCTGGAATCAGAGAGGCTTGCCGAAAGAACCTTCCATCTGGGTAACCTCTTGATCCACGGACTCAATAACCTCAAGAACCGTTTCCCCGATTTCATCGCCGATGTCCGAGGTAAGGGTCTTTTAGTAGGCATTGAGTTTGCTGATGAGGATGGCGCTGCTTTGACGGCGACCATGCTGATTAAGCGGCGCATCCTGACCGCTTACACTCTTAACAACCCCAAGGTCATCCGCTTACAGCCTCCCCTCATCGTAGAAGAACATCACATCAGTGAGGTGCTGTCTGCATTTGAAGATGCCTTGGCGGAAGTCCGGTCTTTGATTGCCCAGTTGGCTTAACGGGCAGCCAGACCCAGAGCAGAAGCACGCTTGTATCTTCACCCGTGTCACTTTGATCCAGCAGCACTTTGTTGAGATGTCCGTATTTCCTTAGGAATGACCGAAGGGTGACCAAGGAGCCTTTCTTTGATCAAGGTTGCGTTGTAAGAAAGGTTTTCATTGCCGATAAAGGGCGATGTTGTTATCTTTGAGAGGAGCGCAAGCCCTGACGAGGAGATGATGCCCTGTGCTAACAGTGGCAACGGGTGAAAACCAAAGCGACCAATACCTTTGCGAACTGCTCTTAGAATGGGGTCTGCCCTTTTCGTCCGCTTCCTGGAGCAACCTTGATCCGGAGCGCCAGCCCCTTTTCCTGATTCAGGGCAAATGCCGACTGACGCAGCAGGAAAGAGATGCCCTTAGACACTTTGTTGAGTCAGGTGGTGCTCTAATCGTCATCGGCGCTGACCTGGGTCTTGGCGATCTACTGGGAGTGGACATTAAAGGTCCGCTCACTGACGGGTGGCTCCGCCTGAAAAGTCATTCTATTGGTTGCGGCTTGAAGTCGTCCCTTCACATTTTTGGCGGCGTGCGGGCATTGGCTCGGGATCCAACAGACTGCGTCGGCTACCTCGTTAATGACCGGGAGGAAAACATTGGCGATGCCATTGTTATCAGGCGGTTCGGGAGAGGGTTAACAATTTTTCTTGCTCCCGACGTCACCCGATCCATTCTCCACATTCAGCAAGGCCTCCGCATAGAAGAGGATGGGTCACCAGCGCCAGATGGCTCGGCACCCATTGACGACGGCATTTTGAAAGCCGAAGACGGTCTGGTCCTTGACTGGGAAAAGGACCGCATTAAAGTCAACGGTCTTCCCTTTTTCGGCAGACCGATCACCGATGAACTGCGGATCTTGCTCCTGCAAACCATCCTCTTTGCCGCCTCAGAAAAGAACTTGCCCTTGCCGATGATTTCTCTTTGGTCCAAGGGACGACGAGCGATGGGTCTCGTTTCCCACGACACCGATGGAAACGATCCCGAATTAGGTTATGCCCTGCTGGAGGAAGTCAACAGGATCGGGATTGAGTCGTGCTGGTGCATCATCTATCCAGGGCAATACCCGAAAGATCTTTATCGGCGAATCGTTGATTCTGATGGCGAGATCGCCTTGCACTATGATGCTTTAACGGAATCGCCTTTAACCCGGTGGAGCCAGAAGAGCCTTCGGGGGCAAAGAGATTGGCTGATTCGGGAAACAGGATTTTCACCAGTCAGCAACAAAAACCACTATACCCGATGGGAAGGGCGGTTGGAGTTCTACCGATGGTGTCAACAGTTGGGTTTGCGAGCCGAACAGTCTAAGGGTCCCAGTAAACTGGGGACCTTGGGATTTCCCTTTGGTGGCTGTCATCCTTGGAGACCTTTTGACGACGAGAGCGAGGATCCTCAGGTCATTGACGTTTGGTCCCTGAACCTTTTGACACAAGACTTGGTCGTGGACCCCAGTGGGGTAAACAAGGAACGGCATCCGATTATGGTGTCCGCTTCTTACGGTGAGCATTTGATTGACGAAGCCTTACGGGTAGGAGGGTTGGCTCACTTTCTATTCCATCCCGCCCACATCAAGAAACCGGGGACTGCTGCTGCCTTGGAACGCCTGGTCGCTTACGGGAGGGACAGGGGATTAGAATGGCAGACGAGCGCCCAAATCGCCGAATGGCTGACCCAGCGGAGTTTTTGGGTCGCCTCCGCCAAAGTCTTCTGGGCAACCGGATCGTGGATCCTCAGAGGATGGTCTTCCCTTCCCGGCAGTCGCCTTCTTGCCCTAGCGCCGAGACCAATTCTTAGCAAGTCAGAGCCCGTTCAGTATTGGTTCGGATTTCCGTTTCGCCTGGTCGCCGAAGACTTAACTGGTGGAGACTTTGCCCTCTCTCCCGAAGGACAATAGAGGGGGACACGGAATGATCGGCGTCAGCATCCTCGGCTGCACGGGTTCCATTGGCAGCCAGACCTTAGAGGTCATCGGAAAATATCCGGACCGACTGAGAGTGGTCTGTCTGGCAGCCCACAAGGACTTTAGCAAAATGGCTGCCCTGATTCAAAGGTGGCGACCCGAGCTGGTGGCGATGGTGGAAACCAGCGCCGCTCAACGGCTTCGTCCCCTGGTCACGGCACCGGTGCTTTTGGGCGAAGAGGGCATTGAAGCAGCAGCCACTCATCCCACTGCGCAGATTGTCGTCGTGGCGATGCCCACCTCCCGAGTCCTCAAGGCGACCTTGCGGGCTTTACAGGCAGGCAAGAGAGTTGCCCTTGCGACCAAGGAAGTAATGGTCACCGGAGGATGCCTCGTTAAAGAACAATTGACCCGGTCGGGATCCTTAATCCCCATTGACAGCGAACATAGCGCCCTCTTTCAATGTCTCTTGGGCGAGAACAGCGACGGAGTGGAGCGCTTAATCCTAACGGCATCAGGTGGTCCTTTTTGGTCAAAGCCGTTGAAGGAACTGGAATTTGCTACGGTTGAACAGGCGTTAGCCCATCCCACGTGGAAGATGGGACCCAAGGTAACTATTGACTCAGCAACCCTGATGAACAAAGGGCTGGAGATTTTGGAAGCCCAAGGTCTCTTTGGGATACCTGCTGATCGCATTGACGTTCTGATCCATCCCCAAAGCATCGTTCACAGCCTCGTGGAGTTTCGGGACGGTTCCGTCAAGGCACAACTGTCCGTCCCCGATATGCGCTTGCCGATCCAATATGCCCTTTTGTATCCTCAAAGACTGCCTTCGTTGATCCGACGCCTGAATCTGTCGGAAGTCGGTTCTCTAACCTTTTATGAACCGGATCCTTACAAATTCCCATCCCTTGCTCTCGCCCGGCACGCTGCTACGCTCGGCGGGACGATGCCGACGGTCCTCAACGCCGCCAACGAGGTCGCCGTCGCTCAGTTTCTCTCGGGGCGGATCCGTTTCCTTGAAATTGTCAAAATTGTAGAGGCGACAATGAATCGCCACCAGCCGGAGAAGGACCTAACGCTGGAAAAGATTGAGCACTACGACCATTGGGCGCGGAGGATCGCCAATGAGGAAGCCGGCAAGAGGTATTCTTAGACAGGTGCTCTGCCAATTTGGTAATTTTATTTGCTTTAAAGGGGAAAAAGAACACCGCTTCGTCGCTATTCTGATCGCGATTGCTCTATGCCTTTCCTCCGTCTTCGCACAACAATCGGTGCACTTCCAAATCCGCTTTGCCGGTCATTGGGGTTTTGAAGAGAAAGAAAAAATAACGCAGTGGCTTTCAAGCTCTTTTGGATGGCTAACGACGGAACTTTGGCCAGGTGTTCTCATCAACTCGAATTCCTCTACTCTCGTTTTTTTTCAACAAATGAATCAGTGGGGTCTGGAAGGACCCACCGCCATCGCTTACCGAACCGCTAAAGGGGTCCGCCAGTTGCTCAGCCCACGCGAAACAAAGGATGTTTTGACGGCTCCGTGGATTCTTTGTTGGTTCGGTGGTGCCAAGGCGTGGAAATATGATACTCCAATATTGATTGTTCTCTCACGACGCCCCACGGCTATCTCATTGGCGCCGTTCGGTCTCGTCATCCGCTTCTCCTCAGCGGCAGGAACCGTTGCCCTTTTGCCGCTGTATGGATACTTAAAATTGGCAACGACGCCCGAAACCGATTATCGCAAAGCCCACGGTCTGCCCGTTCAGCCGCTCTACACATTCCACTGGTTCTCGGAACTGCCAGCACCTGTCATTAGCCGGTGCGAACAGTGGAGTCGCTGGGCACGGTCCATCCCAATCGGATACAAAGAAGAAGTGTCTCTGGATGGCAAGGACGTTCTCATTCGCCATCGTTACTCCATCCTTCAAATCAGAGACGATTGGAACACACCAACTGCCCTTTATGCACCCATCCCCCCGACCCTGGCACTGGCACTGTGGGCGGGAAGCCGGAAACTGGCACAGCCCTTTCCGGTTCGTTTCAACGGCACCATCGTCGACACCGACTATCCAACCGTTTACGGTCCCTATGCTCTGATACCGAATACCGAATACCGACACGGCAACCTACTCCTTTCCGGTCCTTCCCTACATCACCCAACTGGAAGTGTTGGAGAAACTGCCCCGAGAAGACGCCCGAGTCGAAGCCGTTTGGAACCTTCTTGTGGAGCGGTTATCATCCAAATTTCGGACCGACCGATGGGATCAGATCTGGGATCACGGTGGTCCGGAAAACTATTGCTGGCAGGTGATGGGGGACCGATGGTATGCCAAAGCCCTGCCCTACCTGCCAACGGACTTACAGTCAAGGATCAAAAAGGTTCTGAACGCCTACCTTGCCCATTTCATCCTTCGGCAAGAAAACTACAAGCCCTTCCGGGGAATGCTCCTTCTGGTGGGTCCGGGGATCGGCACTTGGGGAGGCTATGATGATGCCGGCAAGTTCAGTTCCAATTTACTGGAGACTATCTGGAACATTGCCCACTACGCAGACGCCTGGGATACGGTCAAAGAGCACTGGTCCACGATCCTTCGGTTCTTCATCACCCCCCTTGAGTGCGATTGGAAGTCGGTCGGTCGCTACGCCATCGCCGAACTGGGGGATGAGGCACCTCCGCCTCTTTCAATGGCACGGCTTGCATACGCTGTAGGAGACCAGAAGACTTATATCCTTGCCACCTCCATTTTTGCAAAAGAACTGGTCCACCATTATGTCAAACAGGTCGGTCATCACTGGTTCCGGCTGCATCAGCCGTGGCATTCAGAAGAATTCATTCCAGAGCAAGTTTTTTTGACCAATATGTGGGGTGATTTAGCCGGTTGGCAAATGGATGGTCCCACTTTTCCCAGGGTGACCGGCGAACGGCAGTTTCGGAATCGCTGGGTGCGCTTCTCCTCAGAAGAGGTGGGACAATTCTATCGGGACTATTTAAAAGAGCCCCTAAAAAAAGAACTGGAAATGCTCACAGCAGAGGCAATGAAGGATTCCGAAACTTATTATCTCCTTTTGCGGGACACCGCCCATATTGCCCCGTCCATCGTTCGGCTCCGGGCGTTGCTTCTCGGGGAGCCTGCTGAAAACCTCTTGGCCTTGGCGCCCCTCCCAAAATGGCAGATGGAACGAACCTCTGATATCACAGCGATGAGTGTGCCCATTCTGCGCAATGCCGCCACTTTGAGAAAGGTTACCATTATCCCTTCTCAGCGGACCGGATGGCAGGAAGGCTTAACAGCCCTTCGTTTGCGGTGCGAGTTTCCCGCCCTTGCTCTGGCTGTCTCAGTGATCCCTCAATCTCATCCCACTTCGGTTCTGGCTGGCAAACCTTTCTTGAGATGGTGGGGCTGGCAGGCGCTTCAGGCATTGCCGAAAACCGATGACGGAGCCTTCTGGTCCTTTGGGGTTTTGGGTCCGGTCGAGAAAATAGAGTCTCTTCCAAGAAAGTGGCGGGAAGAATGGCTCAACCCAAGCGCCTTTGCTCGTTGGCAGTCTGACCAGTAGATGGTGAACCGCCAAGTAACCCCATTGACAAATGAAAATAAAAGCACCAAAATAAGCCCCCGAGGAAGTAATTGTCAGCGAGAGGGAAGCGAGGGAGAGACCGATGCCGCCAGGGGCGCAAGGATCTGAAGGACGGAAAGTGGTGGACACCAATCCGGTGGATATTCGGGTAATCGGCGTTGGAGGGGCAGGCAACAACTCCATTAACCGTCTGGCTGAGATGGGAGTGCGGGGTGTGGAGTTGATTGCTATCAATACCGACTCGCAAGTCCTCAGTCTCAGCCGTGCCCACAAGACTCTCCAGATAGGGGTGCGCCTGACAGGTGGAAGGGGGGCGGGAGGTAATCCGCAAATAGGACGCCAAGCCGCCGAAGAAGATCGGCAGCAAATCGCCTCCCTTTTGGACGGAGCCGAAATGGTTTTCATCACAGCAGGGGGCAGCGGGGGCACGGGATCGGGGGCGGCGCCTGTCGTTGCCCAAATTGCGAAAGAAAAAGGCATCTTGACCGTTGGGGTTATCACGAAGCCTTTCTGGTTTGAGTATCGAAAAATGGACATCGCCCAGAAGGCGATTGAAGAGATGAAAGCCATCGTGGATGCCCTAATCGTCATCCCCAACGACCGCCTCTTTGAAATGGCGGACCGCAAGTTGACAATGCCGGAGGCTTTTCGGAAAGCCGACGAAGTGCTGGCTCAAGCAGTGCGGGGAATTACTGATATCATTCTCAGACCGGGCGAGATCAACGTGGATTTCGCTGACGTAAAAGCCGTCTTGGAGAAGGCGGGAACGGCGCTATTTGGTTTGGGATCCGCCACCGGGGACAAGAGAGCAACCGAAGCCGCACAAGCCGCCATCACCAGTCCGCTACTGGAGTCGTCCATTTCAGGAGCCAAGAGAGTCCTCTTCTGCATCACGTCTAGCCGTGACGTTCGGGTGGAAGAACTCAAGGAGGCAGCGGCTGTCATCACGGGCGCCATTGACTCCAGCGAAGCAATCGTCACCTGGGGTCTCATCTATGACGACAACTTAGATCAGGAGATCCAAATAACCCTCATCGCTGCCGGCTTTGGGGAGCAGCGCGATCGCCCCCCTGCAGAGAGGGGAACTTGGGATCGTCGTCCGATCCGAACAGGCGCCGATAACCAAAAGGAGAAGGGAACCCAGGCGATGGAAGAATTATTAGAAAAAGATTTGGAAATCCCCGCTTTTCTCAGACGGGCTAAGGAGTCTTGACGGAAGAGAAGAGGGGGAACATCTCCCCACGCTTCCTTATGAAACCTTCTCGCCGACCCTCAAGGATGAACCGAAAATTACGACGATGGCTCGGCTGGTTTCTCATTGGTTGGCTTATTGGCAATCTTCTCTTAGTGGCTCTTGCCGTTGGTGTCCTCCAGCGACTTTCCCGAGACTTACCAGACTTAGGCGACCCGGCCAGCCTGCGGAAGAGTCATATTACTTACTTTTACTCGGCGGAAGGGCTTCCTATCGGTTCTGCTGTCTCTGTCTACCGTAAATGGGTGCCATTGTCCAAAATTCCACGCCATCTGCAGGTCGCCACGATCGTGGCTGAAGATCGCAAATTCTACAGCCATCCCGGAATTGATTTAAAAGGGATCATCAGGGCGCTCTGGGCGTGCATCCGAGAATGGCGGTATGTTCAAGGTGCCAGCACCATCACGATGCAATTGGCGAGAAACCTTTACCTTTCACCGGAAAAAACCATCCAAAGAAAACTGAAGGAACTGATCCTTGCCATTCAACTGGAGAGGCGTTTTTCAAAAGAAGAACTTTTGGAACTTTACCTTAATACCGTCTGCTACGGGCACGGAGCCTATGGGGTTCAGGCAGCCGCCGAACTTTATTTTGGAAAGGATGCTGAAAACCTCAATTTGCCCCAGTCCGCCCTTTTAGCCGCTCTTCCCAAAAGACCCAGTTACCTATCGCCTTTTGTCAACCCGACCGCCGCTGCGCAGCGACGGAATTACATCTTAAGCAAGATGGCGGAGTTGGGCTACATCAGCCCATCGCAAGCAAAGGAGGCAATTGCCACCCCCGTCACCGATGGGCTAAGGTCGGCTCCCACCTGGATGACGGGTCCGACCCGCTTTCTCCACTTTTTAGAGTGGACCAAAAAGGAATTGTCCCAGCGGTTCGGTCCGGAACTGGTCAACAGAGGAGGTCTTAAGGTCTATACCACGATCAATGCCCGCCTTCAAGAGCAGATTGAACAACTGATGGAGCAATTCATAGAAAGACATCAACGACAGGGCATCAACCAAGCAGCTTTAATTTTAATTGAACTACCGTCGGGTTATATTCGTGCCCTTTACGGCGGTCGCCCTTGGAGGAAAGACCCTAACACTGGACGGTTAATCCCTGACTACTTTAATCGGGCAACCCAGGCGTATCGCCAGCCGGGATCGTCTTTTAAGCCTTATGTCTATGCCGCTGCTTTAGAAGCCGGTCTCCAACCGGAGACCGTTTTCAGTGACTCACGCATCGCTTTTCGGGTGGGACGCCGGTCCTGGTCACCTCAGAACTACGACGGCGTCTATGGCAGACGAATGACCCTTCTGACCGCCTTGGCTCAATCCAACAATGTGATTGCTGTAAAAACGATGCAATCCGTGGGCGCGGACAAAGTC
Source organism: Candidatus Caldisaccharidevorator malaysiensis (assembly GCA_025057575.1). Taxonomy (GTDB): domain Bacteria; phylum Armatimonadota; class Fervidibacteria; order Fervidibacterales; family Fervidibacteraceae; genus Caldisaccharidevorator; species Caldisaccharidevorator malaysiensis. The sequence continues at coordinate 41,508 of JANXBO010000012.1, forward strand.
ATTGAAGTGGCGCAAAGGATGGGGATTCGTTTTCGCCAAGATCCCAGACTGGCAGGGTACTCCTTAGCCCTCGGCTCGGTTGGAGTGACTCTCCTGGATCACACAGCGGCTGTTGCTACCGTTGCCACGGGCGGTCAGAGGATCCTGCCCACAACCATTAAGGCGGTCTACGGCAGCGACGGCCAACTGATTTACCGCCACCGGCAGGAGACCCAACCGGTCCTTGATCCAACAGTGGCTACAAAACTGCGGATGATGCTTCGGGCAGTCGTCACCTCGGGGACCGGTCGCCGGGCTCAGGTGGAGGGTTACGAGGTCGCCGGCAAGACGGGAACCAGCGAAAAGATCCGAGATGTCTGGTTTGTCGGCTTCACTCCGTCCCTGGCGTGCGGCGTGTGGGCAGGTCACGAAGATTTCAAGCCTCTCCGTTATGGTTCAGGAGGAACCTGGTGTGCTCCTCTCTTCAGGACTGCTGTCTCGCTGGCTCTCAAGGTTTACCCCGGTCGCCGCTCTTTCACGGACGAGGAGCCCAATGGTCGCCCAGCACTCCGCAAACCTTCTACCGAAGCCGATGAGCAAAGAGTTGCGGTCACTGTTTGCACTGAAACAGGTCTTTTGGCAAACCGGTTTTGCCCCCTGACGCACACGGAAACCTTAGAGGAGCCTCAGGTGCCCAAAAGAAGATGCTTAATCCACTCGCAAGAGGGGGAGACTCTCCTTATCTGCACTCTCTCGGGCAAGCGGGCGACTTCCCAATGCCCCACCCAATCTGTGGTCGGTGCTATTTTTCCACGAGGAGAAGCACCCACAGAAGAATGCGATATTCATAGTGCAGAGCAAGAAGTCCACTCCGAGCCATCCTTGCCAGAACCGTCATCTACAAATTTGTCTTCTGAAACTCCCTAACGGACTTAGGCAAATCATCTTGATCACAAAATTTCTTTATCTATACGGTATAATGGAGCGGACGAAGAAGCGTGTGACAGCGGTCCCAGTAAGCACAAAAGGGAAGGTGGTTTTTTTGGAAGGCCAATGGGAAGTGACGGACAAGCGGGTGTCGGTGATCGGGCTGGGCTACGCCGGTTTACCCCTTGCGCTGGCGTTCGCAAGGGCGGGCATTTTGACGGTCGGCATTGATATCAGTGAAGAAAAAGTTAATTTACTGAAAAACGGAAAATCTTACTTGACTGATGTGAACGATGATCAAGTTCGCCAAGTTCAAGATCTTTTCCAGCCGACGACGGACTACGCTGCTGTTGAAGGGAGCACGGCTGTGATCATCTGCGTCCCGACGCCGGTTAAAGAAGCGGGGGAACCTGATGTCTCGGCTGTCATCAATGCTGGTGAGCGACTCGGTCCTTTCGTTAAGCGCGGAATGTTGATCGTTCTTCAAAGCACGACCTTTCCCGGCACGACGGAAGAAATCCTCCGTCCCATCTTGGAGAGGCGTTCGGGATTGCAGGCGGGACAGGACTTTTGCCTGGCTTATTCTCCAGAGCGGATTGACCCCGGAAACAAAGAATACAATTTGACCAACACACCCAAACTGGTAGGCGGTTGCGCTTCCTGCTGTTCTGAACGAGCCAAAAGGCTTTTTGAAAACATTGTCACAAAAGCCCCGATTTACATTCTCACGAGTCCTCGAGTGGCAGAAGCAGCCAAACTTTTTGAGAATACCTTCCGTTTCATCAACATTGCCCTTGTGAACGAATTGGCGTACATCTGTAGGGCGTTGGGGATCTCCGTTTGGGAAGTTCTGGACGCCGCTGCGACCAAACCTTTTGGCTTTACCAAGTTCACTCCGGGACCTGGGGCAGGAGGGCACTGCATCCCGGTTGATCCCCTTTACCTTCTCTGGAACGGAAGGCGCTTTAACCAGGAGTCGCGCTTCATCCAATTAGCCCACGAAATCAACAATGCCATGCCCCACATCATCGTCAACATCGTCGCCGATGTTTTGAACGAACGGGGCTTACCGGTCAGGGACCGAACCTTCCTAATCCTCGGAGTTGCCTACAAGCCCGATGTGAACGATCCTCGTCATTCACCGGCTTTGCCCATTATGGATCTCTTAATGAGAAAAAAAGGAATTGTTTTTTACCATGACCCGTTTATTGATAAAATCTCCTTCAACTCGTGGACTGCCGAATCGGTCCCATTGAGTCAAGAACTATTGCACAGCTGTGACTGCGTGATCATCGTCACGCCTCATTCCTGTTACGACTGGCGTTGGATCGTAGATAATGCCCGTCTTGTGGTGGACACAAGGGGAGTCACCCGTCATCTTATGGCAAAAAATGTGGTGCTTCTTTGAAAGAGGAGAATTGTCATGGGGCGCATCAGACTGCTTTACCTATTGACTGTTTGTCTCGTCGCTTCAGGATGGGTGGGTCTTGCTGCCCAAGATCGCTATCGCCTCCAACCCGGAGACATCTTGACAGTGACGGTCTTGGGCGAACCCGACTTGACGGGAGAATTACTGGTAGATCCGGACGGTTTTATCCGGCTTCCGTTAGTTGGATCTCTGTTGGTGGCTGGTTTTACTCTTGATGATGTCCAGTCAAAACTGTCGTCGGAGTTGAGCAAATACCTTCGTCAGCCCCGTGTATCGGTCGCTCTTAAGCAGATGGGTCCCCTCTCCCGAAGAGTCTATGTTTTAGGAGAAGTCAAGACTCCGGGCGCCTTTTTGCTCCCACTGGGGGGGCAGCCGACCCTCTTAGACGCCATCGGTCTGGCGGGTGGTCTTACGGACCGCGCCGATACGAGTCGGATCCGCCTCATCCGGTCCAACGGGCAGTCCCAGACCCTGGACCTGCGAGCGACTCTGAGTCCCGTCGGAGTCGGACCGGGGCTGGTAGGGATCGGACCTGGTGATCTAATCTGGGTGCCCAAGGCCTTCATCACGGTCACTGCTATCGGCGCTGTGGCAAAGGGTGGACTAATTCAAATCTCGTCGGGCGGAAGTTTATTGGAAGCTATCTCGGCTGCCGGTGGAGTGACTGATCCTGCTGCTATCGTCAAGGTCTTTCGTGGCGGCGTAGAAGTGTTACGATCGTCTTGGACAGAAGTTGCGCAAGAAGGATTTCCGGGGTTCCCAATTCAAGAGGGAGACACGGTCTTGGTGGTTGGTCAACAGGCTTTGGGCATAACGCTTGCGGGGTCCGTGAGAGAACCAGGTGTTTACGATTTAGGAGGCAACCCGACCCTTCTAACAGCCCTTTCCCGAGGAGGACCCTTGGACCTTCAGACACCTCTCAAAGTCCGTCTTCTTCGGGCTGGGCATCAGGTCGTGGAGGTAGTGTGGGATCCAACAGCACCCACGCCGATTGCGGAACTGTCTACGCCCCTTCGGTCTGGGGACCTTGTTCTTGTGGAGCCTTTTTTGATCCGAGCCACCCTGGTCGGTCCCGTGTCTAAACCAGGCACCCACTTTTTGAGGTCGGGGGCAACCCTTTTGGACCTGCTGGCGAAAGGAGAAAACATCGGCGTTAGTGCCGACCTGTCCAGCGCCACTCTGGTGAGAAAAGAACAGTCTCGGCAAGTTGATCTACTGAAAATCCTGTGGGAGGGAGAATTGGATGCAAACGAGGAAGTGCACGACGGCGATGTCCTCATCATACCGACCGCCCGAAAAGTGTGGGTTGTCGGTGCCGTGAACAGACCGGGCAGTTTTGACTATCTGCCGAATATGACGGCTGTGGACGCCATTGCCACTGCCGGCGGACCCGTCAGCGCAGAGGTCGCCGACCTTTCGGCAGTCCAAATATCGTCAGGGACATCAGTCAGAACCGTCAATTTAGAGCAGGCTTTCCGGGGGGGTCCGCCTCCCATTGAGCCTATCAGACCCGGAGATGTGATCGTTGTCCCTGAGAGAGCGAAGGCTTATGTTTATGGTGGAGTCTTGAAACCCGGCGCCGTGCGGGTTGAAAAAGGAAGCACAGTGCTGACGATCCTTAGCCAAGCGGGGGGACCCGTCCCTGATGCCCGATTGGACGAATCGTTTTTAGTCAGGGTCATCGGCGACAAGCCCGTTCTTTTGAGACTGGACCTGGACCGTGCTCTTAAGAGGGGAGACCTTTCTCAGGCTCCTCAGGTGCTGGCAGGGGACGTCCTGTTTATCCCCACCCGACGAAGAACTGATCCGGGAAGAATTATCGGCTTGGGAGCCAGCGTTGCGACGGCTCTTTTCTACTTAAGCCGGATCGGTCAGTAGACAATGACTTGACAGACTTGACAGCGGAGCGGCGGGGATTCGAACCCCGGAGAGCGCTTTCGCACCCTACCCGGTTTCCAGCCGGGTCCCTTCGTCCTCTCGGGCACCGCTCCGTCTCCTGACTGGCGGAGGGACGGGGATTTGAACCCCGGAGGGGTCTTTTGGACCCCTACGCGATTTCGAGTCGCGCCCCTTCGGCCTCTCGGGCATCCCTCCATTTTTATTCTAACCAGTAAAGGATGACAAAGAGAGGCAGAAGAGGATGATGACAAAGAGAAGCAAAAGAGGATGATGACAAAGAGAAGCAAAAGAGGATGATCATCCCCCTCACGCTGAAGGACCGCTACGAAGCAAAGAGGGTGGCGACGGATCTCAACTCTTGTGCTGTATAGGATCCCGAGGACACCAACCAGTTGCGCATCTTCTCCGCACGCTCGGAAGGATTGGGTGGCAAGGTCAACGGTCTGCCCCGAGCGTCCACGATCAATCCAACCACCCCTCCGCTGACCATCCGCTCTACCGTCTTGCCCCGACCGGCTCCCGCGTCAAAGCCTTTGGTGGGCTCAAAACGAACCAACACTTCTTCTTCTGGGTCCACCGGAAACAGACTGATGGTGCCCAAAAGCACTTTTTCCGGACCGATGTTATAGCGTTTCCCGCTGATATAGAGATTTCCCACCACATCCCCTGTTTTGCCGGTGCCCGATGGTGCTAACGCCCAGCCGAGAGGAATCAGACAGTCCCTCCAAAAAACTTCTGTAGCAATCGCTGGTTCTACCGTTGATAACACACCCAAGTGGGGCATCATAAAGATGCTATCAACAGTCAGTCGGGTGAAACCCTCCGGCTGCCAGGCGTCCAGCAACATCAACGCTGCCTGATGACGGCGTGGTGCGTGAGACAGAACTCCCCCACTCCCAATAAGAAGATCAACCACCATCATATCCACAATCGTCTGCCCAGAAACCTCTGCCGTTAAGATTTCCCCTACGGTCCGCTGGATATGCACTCCCCGCAGGGTGACAGCCAGTTGCTTGTGATGCTCCAAAGACAGCCGTAAAGCCTCTCGGGCGACTGCCTGCTCCATTAACAAATCGTCCAATGTCTGGGGCACCGTCGTCGGACGCACCATTTTGTTCCTCAGACGCTTGCGCAGTTCTGCTTCCGACATATCAAAGGGCAGCCAGCGGCGAATATTTTCTATCCCTGTTTCGGCTAACACATTTCCGATGCTGTAACTCATCCCTAAATTGGCGGAAACGGTTCTATTGAACACGTTGTTGAAAACACTAAAAATGTCGGTCGTTGCCCCACCGATGTCCACGGCTAACACATTAATCTCCTCAGATCGAGCAACCTCCTCCACCAGTTTTCCGACTGCCATCGGTGTCGGCATTATCGGAGCGCTGACCCACTCTATCAGTTTGTTGTAACCAGGAGCCTGCTGCATCACGTGCTCTAAGAAAAGTTGGTGAATCGCCTCACGGGCAGGTCCCAAGTTCTCTCTGTCCAGCACAGGGCGAATGTTGTCGACGATCCGCAGGTCAAAGGCGCTTCCCAAGAGAGAACGAATGCTGTCGCGTGCGTCCCGATTTCCAGCAAAAATGACCGGCAGTCGGTAACCGATGCCCAGTCGGGGCTTCGGATCTGCGCTCAGCAGCAGTTCCGCCAGTTCCACGACGTGCGTGATCGTCCCCCCGTCGGTCCCTCCCGCCAACAGGACCATATCGGGACGAAGGCTCCGGATTCTCTGAATTCTCTCGTAGTCTTTCCGACCATCATCTATAGCGATGACGTCCATTACAATGGCACCGGCGCCGAGGGCTGCTCTTTGCGCACTTTCCCCCGTCATTTTTTTCACCACCCCCATCACCATCATCTGAAGCCCTCCGCCGGCACTGGAAGTTGATACATAAAGGTCGGCGCCCTTGCTTCCTGAGTCTTGCGACCGCACAAAGACTTTTCTCTCGTTAAGGAGATCTCTTCCCGTTACCTCTTCCAGTTCTCCCACTGCATTCAGAACTCCGATCGTCACATCATCAAAAGGGGCTTCCACCGTCGTCGGTGCCTCTCCCCTTGAAATCAAACGGTAGGAGTTATCCACCTTCTCAATCAGAATTGCTTTGGTCGTTGTGCTTCCGCAGTCGGTGGCGACAATTCGTTCAATTCCCAACAGTCCTCACCCCTTTTAGGGAGGCTCTAACACCCATATCTCCGTGTCCTTCGGCAGTGTTCCTTTAGAGAGGGATACCTCGCTCTTTTGTATTTTTCGGACTCCTTTTTTACCTTTCAAAAAATCTTCAACGGGTGCCAAAACCGTCACCTTGCTCTTGGGATGTCGGTAGTGCATTGGAATAACGACTTTGGGGCGCACCATCTCTGTCAGTTTCCAAGCATCCTTAGCGTCTATTGTAAAATACCCGCCCACGGGAACCAAAAGGACATCCACGGGACCGACGGACTTAACATCTGATTCGGACGGCAATACACCCAGGTCGCCGCAGTGGGCGATCACCAAACCTCCCGCCTCAATGATAAAAACCGTGTTCTCTCCTCTTCCGTTGCCGTGGGATGTCTTGTAGCCCCGAATGGTCACGGCACCCACTTTATACTCACCGGGTTGGTCAATGATCTTGGGTTTGCCCTTTACGGCTTGGAGGTGACGATGATCAAAGTGATGGTGAGATATTAAAACCACATCAGGGGCGACAGAAAAAGGAGTATACCCTACCCTATCGGCTGGAAAAGGGTCTATCAAGATCGTCTGCTTTCCGATGGTGAAGAGAAAACAAGCGTGCCCCAGCCACTTTAACAGGATCGCTTTTCCAGCAGCGATCGCCATCTTCCACACCTCCTTAAGTTAAGGGGAGGGATATGGGCTGCCCTGAAAAATGGGAGCGGACGGCACCTTCTGCCACCTCAATCGCCCATTGCCCATCTCTTCCTGAACAGATCGGTTCCTTCCCCGACCGCACGCAGTCAAAGAAATGGATCAATTCTTGACGATAGCCGTCTGCCGTCGCCCCCCAATCGGATTCCCAAGGGTGGGTTTCAACCGGTTCGTCTCCAAACTCGTGGAGAAAAAGGGCGCTGACCGCCCTCCCTTCGGGGTCGGGGAAGTGGATACTTCCTTTCGGTCCGATCAAATCTAAATGGGGACGGACTTTTCGGTACCGGATCAAACCCCATCCAAAGCCCGGCAAAGCCCAGCATTCGCTCCAAAAAGCCTCGTGACCGTCTTGATAGTCCACGATCAGAAGGGTCGTGTCAAAGGCGGTCGTCTCGTCTGGTTTCAATTTAGCAAGGCGTGCGTAGACTCGTTTTGGAGTGCCTAAAAGCCAGTTGTAAAAGTCCAGCCAGTGAGAATTTTCCCACAGGGGACCACCCCCCATATCGGCATCGTGAATCCATCGGGCTGGTGACCCTCTCGTCATCGCCCAGGAGTCGCGGACAAAGACCGGCTGACCAATTTGGGGCAGCCATTCCTTAATTTTCTGAGCGTCCCGGCTGAAGCGCATCACATAGCCAATTTGAAGGCACAATCCAGACTTTTTCACCTCCTCATTCATCTGCCGGCACTGCTCTACGCTCATCGCCATCGGCTTTTCACAAAAGATGTGCTTCCCCGCTCGGGCGGCAGCGATCACGATCTGGCTGTGAAACCCCTGAGGGACAAGGACCAAAACGGTCCGCACCCGATCATCAGCCAAAACCGCTTCATAGTCAGTGACCCAATAGGGAACGGAAAACTGTTCTGCCCGTCTCCGGGCAGCTTCCTCCCGAATGTCGCAGACCACCCGAACCTCTACATTATTTATTGTCAACAGGTTGGTTAGGTGAGTCCCGCTAATCCCTCCGCAACCGATCACCCCGACACCGATGCGTTCCGTCAACTCTTTTCATCTCCTTTCGGTTTTTCCGTTCCTTCTTTTTGCGGGGCTTTGTTCTCTGGCTCTTCCTTTGCTGGCGGAGCTGGTTCTCCTGGCGAAGCGGTCGCCGTCACAGCAAGGAGACCTTGCTCTGCCAATTGATCACGGTATTTTTTCAAGTCAATCAGCAATTGCTCCAGTCGGGCAATCAACTGGTCCAGGCTGGCAATTCCGTGCGCCGCCTCATAGACCTCAAATTCACCCAGAGCCATATAAAGATCGCTTCCGTGGTTTCTCAGGATCCGCAACTTGACGAACCTTGCCTCTGCTGGTGAAAAGTAGAACTCTTGTCTTTTCTTTTCGTTCCTTAAAGTTCCCACCAGGACCAATTTCCACGGACCGTCCTGGGTCTGGGTGCTGACCCAAACCTCAAAGTCCCTCGCTGCCCTCCCAATAAAAACGGGGTCTGGTATGGTCGGGTCTAGCACGACCTTATTAATCAGTTTTGTCTCTCGCCCCTTAAAAGCAAAGACGATCTCGTGGGGTCCTTTCGCGTTCTTAGACGCCCAGCCGTTAGAGCCCGTTCGGGGCTGGCGTCCGTCCCAAACGGTCCCGTCAATCAAGTTTGCTGCCGTCCAGTTTTCATCGTCAAACTGGCTCGTGAAAGATACTACCGTGCCACCGTTCGCCCTTCCAACAAGGTTCACGGTCCCGCTTAAGATCACAGGTTTGGAGGATGTCACGGGCGGTGCCGTTGTCTGGCAGTGGGCGACTCCACAAAAAAGAAGGGTTAGTAGCGCCATCCTCTTCCTCATCCTTTTGATCCCTCCGTAATCTGCCGACCGGTTTGTTTTAAAATCCCTTTTCCTAATGATGACAGAAAAAAGGAGTTTTCTACACCGCCTAAGTGGCAAAATGAAAGTGCGGTTTGCTGCCTAATGGAGGCGACAGAGTGCCAGAAAAGACCGCCGTTCAGATTGCCATCGTCTTCTTCGCATTGACGTTGGCGGGTGCCTTTACGGCATTGTTTTGGGAAGTGATGACTTTCGTTCGGGGTCGCTCCCTGATCAGCCGGCGCCAATGGCTTTGGCGGGTCGGGGGACTGATCTTCCTTTTATGTCTTCTTTCCTTGATGTTCAGCGGTGCTTTGCTGGGACGATACTACTTCCAGTTTTCCTCCCCCCGCACCGCTGCTCTTTACTGGAGCGTCTACCTGATCATCATCCTGATCGGCGTCGTCTTTCTGATCTTGATGGCTCTCAGAGACTTGCGATGGCTTTCTTCTGAGGAATTCGCCAGGAAGGTGCAGTTATACCAGCGCCTGGGAGAGGAGTTGAAGAGGCTGGCAAAGGATGAGAAGAGCCGTGACCCGAGTGATGACGGAAGACGAACAGTGGATGGCTCGGGCTCTTCGCCTCGCTCGCACCGTCCGCCGACCGACCAGCCCTAATCCGCCCGTTGGCGCTCTGATCGTTCGGAACGGAACCGTCGTTGGGGAAGGCTATCACAAAGGCGCAGGTCATCCCCACGCAGAGGTCGTTGCCTTGAGCCAGGCAGGGCAAAAAGCGAAAGACGCCACTCTCTATGTAACCCTGGAGCCCTGCGCCCATTACGGTCGGACACCCCCCTGCACCGATGCCATTATCCGAGCCGGCATCTCCAAGGTCGTCGTTGCCACCATTGACCGAAACCCGATCGTCAACGGCAAAGGAGTCCAGATTCTCCAGCAAGCCGGTCTTACCGTTTTAACCGGTGTCCTTGAAAAAGAAGCCACTTATTTGTTGGCTCCCTTCTTCAAGTTCATCACGAAAAAGATACCTTTTGCCATTTTGAAATTGGCGATGACCGCCGACGGAAAGATCGCCACAGCATCCGGTCAGTCCCGCTGGATAACCGGTCGTAAGGCGCAAAAGTGGGTTCATCGTTTGCGGCGGCAGTCGGATGCCATTTTGGTTGGGGTCGGAACGATCCTCGCCGATGACCCTGAATTGACCGTTCGCCTGGTTCCGTCCTACGGCTATCAACCTCTTCGGATCGTTGCCGACTCTCTGGCGCGAACGCCTCCGTCAGCGAAAGTGATTACGGCAAAAGGCGGGAAAACCATCATCGCCGTCACGGCAGCAGCACCCAAAGAGCGATGGGAGGCTCTTGAGCGGGCGGGGGCAGAGGTCTGGCAACTGCCCCCTTCCCCGGATGGGCGAGGGGTTGACTTAGAGTCCCTTTTCCGACGCCTTGCCGAGCAGAATGTGATGAATCTCCTTGTGGAAGGTGGGAGTGAACTGGCGGGCTCGTTGCTAATGGCAGGTCTGGTGGATCGGATCGCTTTCTTCATCGCTCCCCTTTTAGTTGGGGGAGCCAAAGCCATTCCCGCCATTGGAGGGCAGGGAATTGGTGATCTCGCCTCCGCCATCTTTTTAAAGGAACCTACTTTCCGTAAGATCGGTCGCGACTACCTTCTATTAGCCGACATCGGTTTTCCAGACTAAGAGGCGCAAGAAAATCAGACAGTCGCTCATCTGCATTTGCCGGCGCACCCTTTGACCGTCCTCTCCCTTCTTACCGCCCCAAAGCGAAAGAGAAACGGTTTTCTTGGTTTGGTTGGAGACGGATTGGGAAAGTGTGCAGACGCCCCTGATAGGTCGCCTCCAGTAGGTAATCACCAAAGAAGCCCCGAAACCGGAAGCGGCCGTCCTGTGCCGTTCTGCCCTCCGCCTTTACAGACCACTCTTCGGTCAGCAGTCGGCGCAGTCTCCCCCAAGCAGGCTTCGGCTCATTGTTCTCACCCCTCAAACCAGTGTGGCGCTCCCAAATCTCGGCGCCGACCAAGCCGAAATAAAAGATGCCGGCGACTTTGGAGTGCCCAAAGATCACCCGATAAAACTCCTCAATCGCCATTGCTTGGGTTTCTGGGTTCCAAAACCCCGAACGGTAGCGTCCCCGGATGGTTCGGCTGGGGTCGGAGGTATAACAAAACTCCGTAAAGTAGATGTTTAAGCCCAATCGGGAACCAAAATCCTCGCACACCGCCCAAATTTCGGTGGGGGAAGGCCAGTAAGTTGCCCGCCAGTCGTGGGCTTGGATGCCAACAGCGTGGAGGGGCACTCTCTTTTCTAAAAGCATCTCTACAAGTTTTCGGAAGCGATAGCGGGCGTTCTCATTGACAAAAAGGTCATATTCGTTGACCAGCAAGGGTGCCTTCGGATTGGACTGGTGGGCGATGGTTAAAGCGTCTGCGACATAGGGAAAAACCGCATCCAATGACTCATCAAAGTCCTCTGGCTTTTCCCACTCGCCCCAGGAGCGGCAGTGAATGGGTTCATTCACGACATCCCAGACGATGTTGATATCGCGGTAGTCCTGAACCTCCCTCTGGATCCGCTTCATAAGGAGTTCGTATTGGGTCTTCCGGTCATAGCGAAAAAGCCACAACGGCAGCGCGGTCTTGGGATATTGACCGTATTGTCGTGTCCAAACCAGCATATGACCATAAAAATTGCGAATGTTGTTCGGATAGCACCAGTCAAAAATAAACCGCCTTCTCTCTTCCCTTAGCGGCTTGCCCTCATCGGGTTCATATTGACCCCAGTTAAATTCCAAAAGTTGAACGCTGTTGAAAAGTTGCTTACAAAGGTCAAGATGCTCCGGATCTGTGTAGTGTTTTGGTCGGAGAGGGCAACCAAAGAGGAAATAGTGTCTCTGCAGGGTTACCTTGACAGGGATATCTGGAGCGGGTGAGCCGTCGGGAAAGCACAATTCAATAATACCATCGGCTTTACGGTGTTGTTCTATTCCTTCCTCTGCCTGGCGGAGAACTTCTTGCGATCCATCGTCCTTTTCGCCCAAATTTTTCCCTCCTTGAAAGGACAACCAGCACGTTGCCGTAGAGCCCGCTATAAGACCACAAAACCGGCGCCGATTCACGATAATTTTTGACGACTCCTCCTACTGCTAAACGGCGAACCAAGCCAAAGGATTTATTGTTACTTGAAGAGTCACCAATAAACCAGTGGTCCTTACATTAACAGACAGACCTGGGCGGATAAATGCTGACAGGAAAAAGGACCCATCGCCCGAGGGCATCCTCTTTGAACAAAGGTCCTTCAACAGCAGCATATCGCTGGGCTAACGGGATAAAGGTGCGATAGCAAGTGGAAATCAGCAATTGAGGCTGCCACCAACCGTCCACCATTTGAGTGGAAAGGAACGAGCGGAAAAAGGCAATGACGATCCCTTTGGGATTGATCCGCCAGCCTATCTTGGCGACCCCTGGCGGGATCCGAACCGCCAGGTAGGTCTGCTCCCCTTCTAAAAGAATCTTGGTTTGAGGTGTGTTGGATACGGTCTTGCGTCCCATCCTTACTGCCCCCCTTCCCTATCGTCTTAGGTTTCGGTCCACCTTGATAATGGCTTGTGCCATATCAGTAATTTCTTCCTCACTGAGGAACTCGTGAAGAGGTAAAACGACCAAACGGCTTAGATAGTCTTGAGCAATGGGACAAGTGGATTCATTGTAAACGACCTGACGGGGATTGTGATCAAAGGGAAAAGAGGAGTGACCGAAAATCCTTTTGTTGGTAATCGCATCGTGGCAAAGAAAAATGGGCTTGCCGATGTAACGAGCACCGCAGGGAATTCCTTCCGCCTGCAGAGCCTGTGCAAAGTCATCGGCGGTAAAGGGTGCTTCCCTTTGAACCAGCAACTGGTAGTGCCAATAACTATGCTGGCATCCATCAAGAACCTTCTGAGGTTTGACGAAGCGGCACTCGCTAATCAACTGGCTTAACCGATCGCCCCGCTTCCTCCTTTCGCTGACGACCAGGTCCAATCGCTCCATTTGCGCCAGGGCGACGGCACCGGTCAGTTCATTCATCCGATAATTGAGACCCAAGATCTTGTAAACTCGGTGGGGTGTTCCCGATCCCCGATCCCAGCCCTTGTCCATAAAGAGAGCCATCTTCGTTGCCAGTTCCTCGTCGGCGGTGATGCTGATGCCCCCGTCGCCCGTCACAATGTGTTTGCTCTGCTGCAGACTGAAGCAGCCGATGTGACCGATAGTGCCGACCAGACGACCGTGATACTCGGCGAGATGGGCTTGGGCACAGTCTTCAATCAAAATCAGACCCTTTTCTTTCGCCAGATTCTCAAAGGCACCCAGATCGCAGGGGTTACCAGCCAAATGGACCACAAGGATCGCCTTCGTCCTTTCGGAGATGAGTTGTTTTGCCTTTTCCGGATCCATATTGCCCGTCTCGGGGTCCACATCAGCAAATAAGGGGATACCGCCCTCTTTGAGAATGGGCGCTACCGTTCCAACGTCGGTAATCGGTGCCGTGATGATCTCGTCCCCAGGCTCCAATTGAAGGGCCGCGATCGCTAAGTGAATGGCTGCTGTCCCTGAAGTGCAGGCAACCCCGTAAGGCACTCCGTGCCGCTGCGCAAAGGCTCGTTCAAAGGCCGCTACCTTGCTCCCGCTCCATCGGAACAGCCATGCCGATTCCAGGGCTTCTGCAACCTCTTTCAGTTCCCTCTCACCGACTTTTCGCTCTTTGGGAAAGGGTTTGGTTCTTACCGGTTTCCCTCCGTCTACAGCCAGTCTCTCGCCCACTTCCGTTCCCCTCCGCCTTAACTATGAGGCAGCGCCATCGTTTAATCCCATAGGGAGGAAAAAAGGAGTTAGCAAGAAACCCAGCAGAGCCCTATTGGGGATCGCCTTCGTAGCCTCTGAAACACTCTCATTGCAGAAAAAAACTTTAAGAGAACGCCTGCTGAATTAGAATAGAGATTGCAGCCAAACGATCCGGCGCTAAATCTAACGATGCAAAGCGGGAGCACCTATGGGGGTCATCACGATTAGCCGTCAATATGGCACTCACGCTCTTGAGGTGGCTCAGGAAGTGGCTAAGCAGTTGAACTTTGAGGTTTTTGACAAAGAACTGTTAACTTATATAGCAGCGGAAGGGCAGACGCAAGAAGATGAAGTTGCCAAGTATGACGAAACTGCTCTGTCGCCTCTTGAAGCGTTTTTGAGGTCGCTAATCCGCTATGCGCCGGCTCACGAGATTCTGGGCTGGACACCAGGGGCAACGCGGGATAGTATCCTGTGGTTACCCGACCAGGACCGGCTCCGCCAAGAAGGATCCCGATTCCTTGATCACGAAGAGTGCTTGAGGCTGACCCAGGAGGTGATCCGCAAGTTAGCCAAGCGGGGCAACGTCATCGTTATCGGTCGGGCAGGCGCCCTCATTCTTCAAGACGCCTCCGATGCCCTTCACATTAAACTGGTGGCTGACTTGAACTGGAGGGTAATGCGCATCGCTCAAGAACAGAATCTCACCGTTCAAAAAGCGAAGGAGAAAATTCTTTCTGAGGACAAAAGGCGTAGCAAATATGTCTGGCAGTTTTACCGAAAAGATTGGGAAGACCCAACCCTTTATCATATGGTCCTAAACGTTGGGAAATTGGGAGTGAAGCGAACGGCTCAATTGATCGTTGACGGGTACCGGTCACTGATTTCGGCGTCCGCCGCTCAATGAAAAAGTGGGCAAACTGGCTTGGAAAGTTCTGGTTCCGGCTAAGGTAAACCTTTCCTTAAAAATCTATCCAAAGGATTTTTCCGGTTACCATCCCCTTCTTTCGCTAATGGCGATGGTCTCTTTGTATGATGAGATCCTTTATAAACCGTCAGGGTCCTTTCGGGTGGAAGTGACGGGAAGGAATATTGTCGGAGAACCGACCTCCGTCATCAGAGCAGCGGAGATTCTGGCGTCTTTGAGCAACCAGCGTTTAGAAGGCAGCCTGTTGTTGAAAAAAAGAATTCCCGATCAAGCGGGCTTTGGAGGTGGAAGCGGAGACGCAGCGGCAACCCTGATGCTATTGTGCAAAGCCTGGAGGCTTCATTATCAACGCAAAGACCTTATGCAGTTGGGTCGCCACATCGGTTCCGACGTTCCCTTCTTCTTCACGCCAACGGGTGCCGCCATTGTCAGCGGGTGTGGCGAAGTGGTAGAGCCGGTGACCCTGAAGCACTTAGTGATGGTCCTCGCCAAAGGCAACGACGGGATGGAAACGAAGACAGCCTTTCAGATGTGGGACAACGAACCGATAACGGTGGTGGCGGACCCCGCCCAGTTGGTTCAAGCGTTGAACGAAAAGAATTGGCTTTTGGCTAAGAAACTGGCTGTCAATGCCTTTCAAAAATTGATTGCCAGCGAAAAAAAGGAAGTCGCACAATTATTAACGGTGCTGGAAAAAAAGGGGGCAAGGGTGGCTGTGATGTCGGGTTCCGGGACGGGCGTTCTCGGCATCTTCTCCAGTATCAGCGATGCCCGTCGCTGCGCTGCCGAACTGCGGTCGTGCGGCTGGTGGACTAAGGTCGTTTGGACCAGAAAGCGTGGTCTTCTCGTCCAAAAATTGGAATTGCGATGAGCGGATGGAACCCTGACTGGATGCCGCAACCTGATAAAAAGTTCTTGCTCCCCCTCTCTGCGCTCTTAGACCGAGATCCGTTTGCAATTGAACACGGGATCATCGCCGGTCGCTGTGCAGCGGCAACAGCGAAAGCCTTGACCCTTGAAGAGGCGACTTGGCACCAGTTAGCCTGTGCAGGACTCCTTCACGATGCCGGCAAAATTGCCATTGAACCCAGAATCTTAAGGAAACCCGGGAAACTGACAGAGGAAGAATGGGAGGTCGTCAAGCAGCATCCCATTGTGGGAAGGACGGTCGCTCGAGCGCTGAAGTTGAATGATTGGGTTGTGGAAGGGATACAGGACCATCACGAGCGATGGGACGGTCAAGGCTACCCAGGGGGTAAGATGAAAGATGAGATTTCTCTTCAGGGACAGATTCTTGCCGTCAGCGAACTGGTAAGCGCTGTCTTGACGCCCCGTTGGTATCGTCCCGGAATGGCTCCTGCCCAATTGCTCACCGAGAGCCGACGGTGGATCGGCACGCACGTGAACCCCGAAGTCCTGCGGGCTTGTCTGTCAGCACTGCCCGCTCTCTTTGGTCTCTCTGCCCTGTCAGAGTTAGAAACCTTCCGATCGCCTTTAGATTCCCGCCATTTTTCGGGCGATCTGGAAGCGCAAGTTTACCGAGCAGCGAACGCTTTTATTAGCCAGGTCTTTTGGGAAGCGGGACGCCTTTTCGGTCAAACCGTTTGCGAGAGAACAGTGGATGGTCTCAACCAATGGGCGGTGGCGACAAAGTTACCGATTTTTTTCTCTGGTCTCAAAATGGAGGTGACCTATCCCTGGTGGGAAAGCCTTAGTCACCAGGTTCTAAACTTTCGGAACATCATTGGTGCCATCGTTTCTTGCCTGTCAGGATTGGTTGGGGAGCCGCTTGCCTGTGCTTGGATGGACAGCATCCTAATGAAGTTGCCCGAAAATTTGCGAGATGTCGGCACGGATTTCGGACTTTGGATCTGGAAACCGGTTGAAATTGTTCCTCTTGCGGGGGTGCGGTAGTGGAACAAATAGAAACCTTGTCCCTCCTCGTTAGTATGGTGCTGCTGGCTTTGACTCTGCTGGCTCTATGGTTAGGGGTGCGCCTGTATCAGCTTTTGCGGACGGGCGAACTGGGTCGGGTGTGGCGGCTCATTGTTTTCGGGGTAGTCCTGCTAACCTTTCGGGAAATTTTGCGATTGGGTGATCAACTGCATTCCGTTCCGGGTCTGATGGTGTTTGAGCGGACTGCCGAAACGGGCTTTATGGCTCTTATGTGCTATGCCCTTTGGAAGCAATGGCTGACTTTTGATGGTCTCCAGAGAGGGCGCTGGCTTCAGGCCAAGAGGCAGCAAAGGCTGACTCCGTTCGCCAGAGCAGGTAATCAGAATCAAGAACCGTCGGAAGAACCCATAAAGATGCGCCAATGGCCGACGCAAGGGTAAAAGCCTTAATTCTAGCCGGCGGGGTATCGTGGACCGGCGACCCCGTTGCTCTCCTTCGCCTTGGCAACAGAACTCTCCTCCAAATCACCACCGACGCTCTCACCCAACTCTCTTTCCTCACCACGATCGGGGTCGTCGGACCTAAAGAGGTCTTGGATCAAGCCCCTCCCACCTTTGTTAAAGTCGCCGCCGCTAAAAGCCTTTGGGACAATGTTTTTTTAGGATGCCGGGCTTTAGATCTTTCCCGTGACGAGTGGGTCCTTCTCTGCGCCGTTGATATGCCGTTCGTGACGGCACAGGCTTTAGAGCGTTTTTTCGCTTTGGCTCGAGAGAGGAGCGCCGACCTAACTTATTTGGCTGTCCCCTTGGACAGCGTCAAGAGACTTTTGGGAAACGATCAGGTGCACAGGACCTTTGCCCGACTGAAAGAAGGAATCCTGACGGGCGGCAATGTGTTTTTGTTAAGGGGGCGTTGTTTGACGGCTCTGGACCTTGTAGCCCAGAAGGCGCTCAACAGCCGCAAAAGCCTTTGGCGCTTAGCCCTTCTCGCCGGTCCCCAATTGATTCTCAAATTTGTAACGGGTCAGTTAAGTGTCAAGGACTTGGAAAAAAGGGCGGAAAACATTCTGCGTCATTCCTGTTACGGTGTCGTCGCTGATCTGCCAGAAATCGCCTTTGATATAGATAAGCCCGCTGATTACGAGTTAGCCAGAAAAATCGTTAACCAGAAAAATTTTCGCTTTGGGTCGGGGACCGATTGACCAAATTCATAGCGGCGGACAGACCGCATCGGAGCCACTCTTTGATGCCACTTTCCACAGCGCTCAACTGACCCTCAATAACCCTTTTTTCTTCCTCTGTCAACGGAGACAGGACGAAAGAGACCAGGTCAACGCCGGGCGGTAGGGGACCGATCCCGATTCGGAGTCGGGGAACCGCCTCTGTTCCCAAAGCCTCCAAAATAGACAGCAGACCCCGATGCCCTCCCGAAGAACCTTTTCCTCTAAGGCGCATCCTCCCTAAGGGCAAACTTACATCATCCAAGACAATTAAGACTTTTTCCGGGGGCAGGTTCAAAACGCTGACGGCTTCCTTCACCGCGTCGCCACTCAGGTTCACAAAGGTCAAAGGTTTCAAAAGTCCAACCGCAAACAGACTATTGAGTCGGCAGACCGAAAAAAGACCCTTGAACCGTTTACGGTAGCGCTCCCCATTCCAAACCGTTTTGAGATAGTCGCAGACCATAAAGCCGATGTTGTGGCGGGTGTTGTGATAACGAGAACCAGGATTACCCAAACCAACGATGAGATGACTGCAAGCAAGGGATCGTCGCCAGAACAATAACAGTGCCATTTTCTCTCTGTGCTGACAAACGATGGGCTCTGCGTGCTTTAGCCCTCTTGGATCAGAGCGCTGACCGATTTGTTTTCGTGAATGTTACGGATCGCTTGGGCAACAAGAGAAGCCACGGAAAGGACGGTCAATCGGTCAAATCGCTTCTCCTTCGGGATCGGAATGGTGTCGGTGACGACCAATTCTTTAATGGGCGAACTCTTGAGGATGTCAACAGCGGAGCCGGACAAAACCGGATGAGTGCAGCAGGCATAGACTTCACGGGCGCCCCGCTCCACCAGAGCGGTTGCCGCTTGCACAATCGTTCCGCCCGTGTCCACCAAGTCATCTACAAGAATGGCTCGTTTGCCCTTCACTTCGCCGATGATGGCGACCATTTCGCTCCTATTGACATCGGGGCGGTGCTTGATAAAGATGGCGATGCCGGCGTTGATCATTCGTCCAAAAATCGTCGCCCGTTCTACCCCACCCACATCGGGCGAAACGACAACCGTATCCTTATCCGCCACGCCCTTCTCCTTGAGATATTTAGCCAATAGCGGTCCGGCGGGAACATTGTCAACGGGAATATCAAAGAAACCTTGAATTTGACCCGCATGGAGGTCCACAGAGAAAACTCGATCGGCACCGGCAATGGTCAGAAGGTTGGCGACTAATTTCGCCGAGATGGGTTCCCTTGGGCGGACCTTCCGATCCTGTCGGGCGTAACCGTAATAGGGAATGACGGCGACGACTCGGTCAGCGGATGCCCTTTTGCAAGCGTCAATCATCACCAAAAGTTCCATCAGGTTTTCGTTGACGGGAGGGCAAGTCGGCTGAATGAGGAACACGTCGGCACCGCGTATGTTCTCACGGACCTGAACTCGGATCTCTCCGTCGCTAAAGCGGGCGATCAATACATTGCCTAACGGCTCACCGAGATGCTCGGCGACGGCTTTTGCTAATTCGGGATTGGCTGTCCCGGAAAACAACTTGAGCGTTGACCCCACTCGTCTACCTCCAACCCCATATGCCCTTAGACCTGATAAATTAACGAATGGCTGGGGCGCCTGGATTCGAACCAGGGACCTCGGGATCCAAAGTCCCGCGCGCTACCAGCTGCGCCACGCCCCAAGCCTTTCCTAATTTTAGGACAAGAGAAACCTGTCAACGGATCATCTGACAAGGAAGCGATGCGGCAAACTACCCAGGGGGGCGGTTAGCTCAGAGGGAGAGCGCCTGCCTTACAAGCAGGAGGTCGCAGGTTCAATTCCTGCACCGCCCATTTTTGCTTTCATTTCA
>JANXBO010000013.1 GCA_025057575.1 Candidatus Caldisaccharidevorator malaysiensis
TGGCAGAAAATGTGGAGCGTGCCATCAAAAGGGGAACGGGAGAAATAGAAGGGGCTCATTACGAAGAGGTCCTTTATGAGGGCTACGGTCCAGGTGGCGCTGCCATTCTGGTGGAAGCCGTCACGGACAACAGGAACCGGACGACGTCAGAACTAAGGAGACTGTTCCAAAAGCATGGAGGCAGTCTGGGTCAAGCAGGCTGTGTCGCCTGGCAGTTTAAGAAGAAGGCGGTCTTCACGATAGACGCCCATCAAGCCGATGAGGACACCCTGACCGAATTAGCCCTGGAGATCGGTGCCGAGGACCTGCAGAGAAGGGACTCCTTTTATGAACTGGTCGCCGAACCCAGGCTGTTCGCTTCTGTCCGTCAGGCTCTGGCGCAGAGAGGCATTACCGTCCAGTCCTCGTCTATTGTGAACGTGCCCCAGTCATCGGTCTTCGTTGATGGTCCGGATGCTAAGAGGCTCTTAGCACTCATCAAAGATCTGGAGGATCACGACGATGTCCAAACCGTCAGTTCCAACTTTGATGTCCCCGACGCCGTCCTGGAGGAGAGTTTGGCTGCCGTCTGATACCTTCTTAGCCGAGGGGAGCCTTTCAGGGGCGAAACCATCTTCCAAAGTCTTTCTCAACGGGAAACAGGAAAAGGAGTGAGCCCTTATGGCTAATTATCGTTGGGGCGCCAGCGTCGTCATTTTTCTGATCATCGCCAGCATCGGTTGTGCTGGCAAGAGACCGGTCGCCATTGTCGGTGGTCAGCCCATTGACGAGGCATCCTTTCGGGAAACGATGACCAAGATGTTTGGGGCTGCCACCCTTCGCTGGCTCATTCAGAGGCAACTTCTGCTTCAGGTCAATGAGAAGGAACGGTTGGTCAGCGATCAAGATGTAGAACGAGCGTTTAAAGATTGGATCCGCCACTCGGGTTTTCAGGACGAGCATCAAGCCCTCTCCTTCCTTGCCCGTCAGGGACTGGACAAAGAGACGATCTTAGACCAGCAGCGAATGGAGATGATTCTCTTCGCCCTCCGAGAAAGGGCTGTCAAACCGGACGATAAGAAACTGAAGGAATTCTACGAAAAAAACCGCCAGGCTTTTGCCTTCCCGCCGGAAGTGCGGGCCTATATCATCCAGTCAAAGGACCGAAAAACCCTGGAGAAGGCCAAAGACTTGGCGGCTAAAGGGGAGGACTTTCGGGAACTGGCTTACCGCTTTAACGAAAGTCCCCATCTGCGCAGCAGCCGAGGCTTCGTTTCCCTTCCCCTGGTCCACGACACCCATGCACCCCCTTCCCTTTTAGAACTGTTAGCCCGGTCGCGACCCAATCAGGTCGTCGGTCCCGTTCAGATTCCCGAAACCGGTCTCTTCGTCTTAGTCAAAGTTGTTGAGATTCAACCCCCAATGGTTCCTCCCTTTGACGATATCAAAGCAATGGTCCGCCAGCGATTTGTGGAGGCGAGCGCCCCACCACCCCAGGAGATCTTTAAGCAGTTAGCCGCCCAATCCCAAGTTTTGATACCTGACGAGAGGTTCAAGTTCCTGGAGGATGAGATTCGGACAGCGGGCATCCTTGCCCCGTCCTCGGTTCCCTTCCAACCGCCAGCGGCTCCCCCAGGAGCCAGCCAGCCGCCTCTTAAGGAAGGAGAGAAACTGCAAGAGCGAGCGGGTCAGTGACGGGTCTTTGACTCAAGAGTGCAAAACTGATGCAAGGAGGGGGCTCATTTCCTGTGTCTCAAAAAAGTAAAGAAGATCGCCAACTCGCCAAGCAGTTTGAGAGGCTGGTAAAAGTCACGGAGATCTTGAGGGGTCCGACCGGCTGTCCGTGGGACCGAGCCCAGACCCACCAAACGATTAAGATAAAGACTATAGAAGAAGCCTATGAGGTCGCTCAGGTCATTGAAGAAAAAAACGATAGCCGCTTGGTAGACGAACTGGGCGATCTCCTTCTCCAGGTTCTTTTCCACTCGCACATTGCCGCCGAACGAGGGGCTTTTTCCCTTTCCGATGTTTTGGAGCACCTGCGCCGCAAACTGATCCGCAGGCATCCTCACGTTTTCGGATCCGATAAAGTTCAGACAGCGGAGCAAGCCCTGTCGCGGTGGGAGAAGAGCAAAGCAGAAGAGAAAAGAGACCAAGGCTCGGTTATGGATGGAATTGCCTGGGCAATGCCTTCCCTCCTTTTAGCCTACCAGGTCCAGAAGAAAGCGTCTGCCGTTGGCTTTGACTGGGGAGACAGTTTGGCAGCCCTGGACAAAGTAAAGGAGGAACTTTCGGAGACGGAACAAGCGTTAGCAACTCCTTTGGAGAAGGAGCAAGTGGAAGGAGAGATCGGAGACTTGCTGTTCGCTGTCGTCAATGTGGCGCGCCTTGCAGGGGTCAATCCCGAGGCAGCCCTTCGCCAAGCCGTTAGAAAGTTCGTTACCCGATTTCAAGAGATGGAAAGAACGATTACCGAGTCCGGTCGCTCCCTTTCCCAAGTAAGCCTGAAAGAGATGGATCAGGTGTGGGACCAGTTGAAAGGAGCCCATAACGAGTGAGCATGTCTGCGGGGCAGAGAGGGGCGGGCGGCGACGGTTCTTGCGTTCCGAATACAATTGTGCAAAAATCGGTGGTGACCTGCGGGCGAGCCAAGGGGCTTGCCGGCAGGTCTCGTCTTGTCGGGCGTCATAGAAGACCCCGGTAAGAGGGGTCACAAATTCTGTTTGGTCGTTGCAGGCAAGATCAAAAAGCAGAGCAGGAGGAGACAGACGAAGTGGCTGTCCAGACAGCACCGTCACGAACGCCAGCAAGAGCGACAGGTGCTGCCAGGCGGAAGTTCCTGGTGGACATCTTCTCGGCTCTGGCTTGGGCTGTTTTCTGGGCGATTATGGCTATTTTTGGTTGGATTTTCGCCCGCTTCTTCTTCCCCAATGTCCTTTTTGAACCACCCCCTACTTTCAAGGCGGGACGACCCAGCGACTATCCCCTTGGCACCGTGGACGGACGGTGGAAAATCAAATACAATGTCTGGATTGTCCATGCACCCTATGGCTTCTTCGCATTGTCCGGCACCTGCACTCATCTGGGCTGCAAGTTTAACTGGATTGAAGTGGAGCAGAAGTTTAAGTGTCCATGCCATGGCAGTGGGTTTCGGATGGACGGCACCAATTTTGAGGGTCCCGCACCGCGTCCTTTGGACCGACACCGGATCACCCTCGCCGAAGACGGGCAGTTGCTGGTAGACACCAGCGTCGTCTATGCGGGTGAGCCGGGTAAGAATTCCAACGAACGATGGCCGGAAAGTATCCTGAGGATTTGAAAGAAAGTGTTAAAGGAGGGAACTCTTTTTGGGCGAAGGAGAAAGCGAGCAGACCACCAGCCAACGCCCAACGGAGGCGACCACACCCAAGCCCTCTATCCGCTCCGGCAATGGCTTTTTGGGTAAACTCAAAGAAAAAGCCAGCACCACTTTTTGGGCGATCGTCAACAGTCACTTCTTTCGGTCTGTTTACCGGACCCCCTGGCCGACAGACCGACGATCTCGCATTATGACCGTCCTCAACAGCCTGGTCCTCCACCTGCATCCGACCCGAATTCCCCGGCATGCTGTTAAGGTGTCCTTCACCTGGTGTATGGGCGGTCTCTCTTTTTACCTAATGCTGCTGTTGACCATCACCGGTATTCTGCTGATGTTCTATTACCGACCCGACCCTATTCACGCCTATATGGACACCAAGTATCTGATGAACGATGTCCCCTTCGGTCGGATCCTTCGCAACCTCCACCGCTGGGGCGCTCACGCCATGCTGATCACGGTCTGGCTTCATATGCTAAGAGTCTTTCTGACCGGCTCCTACAAACCCCCCAGAGAGTTTAACTGGGTCATTGGCGTCACCCTTCTGGTCTTGACGATGCTCCTATCCTTCACCGGTTATCTTTTGCCATGGGACCAGTTAGCCCTCTGGGCGGTGACCGTTGGGACCAATATGGCGAGAGCCACCCCGTTTCTCGGACACGAAGGACCCGGTGCCCAACTTTTGGGATTGACCCAATACAACGACATTCGGTTCGCCCTCTTAGGAGGTAGCATCGTTGGAGAAAACGCACTGATCCGGTTCTATGTTTGGCACTGTCTGGGCTTTCCCTTTATTCACGCTTGTCTAATGGCTTTTCACTTCTGGCGCGTCCGCAAGGACGGCGGCATTTCTGGTCCCTTATAAGAAATGAGATCAGAAGAGGGTTAGACACCAAACCACGGGACGGAGGCAAGAAAAAATGGCAGAAGAAGCAGCAGCACAGCCCCGACCCAGACCCGCTGCCCGACCCGCAAGGCGGGGGATGGGTGAGGAAGAGGTTCGCGCCACCCAGGTGGCAGCGGAACGCAAAAGAGCCCAAGCCGAAGCCGATAAGGTCCTCGTTTGGCCGGACCTAGTGTATGCGGAATTTATGGCGGCGGTCTTCTTAACGGTCGTCCTGTTTATCATCTCGCTGGTCTTCAATGCTCCTCTGGAAGAGGAAGCCAATCCCAATAAGACGCCTATTCCGTCCCGTGCGCCCTGGTATTTTTTGGGGCTTCAAGAGATGCTGGTCTACTTTGATCCCTGGATCGCCGGAGTTCTCTTGCCAGGGATGATCATCGTCGGTCTGATGCTGATCCCCTATTTGGATACCAAACCGACGGTCGGCGTGGGCGTTTACTCGTGGAAGGGCAGGGAGTGGCAATACATTTTCTTCATCGGCGGGTTTGCTCTCTGGATCATCTTGATTATCATCGGTGAGTTTTTCCGCTGGGGACCGTGGGCTTGGTATTGGCCGTGGGAGCCTAGAGATCAGATTAAGGTGGTCGCGGAACATCTCTCCTGGTGTCCGGGACATAAAGATCCACCACCGGGGATGTTCTGTCTCCTTGGTGCCGTGATCTACCTGGTTTTCAATGGGTTAGCCTTCACCTACCCGGCTTGGGTCGGCCTCATCAACCGAGACTGGGGACGCCGAGCCCTCAACTATTACCGGACTTTAGGTCTTATTCGGTTCCTCATCCTAATGATTTTCGTTTCGTGGACCCTCTTTCTGCCGATCAAGATGTTTATGCGACTGGTCTTGAAGTGGAAATACTTAGTCGTCACGCCCTACTTTAACATCTGAAGGTCGGAGGGATCGCTGTTGGACCTCTTTTACAACACCCGAAGACTGAATCAGATCTTTCTTATCCTCAATGCCGTCGCCATCGTCCTGATCGGGATCGTTCTTTATAAGGAGCATCGTCCCGAATGGTATCCCTATCAGGCGACCTATATCCAACTCCTTCAGGAGTTCACAGAGAAGGAATACAAAAGGATCAAGGAGGAAGTGGGTAAAGACGAGGAATTTAAGAGTTTGCAAGGGCAGTTGACGGAAGTTTCCAACCAGTTAGGTCGTAACCCTCGCTACTCCGAACTCTCCCGACAAATCAGTCAACTGCGCCAGGAAGTCAGCGCCGTTCAGACGAAACTGGCAGAGGTTCGGCTGGATTACCTGCACTACGAGGATCAGTTCTTTTGGGCAAGAAATCCGACGAAGAAGGAGCGCTACCGACAGCAATTGGTTTCTTTGAAGCCGGAAATTGAAAAATTGACCAAAGAACTGGAGGAGCGAGAGCGCCGACTGGCGGAAGCCGAAAAGGCTTTTACCGAACTGGACAAGGAACGTCAAGAACTGTTAAAGAAAATAGGAGATAAGCAGTTTCAACTAACCGTAGCAGAGACGGCGTTTCGAGCGTCCTTCCGAGAGGAACCCTCCATCCGTCAGATTCACAAACCCGAACTGAACCTGGTGGATCGGTGCACGACTTGTCACGCAGGCTACGACAAGTCGGCGAGATGGAAGGAGTTCATAGAGGGCAAAATCCGACAAGCACGCCGGCGCAACGCATCACCAAAGGAGATTCAGATTCTCCAGGCACTTTTGCCGCATCCTCGCACGGAGAAGTGCGCTCAATGCGGTCACGTTCAGGACTACGGGGTCGGTCAGTGCCGACAATGCGGGAGTCGGCGACTCGCCGAGGATCCCCCCATTCTCTCCAAGCATCCCTTCGACCAGTTTGGATGCACTTCTTGCCACGGAGGGCAGGGTGTCGCCCTCAAAAAGGAACAAGCCCACGCTCGCGATGAGCGCCATTGGCTCCGACCGATGCTGCCGAAAGACTACACAGAAGCCGCCTGCGGGCATTGTCACCGCTATGAAATGGTTATCCCGGGTGCCCCCCGCCTGACTAAGGGACGACAACTGTTTGCCCTGCTGGGATGCTTTGGGTGTCATGACGCTAAGGGATACGAAAAGGCGGTCAAGATCGGTCCCAGTTTAACCCATATCGCAGCAAAGGTCTCCGACGAGTGGTTGTTCCAATGGCTGAAAAATCCCGATCAGTGGGCACCCCATAGCCGAATGCCGATGTTCTTTTTGTCGGACGATGAAGCCTGGGCGTTAGTCGCCTATCTCAAAAGCGTTTCCAAACCCCTGACCCTTCCCTATCGCTACCCAGGCGGCAATCCCCAAAAGGGTCGCCAGTTGGTTCGCGACATCGGCTGCCTGGGTTGCCACAATGTCCCGGGCTTAGGCGGACCTAAGAGCCGCGACAAGGGTAGTCGCCTTCTCGGAAATTACGATTTTGGCCCTGATCTCGGCAAATTTGGCAGTAAGGTCAGCGATCCCGACTGGATTTATAACTGGCTTTTGGACCCCAAGTTGATTGATGAGATGGCCCGAATGCCTAAAATGCGCCTGACTCAACAAGAAGCCGCCGATATTACCGCTTTCCTGTTGACTCTGAAAGAACCGCCAGGGGTCCAAAAGGTGGCGTTTAGTCCTCGCCCAAACCTGTCCCATCCTGAACTGATCAACAGGGGCTTTCGTTTGGTAGCGAACTATGGCTGTCACGGCTGTCATAACATTCCCGACCCAGAGGCTCAAAAACTGACCAAGATCGGAAAGGATCTTTCCACCCAAGCCGATCTGGATGTTCACCTGATTGACTTCGGCGGGTTGGTTCTGGAGATCTTTGACACTGCACCGACCTACTGGGATCGGGCGTATCGGTGGCTGGAGAGAAAACTAAAAGAACCCCGCATCTTCCGAGAAGGTTTGCGCATGCCCCAGTATGGTCTAACGGATGAGGAAGTGAAAGCCTTGGTGACCGCTCTTCTCAGTTTCACCGGTCGGGACATTCACAAGGACTATTTCCGAGACATAGAAAGAGATGCCCACTTGGCGGCAGCGGTCATCGGACGAGAATTGGTAATGGGTTATAACTGTATGGGCTGTCATGTTATCGAAGGGTTCGGCGGCGACATTTGGCCGCTCTTAAAGGATGGAATGCAGCCCCCCGACCTTAAGTCGCAGGGTTTCCGCACCCACCACGACTGGTTGTTCCGTTTTCTCAAAGACCCGACTCTTGGAACCGGTCGGCAGCATTCCATCCGACCTTGGCTCCAGGTGCGGATGCCGACCTTTGGCTTTGACGATGAAACCGTTAATAGTATCATTCGCTACTTTGCTGCCCTTGACAATCAGTCTGTTTTCAAAGGCTTCCGAACTCCCTACCGCGTAGACCCCCACCTGGTGCAGAAGGGTAAGCCTTTGTTTGACCAACTGCAGTGCCTTGCCTGCCATCCGACAGGACCCGTCCAACCCGGTGCTGACGTGGCGCAACTCGCCCCGTCCCTCAACCTCGCTTGGTCCCGACTGCAACCTGAGTGGATTTTCCAATTTCTTTTGAATCCCAATGCTTTCCAGCCGGGGACCCGAATGCCGACCTTCTTCCCTATTGACGAGCAAACCGGAAAACACCAAACACCGTTGCCCGAGATAATGGGAGGAGATGTAGAGCAGCAGGTAAGAGCGCTACGGGAGTATGTGTTGAGCCTGGGCGCTCCGAAGACGCCGCCAATCAGCAATGGAGCCAGACAAGCCAAGAAACCATAGGGGTAGGAGGGAGTAGTGTGAAGTTCGTAAGCCGGTTAGCAAGTTTGTTCGCCGTCGCCTTCGCGACCAGCACTTTGTGGGCTCAAGGGACGATCAAAGGTAAGGTCGTCTTTCAAGGGACACCCTTGAAGCCCAGGATGATCAGTATGAAGCAGGACAAAAAATGCGACGCTCTTCACAAGGGCAAGCCGGTAACGGGTGATGACTTTGTGCTCAATCCCAACGGCACCCTTCAATGGGTTTTGGTATATGTGAAGTCCGGCGCGAAAGGCGGAAAGGCGCCGTCCAAACCCGTCGTTTTGACACAACACGAATGCATCTATCGCCCCCACGTCTTTGGCATAATGGTCGGTCAACCATTAGAAATTCGCAACGACGATCCTCTCCTGCACAATGTTCACTTCGTTAGTAAGAAGAACGGGACCTTTAACTTAGGTCAGCCCGTCAAGGGCATGAAAACCCAGAAAGTGTTCCGTTCGCCTGAACTACCCCCATCCTCCTATTTCAAATGCGATGTCCATCCCTGGATGAGGGCTTACGTGGGCATTTTTGATCATCCCTATTTTGCCGTGACCGACAGCAAGGGAACCTTTACCATCTCCGGACTGCCGGCAGGAACTTACGAGATTGAAGCCTGGCACGAAAAACTAGGCACTCAGTCCCAGAAAGTCACCCTCAAAGCAGGCGAAACCAAGGACATCACTTTCGTGTTCAAACGCTAACACGAGGCTTCGTGCGTCAACCCCGTTGGCGATGACAAAGGGTGAAGGGAATTGGTAAAGAAGCAGAAAGGGTCCATTCATGCTGGTCTGTTCCTTTTGGTGACGATCCTCATCGTTCTGGCGGCGGTGGTGATCACCGCTGGTCGTTTCTGGTGGCTGCCACCCCTGGCATCGGAGCACGGCGCCTGGACGGACCGGCTGTTCGTCGTGACCCTTTTGATCACCGGCATCGTGTTCGTCTTAGTGCAGATCGCCCTCGCCTATTTCGTTTTCCGACACCGAGACGATCCGGAAAGAAGAGCCGCTTACTTTCACGACAATAAGCCGCTGGAGATAACGTGGACTCTGGTCCCCGCTGTGATTATGACCTTATTGATCGTCAGCGGGGGGCGCTTATGGTCGCGGATTCACCAGTCGCCTCCAGAGGGAGCCTATGAGGTAGAGGTATGGGGAGAGCAATTTAAGTGGGCGTTGCGTTACCCTGGAAAAGACGGGCAGTTTGGTCGGACCGACATCCGCCTCATTAACGATACAAACCCTCTCGGAATTGACACTAAGGACCCCGCCAGTAAGGACGATATCTTTTTCCCTGCCGGAGAGGGGGAACTGCACCTTCCCGTCGGGGAGCCGGTGGTCGTTCGGCTCCGGTCTAAAGACGTGCTGCACAGTTTCTATGTCCCCGCCTTTCGTGTTAAGCAGGATGCGGTGCCGGGTATGGTGATCAAAACCTGGTTTGTGCCCACTAAAGAAGGGGAGTTTGAATTGGTGTGCGCGGAACTGTGCGGGCTCGGGCACTACCAGATGCGCGGCATCGTCATCGTGGAGCCGATGGAAAAAGTGCAAGAATGGCTCTCTCAGCAACAGACGGTAATGGATGTGATTCCGTAAACAAGAGGACTATTGAGCATAAAAGGGAGTAGTTAAGGATGGTTAGAGAAACAACTACTGAGGTGCACCATCACAAAGAAACCTTTCTGACTCGCTACATCTTCAGTATGGACCACAAAGTCATCGCCATCCAATATCTGATAACGGCGCTGGCGATGGGCTTCATCGGTCTCTTCTTATCGTGGCTGATGAGGATTCAACTGGGTTGGTCGGGAAGACAGTTCCCCTTTTTGAGCCGCCTGTTTCCTGGCGGTGTGGAAGAAGGGATTATCAAACCCGAATTTTATCTTGCTATGGTTACGATGCACGGGACGATAATGATCTTCTTTTTCATCACGGCAGCTCTGGTAGGTGGTTTTGGTAACTTCCTCATTCCCTTACAAATTGGGGCAAGGGATATGGCGTTCCCGTTCCTCAATATGCTCAGTTACTGGGTCTTTCTGGCATCGTGCATCGTTTTGGTCGTTTCGTTTTTCGTAACGGGCGGTCCCGCAGCAGCCGGATGGACTGCTTATCCACCCTTAAGCGGCGTCGCCGAGGCGATTCCTGGTTCCGGTCTCGGTCAGACCCTTTGGCTTCTTTCTCTTGCCCTGTTTATCGCCTCTTCTCTGTTTGGTTCCCTGAACTACATCACCACCACCCTCAACCTGCGAACAAAAGGGCTTTCAATGGGACGCCTTCCTCTGACGGTCTGGGCTTTATTTATCACGGCGATCTTGGGGCTTCTCTCATTTCCCGTCCTTCTGGCCGCTGCCATTATGCTCTTGTTTGACCGCCATTTGGGGACCAGCTTCTTCTTGCCGCGTCTGTTTATCGCCGGTCATCAGGCGGGCGGCGAGGGGGGCAACCCGATTCTCTGGCAGCATTTGTTCTGGTTCCTCGGTCATCCCGAGGTCTACATCGCTATCCTTCCCGCAATGGGGATCACCTCAGAGGTATTGGCAACTTGCTGTCGCAAACCTATCTTCGGTTACAAGGCTATGGTTTTGTCCCTTTTGGCGATCGCCTTTCTCAGTTTCATCGTTTGGGGTCACCATATGTTCGTTAGCGGGATGAATCCCCTTTTGGGAACCGCTTTTATGACCACAACTCTTTTGATTGCGGTCCCATCCGCTGTCAAGACCTTCAACTGGCTGGCGACCATATGGGGTGGTAACATCAAATTTACAGCAGCCGCTCTTTTCGCCATCGGCTTCGTTTCCGTTTTCACGACAGGAGGTCTGACCGGTATTTTCCTCGGCAACCCACCCGTTGACATTCAGTTACACGACACCTATTTCGTTGTCGCCCATTTTCACTTCGTTATGGGAACGGCTGCCGTTTTCGGGATTTTTGCAGGGATCTATCACTGGTTCCCCAAGATGTTCGGGCGAATGATGAACGAACCTTTGGCAAAAGCCCACTTTTGGTTGACTTTTATCGGGGTGTATCTGATCTTCTTCCCGATGCACTACCTGGGCATTTCCGGCGTTCCCCGACGCTTTTATGACTTCGCTAACTATGACTTTATCCCCCCTTCAGTATCAGGAGTGAATATCTTTATCTCCATTGCAGCCTTAATTGTGGGGGCGGCACAGATTCTTTTCCTTGTGAATTTCGTCTGGTCCCTTTGGAAGGGTCCTAAAGCCGAAAAGAATCCGTGGAAAGCCACGACCCTTGAATGGCAGGCGGAAAGCCCTCCGCCGCACGGCAACTGGGGTCCCCAATTGCCAACCGTTTACCGTTGGGCTTACGACTACAGCAGACCCGACGCGACCGAGGACTTTGTTCCCCAAACCGTTCCCGTTGTCGGAGCACCAGCAGGAACAGACGGAGGAAAGCATTGATTGGAGGCTTTTCGGAGAAGTCCCGTCTGAAAGATGAGGGAAAATAGTGTGGAAGCGAGTCTGGTGCACGGGTCCTCTTCACCACAGGGAGTGATGCGACCAAAGCAAAACAGTGGTCTTCGGTTTGTCAGCCTTCTGGCAGCCGCAATGTCTGTCCTTTTGATCGGTGCCGGTGCGTTGGTCACCACGACAGGCTCCGGTGACGCTATCCCCGATTGGCCCCTCTCCTATCAGCGGCTGATACCCCCTTATTTAGCAGGGGGTGTGTTATACGAATGGTCGCATCGTGTCATCGCGGGTTTAACCGGTCTGACCGTTTTGATCCTGACGGTTCTGGTATGGTGGTGGCGGGCACCTTTCTCTTGGAGGTTTCTGACCACTCTGGCGCTGATCGGTATCTTGATCCAAGCTGTTCTCGGAGGATTGAGGGTTCTCTTTGTTTCCGACGAACAGATTCAGAGCCGGTTGTCGCTCGTCCTTCCCGTTCACGATCCTGAGTCGGGGCGGATCGTCCTTGCCATCGGTCACGCCGTTCTGGCTCAGTTAGTGTTGTCACTGGTTTTTTCTACAGCCGTTTTGATCTGGGGAAGACCTGAACCCATACCGTCCAGCATTCTGCGCCCCCTTCTCGTGTTGTCTTTCACTCTTATGATATTGATGGTTGTTCAACTTCTTTTGGGAGCCCTCATCCGCCATCTTAAGGCAGGTTTGATCATTCCCGATTTTCCGACCACCTTTGGTCGCTGGATCCCGCCAATTTTTTCGCTACCCTATGAGCCAACGAACCCGGAAAGGATGACCTATAGCGAGTTCGCTTTTAAAGTGTTCGTGCATTTAGCTCATCGGTTCAACGCCATCCTTGTTCTGGCGGTTGCGATTGGCTTAGTCCTTTTTACCCGACGACATCTTCCCAGTCGCCATACCTTTAGACTTTTCAGTAAATCACTTTCTCATACCCTCTTGCTGCAAATCATTTTGGGCGGCTTCGTCATTTGGACCGGTCTGAATCTTCTCATTACGATCCTACACACGGTGATTGGTGCTCTGGCTTTGGGCTTAAGCGCTGCTGCCGTAACTCTTCTCTTGACTTCCCGGCAGTCGGTGAATGCCCTAAGGTTAGGGGTTAGGGGAGTGGTCTAATGAATGTGATCAAGGAGATGCCTTTGTTCTTGACAGAAAGGGCGATTACTGTTTACCTGCGGCGCCTCAAGGACTATTGCGAACTGACCAAGCCCCGCCTTTCTGCTTTGGTAGTATTTACGGGCGCAATGGGATACTTAATGGCAACCCAGTTCCCCATTTCAGTCTGGGATTTTGTCGTAACCTTGATCGGGATCTACCTAATCGTCGGCGGTGCCAATGGACTCAATCAGGTGTGGGAACGAGACAGAGACCGACTGATGGAACGGACTCGCCATCGTCCCCTGCCGTCGGGCAGGATTGTCCCATTGGAAGGCACTGTCGTGTCCTTAATAATGGCAATTTTGGGATGGGTCCTTTTAGTTGCGACTTCTGCTTATGGTCTTGCCGGCTGGGTAGCGTTGGCGGCTTTATTGATTTACGTTTTGTGCTATACCCCAATGAAAACCCGAACTTGGCTCTGCACCTTTGTGGGGGCATTGGCAGGCGCATCGCCGCCAGTGATCGGCTGGTTTGCCGGAGGCGGGGGACTAACTTTTGTCCCCTTAATCCTCTTTGTCCTGCAATATCTTTGGCAACTGCCCCACTTTTGGTCCATCGGGCATCGGTATCGTGATGAGTATAAAAAAGCGGGATTTCGGGTGATGCCCGAAGAGGGGACAGCGGCAATTAGTGTGGCGACTTTATCTTCGTCTCTTTTCTTGATCCTGTTTGCCACGACCCTGCTTAAGGTTCAGCCATCGCTGTTAATTTTTCTTGTTGGCTTGCTGCTCAATGGTTGGCTACTTTTTGCGGCGACACGCTTTGCCTTGAAGAGTTCCGACGCTACGGCGAAGGGGCTTCTGATGACGGTGGATTGTTGGTTGCCGGCTTTTCTCATCCTTTTGGTCATAGTCGGTCTATAGTGTTCCATCACAAGGCTGGTGAAAAGGATGTCAGTAATAACCGAGAAAGTGAGAGGGAGAGGGCCAGACAGTGACATCGGTCGAGGTGATGATGGCTGGGGTGACAGTGGGGAGTGGCGGACCTTGCCGTTGCCAACAGCACAGTTGGGATTGTGGCTTTTTTTGGGTGCGCTCGCGATGTTTTTCGCAGCATTTATCAGTGCCTATCTGGTGCGCCTTCCGTCGCCTGATTGGCGGTCCTTTACTAAGCCTCCCGTCCTTTGGTTCAACACAGCCGTTTTGATTCTCAGCAGTATTTTCCTGCACGCTTCTCAGATTCAAATTCGGAAGGATAACCATAAGACTTTCCTCATCTGGCTTTTGCTCGGGACTTTTTTCGGCTTGGTGTTTTTAGGGGGACAATGGATAGCGTGGCTCACGTTGCAGAGACAGGGGGTTTATCTTCCAACCAACCCATCAAGTAGTTTCTTTTATGTATTGACGGGCGCTCACGGGGTTCACCTACTCGGAGGTCTCATCCTCTTGACACTTGTCTGCTTGAGGGCTTTGAGAGGAAAGAGTCTCCATTTTGTCGCCTCAACCCTCGGACTGACAACAACTTACTGGCACTTTCTGACCGTAGTTTGGCTGGCACTGTTTGGTGTTTTATTGATCGGATGACGATGAGGTCTTAATAGCATCTGTCAAAAAGATTAATTGTGGAGGTATAAAAGGAATGAAGGCAGAGGAGACACTGCAGGCCGCCTGGTCGGGGGGACGATCCCCCTTTGCGGTCAGTTGGGGAAAATTGATGATGTGGCTGTTCATCCTTTCCGATGCCTTTACCTTTGGGGGTCTCTTGGCGGGCTATGGTGCCCTGAGAGCCAGCAGCCCGACCTGGCCCGACGCTTCCAAAGTTTTTGCCCTCCATATCGGCGGACAGGATTTTCCCCTTTTACTGATTGCGATAATGACTTTCATTCTTATCTGCAGCAGTGGGACGATGGCGCTGGCGGTTCATTCGGGCTATAGCCGCGATAAAAAGCGAACCGTTCTGTATTTGGTTGCGACTATTTTATTGGGGCTGACCTTCCTAGGTTGCCAAGCATATGAGTGGAGCAAGTTGATCGGGGAGGGATATCGGTTATGGCATACACCCGGCGGACCTCCCCAATTCGGCGCCTGCTTTTTTACCATAACAGGATTCCATGGTAGCCACGTTCTGTCCGGGGTTATCTATTTGGCTGTCATCGCCGTTCGGGCTGGGCGAGGCATTTATGACCAAAGGGGTTCCTATGAAGGTGTTGAAAATGCTGGTCTCTACTGGCACTTTGTTGATTTGGTTTGGGTGTTCATTTTTACCTTCTTTTATCTTTTTTAACCTAAGAAATGTCAAAGGAGGTTGATGAGGTGGCTCACGAAGCCGAAATGGCAGAAGGATCCAGCAAGCCCCATCCTCCTGTGAAAATCTACTTGCAGGTTCTGTTCCTTCTCTTTTTGCTCAGCACGGTCGCTTATTTCATTGACCTGATGCAAATGGCGATGGTGATAAAAGCATTGTTGCTGATCAGCATCGCATTGATGAAAGCAGGGCTCATCGCGGGCTACTTTATGCATCTTCGTTTTGAAAGAATCACCTTAGTCTATGTTTTGGTGGCACCGCTGATTCTTTTAATTGGGCTGGTTGCTGCCGTGATGCCGGATGGGCGAAGCGTGTTGTTGTCCCGTTTGGGTTTATGATGAGAGACAGACGGGAGGCGGCAAACAATGGTTTTGATCCTTAAGAAAATCTTTTCGGTATCGGTTCTGGTCGCACTGATCGGCGGTGTGGCAGCGGCACAGTGTGCTCTGTGTAAGTCGGCGGTGGTATCGTCAGGAGATGCTGATCTGATAAAAGGGCTTCAGATGGGGATCGGTCTCCTTCTGGTGACTCCCTATGCTGTGGTCGGCACGATTGCTTTCTTTATCTACCGAGCCGTCAAAGCGAACGGTGCGGGACAGCGTCGGGATGGACATGGTCGCGACTTATACCGGGCTTATTCAGCCAACTAATCAATTTGGTCAATAAGTGTCCATTGGGGAAGTGTCCATCAGGGAGGGGAAACGATGCGATCGCTCGCCAGAATCCTTGCGGAGGGGTTTGCAATTGTCCTCGTGCTGGCGGTGATCGGATCGGTCCTTTACCTTTGGCTGCGTCGCCACGATACCGACTTGCCTGTTTATTGGAAGGTCCCCGATTTTCAGTTAATTGCTGACAGCGGGAAGCCTTTGTCTTTATCCGACTTGATGGGCAAAGTGTGGGTTGCCGAATTCTTTTTTGCTTCCTGTGCGGGTATTTGTCTGGAAATGAATAAAAATATGATGAAAGTGCAAAAGTCTTTTTCTGACCGTCCTGACTTTCAGATTGTGAGTTTTACCGTGGATCCTCAAACGGATACACCAGAGATTCTCAGGCTCTATCGAAAGAACTACGATGCTATAGAGGGAAAGTGGCATTTCGTGACCGGGGACAAGAAGAAGATTTATCGTCTCGCCCGCTACGGCTTCAAAATAGCGGTATCAGAAGTTCCTCCAAAGGAGGAAGGCGGACCGAGAGATTTCATCCACAGTGATCGTTTTATCCTGGTAGATCGTTTTGGTCGGATTAGAGGTTTTTATAATGGGACGGATGCTAAGGACGTTCAGCAATTGATCCAAGATATTGAGAAACTGCTGTGATGTTAAAGTCCAGGATTTAGTTAGGCGATGCACGGCTGGGCAACGATCAACGCAGGGCTTAATTTGTGCAGTGCCATCTTAGCATTGGCTGGATTTTTTTGGATCCGGAGGGGTCAGGTCAACCGGCACCGTCTCTTTATGCTGGGCGCCTTCTTGGCATCAGCAGCTTTTTTCATCAGTTACGTAATTTATCATAGCATGGTCGGTGCCACCCCCTTTCCTGGGCAAGGGATCTGGAGACCTGTTTATTTCTTTATTTTGATCTCTCATACTTTGCTGGCGTGTGGGGTCGTCCCGTTAGTGCTGGTGAGTCTTTTTCGCGCTCTTCGACAGGATTTTTCCCGCCATCGGAAGATCGCGCGGTGGGCGTTGCCCATCTGGATTTATGTGTCGGTGACAGGAGTGATCATTTACGTAATGCTGTATCACCTTTTCAGTGCTTCTACTAAGAGATAGAGTCAGGAGGTGCGCAATGGAAACAAAAGTGACGACAAAACCTTGGGCATCCTATTGGGAGCGCCTGGCTAATTTGGAAAGACCTCGCCTTCCCAAAAACATTCACAAAAGCACCGATCGGTTGGTGTTCTGCTATCAGTTCTACAAGGTGGAAAGGGACTGGTGGCTTCTTGACGAAAAAGAGCGAGAGCGAGCGAAAGAGGACTTACAGGAATTGATTACCGCTTTTGACGCCCATTTGATCATTCGTCCCTATTCCACCTTGGGATTGAAATCGGGCACGGACTTTCTTCTTTGGATCATCTCTCGTGATTTGGTAGGAGTGGAAGCGTTCGCAGCAGCCCTTCAGCACTCCTTTGTGGGTCCCTACATAACCCGACCTTATACCTATTTGACCCTAACGCGCCCATCGGTCTATTTACGACATTCTGCCGCTGCTTATGAAGAAGATAATGGGGAGTTGGAGGAGGACAAGGAAGGTCCTGTCTTTACAGGGGAGGCGCCTTACCTTTTCATTTACCCCTTCACCAAGACCCATCAGTGGTATCAACTTCCGTACCAAGAGAGAAAAGAGATGATGTGGGAACACTTCCGGATCGGTCATCAGTTTTCTGGGGTGCGCACTTACACCAGTTACTCAATGGGGCTGGATGACTATGAGTTCGTGGTGGCTTTTGAAGGATCGGATCCCTATGAATTTCAGTCGTTGGTGATGAAGTTGCGGGAAGCAAAGGCGAGACCCTTCACCCAAGTGGACATTCCGATTTTCACCTGCATTAGACGGGACATAAGAGAATTGATAGAAACGGTCCTGTGACAATCATCCGATTATCCGATTAGAGGACATACCGGCTAAGATCTTGGTCCTTGACCAGCCCTTCCAACTGCTGGTGGACATAGTTGGCGTCAATAGTGAAGGTTTCTCCCGATAATTCAGGAGCCCGAAAACTAACTTCTTCAAGGACCCTCTCCATTATGGTCAGTAGACGGCGGGCACCGATGTTTTCGGTCTGTTCGTTCACCCTCTGGGCATAGTGGGCAATCGCGTCTAAAGCGTCCTCGGTAAACTCCAATTGAACACCCTCGGTAGCCAGAAGCCCTTTATACTGACGGACGAGGGCATTTTCGGGTTCCACCAGGATGCGGCGAAACTCATTTGGACCAAGGGGATCTAATTCCACCCTAAGAGGCAGGCGTCCCTGGAGTTCGGGGATCAAATCGGAGGGCTTAGAAATGTGAAAAGCACCGGCGGCGATAAAGAGAATGTGATTGGTGCGAACCGGTCCATAGCGAGTCAAAACGGACGATCCTTCAATGATCGGGAGCAGGTCCCTCTGGACCCCTTCCCGCGAGACGTCCGGACCAAAACCCCTCTCCCGACCGGCAACTTTGTCTAACTCATCAATAAAGATGATCCCGTCCTCTTCGGCTCGGCTAATGGCTTGGCGGACCATTTCGTCCCTGTCTATCAGTTTACGGGCTTCCTCCTGAATCAACACTCTACGGGCATCTTTGACCTTCAGCCGGCGGCGCTTCTTCTTTTTCTGGAAAAGCGATCCCAGAAAATCAGAAGGGTCAAAGCCGACCTGTTCCACACCCTGAGGACCAAGGACATTAATGAAAAGCGGTGGCTGCTGGTCCTCTACATCAATTTCCACTTCGTCTTCGTCAAACTCCCCTGCCTTGACCCGGAGCAGGTAATGGCGCCGCAACCGCTCCACGTGTTCGTCAGCGGGCTCTTCGGATTCTTCGGCAGAGCGCGACCAAGGGAGGGGAATGGTAACCCGACGCTTCCTTGGTGGCACCAGACCCAAGGCTTCCACCAGAGTTAAGTTCGCCAGTTCTTCGGCTTGGTATTGAACTTGAGCGATCATTTCCTGCTCCACCATTCTGACGGAGACTTCTACCAGGTCTCGGACCATACCGTCTACGTCTCTTCCGACATAGCCAACTTCGGTGAACTTGGTGGCTTCCACCTTGACAAAGGGAGCCTTGACTAAACGGGCGAGCCTTCGGGCGATCTCTGTCTTTCCGACTCCCGTCGGACCGATCATCAAGATGTTTTTGGGTGCTACCTCATCCCTTAGGTGATCGGGCAGCTGTTTGCGTCGGTATCGGTTCCTGAGGGCAATGGCGACAACTCTTTTCGCCTTCTCCTGACCAACGATATAGCGATCCAACTCGGCAACGATCTGTCGGGGTGTCAATTCGGTAACATCCATCGGATCATCCACCTATTAGAATTGTAACGGACTGGGATCGGGTCTTTGATCCGACAGACCGGTGCCGTTACCTGTTTGCTGGTCCTGATGCCTAAAACAGAAGCTCGTCGGTTACCTCTCCCGACATCTCAAGGGAGAAAGGTGCCGATTTCTTCTCACCTTTGACGTCTGCAACGATGATGCCCTCGGCTTTTGCCGTTAAGTGCCATACAGAGCGTCTGGGGACGCTAACAAAGAGGTCAAAACTGATCCGGGCGGTTCCCTTCATTTCCCCACTCTTAATGGTGACCTGAGGGTCTGTCGGACTGAGTTTCTTGAGGGTCAGGTCAGCAGGTCCGGCAGATTCGGCTGTCGCCGTTATGATGGCTTCCCCACCCTTGATCTCGTGGAGGCGGCAAAGAACCGTTAGTTGAGGGACCTTCTCCCCCTCAAAAATCGGTATGGGAAGGTTGATTTTCCATTCTTCTCCAAGCCTGACCGGTTTTTCAGGAAAGTTGACGGGTGTGAGCATTTGGAGCATCCAAGAAAGCCCTTGGGACAGTTCCCTTGAAAAGTCCGGACTGCCTGGAGGAATGTCGGGAAGGGAAACCTGGACTACTTTACCCGTTCGGGTGATGGTCACATAGGAGCGGGATGTCAACATTTTTTTCAGAGCGGCTTGTTCTTCAGGCTTGAGTTTGGCACTGTCAAAAGATAAGGCACCCCAGGAAGCGGTAAGGTGTCCATCAGCGCTAATCGTTACGTTGAGAGGGTTGTTGGCGAAAATGCCCTCCACATTGGTTCCCATCGGCTGAACGGAGATAAGGCCGTTGCCTTCGTCGGTCACCTTTTCCACGCTAACGAAGAAAGTCTGCCGAAACTTCAGGTCAAACACCAGCGTTTCCGGTTTGTCCGGAGAGAGGGGTGTGGGACCGTTATAGGTGGCTTTGACGTGACCTGAAACGACCCGACTGGCACTTCCCCCAAGGGGGAAGTTAAGGGTCAATCGGACAGTCTCTTGGGCACCTACCATTGAAACCGTCGCCATCATCATTGCTACGGTCAAAAGTCCCTTCATCATTCTCCCTGCACCTCCTGATCATTTACTACAGTTGGCGAGCCCCGAAAGGGTTCGTTGGTGCCCCGACAAAAAAGTGTGGTGGGCAGAGAAGCAGGCTATTCCAACAGCGGCTGAATGCCGGGGAGGATCCTTCCTTCCAAAAATTCCAGGGCGGCTCCTCCACCCGTGGAGACGTGGCTCACTTGATCGGCAATGCCAAACTCAAAAGCCGCTGCGGCCGTCTCTCCACCGCCAACAACCGTCGTGCCGGCACATTCTGCAAGGGCAAGGCAGATGGACTTGGTCCCCTCCTTGAAGGGTCCCCGTTCAAACCGTCCCATCGGTCCGTTCCAGAAGATCGTCTTTGCCTGGCGGATTTTCTCAGCAAACTGCCTTGCCGTTTCCGGTCCGATGTCCCAGCCCGCTTGATCCTCTGGAATCTTGTCAACGGGCACGACCGCAATGGGCGATGATCCGGTATCGTCTGGGGACACGACCACGTCGGAGGGAAGAAGGACGGAAATGCCGTTTTCAGCGGCGTTCTTAAGGATTTTTTCAGCGTCGGCAACACGATCCTCTTCCACGAGGGACTTTCCCGTCGGCTTACCCTGTGCCTTCAGAAAGGTAAAGGCCATTGCCCCACCGATTAAAAGGGCGTCGACCCGCTCCAGAAGGTTGTGAAGGAGACGAACTTTGTCGGAGACTTTGGCACCCCCCAAGACGGCAAGGAAGGGTCGCTCGGGATCGGAAAGGAGTCGGCTGAGGAAGGTCACTTCCTTCTCCATCAGAAGACCGGCATAGGGTTTGTGGAACTGAGTGATAGCGTGGACGGAGGCGTGGGCTCTGTGAGCGGCGCCAAAGGCGTCATTCACATACACATCCGCCAGTTCGGCTAACTGCTTAGCGAATTCGGGATCGTTGGCTTCTTCGCCCGGATAGAACCTCAGATTTTCCAGAAGCAGAAAGGAGCCGGGCGAGAGACCGTCGGCTGCCTGGCGAGCCGTCGGTCCGATGCAGTCGTTTGCAAACGCCACCTGCGCACCCAGCAATTCGGCCAGACGGTGAGCGACTGGTCTGAGGGAATATTTCTCATCCCGTTTGCCCTTTGGTCTGCCGAGATGGGAGATCAGGAGCGATCGGGCTTGGCGTTCCGCCAGGAACTGAAGGGTGGGCATCGTTGCCCTCAGGCGCCAGTCGTCAAGGACCCGCCCGTCCTCCACAGGCACATTGAAGTCCACCCGCAACAGCACTTTCTTGCCCGCAATGTCGGCGTGTTTTACACTGCGCAGCCTCATTAAGCATACCCCTTTCTGATTTCACCTGGAATTGGTCACAGGTCTTATCTCTCGGACCTCGTCGCCTTCATTGATATGGTCCAGTGATCCTTCCAGAATGTCGCAAACGGAGTTGGTGTCGTTGACGACGAGGGCTCGTATCTTGGCGACGGGAGGAAGAGCGACTCGTTCGCCACCGACGACCCGAACGGGATGGACGGCAAATAGGGCTCCTTTCTCCACACCTACAAAAGCGCCGATATTGATCGCAACGAAGGTCGTGGTCACTCCTTCCACCTTTCCGAGGACAGAGCCTCGGATCGGTTCCCTATCCTCCAACTTTTTGACTAAAAGAGCCTGCAACAGTCCAACAGCAGCCCGAAGGGCATTCAGGTCTCGCTTTCGCTGTTCGTCTCGGGTGAGGAGCAAGGCACCAAAAGGCGTTCCCGTCAGGGCAAAAGACTCGTCCTTATTGGTGGCGAAGGTCACCAATTGAGCCGTCCCTGTCTGAGTCACATTGTCAACGAATTGGGCAAAGACGATGGCACCCGTCTGTTTCTTCCTAATCAGGAAACCACCGATGTTAATTCTCTGCCTGGCAAGTTCCCCGAGGACCGCAGCCATCTGCTTAGATGACCGCACCAGGTGGACAGTTACCGTCACTTCCACATTCTCCCTCAGAATCGTTCCGGGTGGCGGTAGGGAGCCCTTGTGAATCTCCGGCGAGGCGCGCTCCCATTCCCTTTCGGACGCCTCTCTCATCACTTCCTTAGCGGAGGCGACGACGGAAAAGCCGGCTGAGGACAGGACGGATCGGATGAGGGGTTCTGCAAAGGCTTGCAGGGATGGGTCGGCAACACCGTCAACAATGACGGAAACGCTCCGGATCAATACCCGTGACTTTCTTGGGATCTTTAGGGAGACACCGGCATTGGCGTCCAAAACTTCTCGGGGGATTTTGGGATTGTCTTTCGCTGCGACGGGGACGGAAAGGAAAACCAAAGCGAGACCGATTGATCGCAACGCCTTGCCCATCGTTGTCACCGGCAGGCTTCATGCTGCCCTTTCTATTTTGTCGCTCTTCGCTCATCCCTGCGGACGAACAAGACAGCCGTTTTGTCAGCATAAACCCGAACCCAACGCTCCTTTTGGGTCCTGAGCAGGGAGGCGAGTGGGTATTTGGGGGGAAGCAGGACGGCGTCCACCTGGTATTTGGTTAACAGGGATCGCCATCGCGGTTGACCGCCGTGCAGTTGAAGGTAATCTTGCATCACTGTTCTGGGGTAGTAGTCCGCCCTGCCATCAACGAAAACTTTTGCCTTCGGATAGAGCCGCCACGATACATAGCCACCCCAATGGTAAGCGGTCAAACAACGGATCGGGTTTGATAGTGTCCCCTCTCGTTGCAGGCTTTGCAGATGGGCAATGGCTCTTTGGGGATACTCTTTTTGCTCCGCCCGCTGGTATTCGTGAGGACTCAGTTTGGTCAGGATGACCAGCATTGCCAAAATGACCGCAACGGCGAGAAAAGCGTTGGGGATCCATTTAGGGGGAGCCGTTTGACCCCTTGCGGTCCAGAAATGGATGTGTTCGGAGAGGAAAGGACTCATCATTATCGCCCACAGACCTACCATTCTGATTCCCGACAAGGCAGCGAGCGTGAGAAGGGCACCGAATCCTAATTCACTGGCATCGGGTTTTTTCGGGGTTAACGAAGCGGCAGCGACCCAGAGAACGATAAAGACCCCAAAAAACAGGGAAACAGGATGACCCGACTGAGCGATGGGGCGCCATTCCTCAATCGGCAAACCGGCAGACTGGAAGATGTTTTTTAAGACCTGATAGAAGGCGAACGGACCAAAAGGGGTCACCAGGCAGGCGAGAATGCTGACGATAAGAATGATGATGAGGGGGCGGATCAGGCGGGGAGAAAGGGTAGGGGAGAGAGCGAAGCGCCTGTTCAGCCAGTCGCCCATCAGAAAAATCCCGATGAGACCGAGACCGATGGGGTAGAAGGAATGAAGGTTGGACCACAAAAGAAAGAGAAGGGGAAGCCACCAGGGTGGGCGAGAGTCTCCTCCTCGTAGTTGCCGAAACCATAGGCTTAAAAACGCCAGAAATAAGTAACTGAACAGTTGGGGACGGGCACCAGAGATCACCGGGTAAGCCAAAACCGATGCCAAAAGGGTCAGCCAGGCTCTGGTCAACGGGGGTCCGTCCAGTGCCAGAAAGAGAATTATGAAGATGGTGACTTTCAATAAAAGGGCGAAGGCTTCCAAGCCAATAATGCCCGAAAAATCGTAAACAAGAAAAAGGATGATTTGAGCCAGCCACTGAACGTTGACCCAGAGGGCAGTGTGAGTGAACGAGAAGGTGTCTTCAAAGTAGACCGTCCGGTTGACCAGAATCTGGCGACCGACCGATAGATGCCAGAACGTATCAGGGTCAAGGACCGGATGAGCCGTCGCAAAGAAACCTGTTAGGAGGCAAAAAGTAACGATCAGTGCCTGGCGTCGGGTCAGTTTGCGTCCTCCTTGCACTCCATTGCTGTCCTCTACAAGGTTGGCGCTAAAATGAAGGGCATATCTGCTTGGGAACAGGAAGAAGGAGTGTCCGCTATGGGGACCCTTTTGGAAAGACTGAACCTGCCAGAAGATTTGAAAGGCTTGAGTCCGAAGGAACGGGAGGCACTGGCGGCGGAAATTCGGGACGTCATCGTCAAGACGGTGAGCCGCAACGGCGGGCACTTGTCATCGGGTTTGGGGTCTGTAGAGATTTTCCTCTCTGTGCACACTGTTTTTAATGGTCCAAAGGACAAGATTATCCTGGATACGGGTCACCAGGGCTATCCCCACAAATTGCTGACGGGTCGCTATGACCGATTTTATACCCTGAGACAGCTAGGGGGACTATCGGGGTTTCCCAAGAGGGATGAAAGCCCCTACGACTGCTGGGGAGCTGGGCACGGGGGGACGGGACTTTCAGCGGCGATGGGTTTTGCGGTCGCTAGGAAGTTGAGAAACTTGTCCGCTGACCCGCAAACGGATTACAAGGTCGTCTGCGTCGTCGGCGATGCCGCATTGGAAGAGGGGATGGCGTGGGAAGCCCTGCACAACATCGGACATAGCAAGATGGATATCGTCATCGTTTTGAACGACAACGGAATGTCCATCGCTCCGTCCGTTGGAGCCATAGAAAACTACCTAAGAAAGCACCGGCAGTTACCGGCTGACTGGCTTCGTCGCCTGCGGTCCGAACCTCACTATCTTCATATTAAGAGACTGGTAGAAATGGCGCTCTCCCGATCAGGGGCTCCAGGGGCAACTATGTTGGAGGTGATCCGCCATATCAAAAATGCGATCAAGGAGTGGATCATCGCCCCAGGGATGGTCTTTGAGGAATTGGGGTATGTGTATCTGGGTCCTGTTGACGGGCATAACTGTGAGGTGCTCATTGAGGCGCTCAATGAAGCCGTTCGGATTGGCGGTCCTGTAATCGTCCATGCAGTTACAAAAAAGGGTAAGGGCGTTCCTTATGCCGAAAAGGACCCTTGGAAATTTCACACGCCGGCAGCGCCCTTTGACCCTGAGACCGGTGAAAGTCTGGTGCCTCCCTCTTCGGTCCCGACCTACACTGAGGTTTTCTCCCAAACCCTCATTGCCAAGGCGAAAGAAGATGATCGGATCGTCGGAATCACGGCAGCGATGCCTGATGGGACGGGGCTACACCGGTTCGGAGAACAATTTCCGGACCGATACTTTGATGTCGGAATGGCAGAGCAGCATTCTGTTGCCTTTGCTGCAGCCCTCGCTTTTTCCGGATTGAAACCCGTCTGTGCCATTTACTCTACCTTTCTTCAGAGGGCGTTTGACCAAGTCCTTCACGATGTCTGCCTCCAAAAGGCAAATGTGGTCTTTGCCATTGACCGAGGGGGACTGGTCGGTCAAGACGGGCACACCCATCACGGCATCTTTGATATGTCGTATCTGCGCTTGATGCCCCATCTGGTTTTGATGATGCCGAAAGATGAAAATG
This sequence comes from Candidatus Caldisaccharidevorator malaysiensis, assembly GCA_025057575.1. GTDB lineage: Bacteria > Armatimonadota > Fervidibacteria > Fervidibacterales > Fervidibacteraceae > Caldisaccharidevorator > Caldisaccharidevorator malaysiensis. Next base: position 25,143 of record JANXBO010000013.1, read on the forward strand.
AGTTAGTGCATATGATCCATACCGCTCTGGCCTACGACGAGGGACCCATCGCCGTCCGCTACCCAAGGGGCGCCGGCGTCGGAGTGCCCCGGGATCCCGAGCCGAAGATTCTTCCGATCGGCAAAGGCGAATGGCTGCGGGATGGCACCGATTTGGTCATTGTGGGGATCGGACCGATCGTCTACACGGCTCTTGAGGTGGCTCAGAGTTTGGAGCAAGACGGACTGTCCGTCGGGGTCATTAATGCCCGATTTGTCAAGCCGGTGGATAAAGACCTTCTGCTGGACGCTTGCGATCGGGCGGGAAGAATCGTCACCCTTGAGGAGCACACGCTCCCAGGCGGCTTTGGGAGCGCTGTGGTAGAAGCGTTGGCGGATATGGGAAGGACTAACATCCCTGTCCTTCGGATTGGACTCCCTGACCAGTTCGTTGAACACGGAGACGTAAAAATGCTCCGATCGCTGTTGGGACTGGATGCCAAAGGCATTCGCCAAAAAATCTTGCGCTGGATGGACACGGCGGTCCATAGCATCGGCGATGCTCCGGTGCCGACTCACGAATCGCCGGGGCGCGATGTTGAAAAGAAGACATTGAAGAGAAGAGGTGACCGTTAGCAATGATAAGAGGCTCTCGCCGGGAGTTTCTTAAAAACTTATCCGCCTTAAGTCTTTCGGGACTGGCCCAGCAGCCCTCAAAAGCCGATCCGATGCCGAAAAGGATATTGGGACGAACAGGGGTTGCCGTCCCCGTTCTCGGGCTGGGTTTTGGAACGGTCGGGACCGGGCTCAATGAGGCACAGGCTCTTTCCCTAATGGAAGCCGCCTTGGATTTGGGGGTCACCTACTGGGATACAGCCCCCACTTACAGCAGGGCTCAAGAGTATATGGGCAAAATCGTCCCCAAGGTCCGCGACCGAATTTTTTTGGTAACCAAGACCGCTACTCAGGACGGCGATCGGGCATTGCAGATTTTGGAGAACAGCCTTCGGACCTTGAAGACCGACTGGGTGGACCTGGTCCATATCCATAACATTGGGGACTATGATCCCGACAGAGTGCTCGGAAAAGGAGGGGTCTTGGAAGGTCTGCGCAAAGCCCAAAAAAGAGGGTGGCTCCGCTTTATTGGGCTCAGCGGTCATCTGCGTCCGTCCCGCTTTGCTCAGGTGCTCAAAAGTGGCGAATTTGACGTCATCATGCCCGCTGTCAATTTTGCCGATCGGTTCACTTATGACTTTGAAAGCAAGGTTCTTCCGATCGCCCGAAAGGAGAAAGCAGGTATCGTGGCAATGAAGGTGATGGCGGGTCCTCGGCGGGGATATGGCAGTCCCAATCCGGCACGACTGGCGGACTACGCCTCCTCAGCGATCCGCTATGCCCTTACCTTGCCAGGGGTCGCCTGTGCGGTCGTCGGAATGTTTACCATTGACGAATTGGAGCAGAACACTCAAGTCGCCCGTCACTTTCAGCCTCTCAGCCCGGAAGAGCATCAAAGATTGGCTACCATCGGTCGTCAACTAGCTCTGCGGTGGGGTTCCCATTATGGCGATCCCACATAAGAATGGGTCGCCGTCTCGCTGGTAGGAGCAACTGCAGTTATGAGGGTATTTTACATCCTTCTTCTGGTCGGGTTCGTCGTCGTCTTCTCCATTGCCCTTTATCTGAGGTGGCGGAGTCGGCGAAAAAATAAAGTGATGGTCGAGGACCCATTTACGATTCCGCCCTTTGAAAGACGGATCAGAGCCCTTCAAACCCTTGAAGAGTTACTGGAAGAGACGGATGACCCAGTTATTAGGGATGCTCTTGAAGAGCAGATCAGGAGACTGAGGGAAAAGAACCCGTCAAAGGAGGACATAAAGAGATGAGCCTGATGTCCGTCACCTTACTAACTGTCCTACTAACGGGAGGGGTTTCCATTCGGTCGCCTTATGAAACGCACCTTCACCAGGTTTGGGATGTGGAAGGGTCCTTTTTCGTTGAGCACCGCCATCATCCCGATCAAGAAGTTGTCAGCCGAGCGGTCAGCATTCTCTGGAGCATCGGGGATTTCTGCTGGCACGACGGATTTCATTACCAACTGATGAGAATTGCAAAAGCCTGCGTGGAACTGGATCCCACCTTTTCGCAAGCCTACGAGACGGGTTCGTGGCTTCTGGATAGTTACGGGTTCTCAAAGGAAGCAGAGGCGTTACTAGTCCTTTACAAGGACAGAAATCCCGACCGATATGATGGCTACTATGAACTGGGTTGGTTTTTGTATCGGAAAGGACGGTTCCAAGAGGCAATCCCCCTGCTGGAGAAAGCCGTTTCTTTTGAGCATCCACCGATCATTGAGCATACCCTGGCGCACGCCTACGAGAAGGCAGGGAGACCCGCTGACGCTTTGGCGGTTTGGCAAAACAAGTTGAAACGGTTTCCCAAAGATCCCGTCGCCGAAAGGCAAGTGCGGCGGTTGAAAGAAATTTTGCAGAAAGGCTCTCGGTCGTCTTCCCAGAAGATGTGAAAAAGGTCCCCGAAACCCCCTGGTGGAGATTATGAGCGGCGAATGGTGGGACGTGGCTGTCATCGGCGGTGGACCAGCGGGTTATACGGCAGCCATCCGCCTGGCGCAAAAAAAATGGAAAGTCCTGTTGGTGGAGAAGGATCAGGTAGGTGGCACTTGCCTGAACCGTGGCTGCATTCCGTCCAAAGCCCTGATTCATCTGGCGCGGGTCAAGAGAAAAGCCGAAACGGCTACCCCAATGGGTCTTTCGTTTGCCAAAGGTCTCGTGAATTGGGAAATGGTTCAGAACTGGGTTCAACAGGTTATAGGCTCCCTTCGGTCGGGATTGGAGACAATCCTAAGGAATAGCGGGGTCGTCGTGGAACGAGGGATCGGGGACATCATAGATGAAGGACGCATTCAGGTAGAGGATGGCGGTGGGAAAAGACGAGAAGTCAAGTGCCGGGCGATCCTGTTGGCTACGGGTTCCGTTCCCGCAAAACCTTCCTTTGCCCCCGAGGGACTTGTTCTAACAGATGAGGAAGGTCTCTTCTTGCCAAGATTACCTTCGTCTTTGATTGTGATTGGAGGCGGTTCCACAGGTGTAGAATTGGCGTGGCTCTACGCGAGCCTTGGGGTGTCCGTGACTTTATTGGAGATGATGCCCCGCCTTTTGCCCGCTGCCGATGCTGAGATTTCCGATCTCTTGGATCGGTCCTTTCGTCGTCAGGGAATTAAAGTGTTGCTTTCTTCCCGAGTGACCCAAGTGTTGCCGACCCACAATGGCATTGAAGTGCGGACGGAATCGGGGGAAACAGTGACGGGATCGGTGGTCATTGGCGCTGTCGGCAGGAAGCCCAACCCTCCTCAGAATGCCGTGAGCCGATTAAGTTTGCAAGAGGTTTCGGATCTGGCGCCGTCCCGTTGCTATCAGTGGGGTCAGTGCTTGGTGGTTGCTGCAGGGGATCTCCTTTACGGATCAGGGACGGCTCACGGGGCGATAGCAGAAGGGGTAGAGACTGCCCGAATGTTGGATCAATGGCTTCGGTTTGGTCAGTTTCCCCCTTATGCAGCACCTGCACCGGTTCCCTATTGCGCTTTTTGCCATCCAGAGGTTGCGGGGGTCGGTATCACAGAGGAAGCAGCTTATAAACAGGGGCGAGCCATCACGGTCGGTCGCTTTCTTATCAGGGCGAGCGGACCTGCCAGAATTGAAGGTGAGGGGGACGGTCTGATCAAGGTCCTTGCGGACTCAAAGACGGGGAAAATTTTGGGTATTCATATGGTCGGTCCGTATGTGACGCACTTGGCAGGGGAGGCGAGCGTTCTGGTCTCCCAGGGGTTGACCGTAGAGGAAGGGCTTAAGGCTGTCCGCATCCATCCGTCCTGGAGTGAAGGGATTGGGGAGGCACTGTGGGCGGCGTTGGGGGAACCACTCCATTCGCTTCACCTTGGGAGGCGATGACGAAAGATGCCCGCAAGGATTCTTGTGGTGGACGATGAGGACATTGCCCGGGTGACGATTTCCGACTTATTGACCAGGGACGGGCACGAGGTTGTTCAGGCGTCCGATGGTCGTCGGGCGCTGGAGATGTTTATCGCTCACAAGCCCGACTTGGTCATTCTGGACGTAATGCTGCCGGAGTTGGACGGCTATGAGGTATGCGAGCAGATTAGGAGTATGCCCGAGCCTTACTGTAAGGTGCCGATTATTTTGCTGTCGGGCATTAATACGATTTTGGGAAGGCGGACGGGTCTGGAAGCAGGGGCGGATGTTTACCTTGCAAAGCCGTTTGACCCAAAGGAACTGCGCTTAAGGGTCCGCTCGCTGCTGAAGGAGGCAGGGTGAGCCAATGCCTCGGGTTTTGATTGTGGATGACGAGGCGGCTATTGTCAGGGTGCTCAAAGAGGGTCTGGAAATACACGGATTCACGATAGATTGTGCCTTTAATGGCGCCGAAGCAGTGGAGCGAGTCAAAGAGAATCCACCCGATGCCATCGTAATGGATTTGTCTATGCCTGTTATGGATGGCATTAAGGCAACCCAAGAAATCCGGCGGCTCACCCAGGGTGCGACCATTCCGATTTTGATCTTGACCGCCCGAGGTGAAGACTGGGACGAGGAAGCGGGTCTGAAAGCAGGGGCAAATTTGTTTGTCACCAAGCCTGTTAGCCTCCGCCAGTTGGCGAAAGAACTTCATCGGCTGATAGAAGCGCAACAGTCCTGAAGAGGAGGAGTTCCTATGGGGAGGGTTCGGAGGGGTCGGGACGGGGATCGTTACCTCCTGATCGTCAGCGCTAACGGGCAGGGAAAGAGAGTGCCCATCAGCGAGTTCAAGATCCGGACGAAAGGAACGAAAGGAAGCAGTGCCCTGCCGATGGGTTCGGAACTTGGAGGGGCTTGCCTGGTGCGACCGGCTGACGAAGTCCTTATCATTACCCGAAAAGGGATTGTGTTGCGCCTTTTCGTTGACGATGTGACCGTCTTCGGCCGGTCCGCTCGGGGCGGTCGTTTGATCCGATTGGACGACGATGATCAGGTCGTTGCCGTCGTGAGGTTGTGAAAGGAGAGATGCCGGAACACAAACCTGGTCACGGACCTGCGGACGGTAACTGGGACAGCCAGTCGCTCATTGTCCCCTTAAATTGGCGCAGAAGTTCCGACGCTTGTTCCGAACTGAGCCACTCCTTAATCAAGTGAGGACTTTCCTTGACGGCGGTCTGAAACCATCGGAAGGCTTCTGTCCGCTCTCCTTTCTTAAGGTGCCAAAGGGTCAGGTTCCACCGCGCCCGTGCCGCTTCCGGCGTTGACGGGTGGTCCTCTGACAGCCGACGACAAGCCTTCACAAAAGCCTTGTCGTTCCCTCTCTTCTGCTCCGCCAGCGCCAAAGCCCAAAGACTCTTCGCTGTCCAGACCGACCGAGGATAGCGCTCCGCGCACTGTTTCCAGGCGGCGATCGCCAACTTGTCTTGTCCCGACTGGGAAAAGGCTTCACCAGCCCGATAAAGGGCTTCTGGGGCTTTCTCGTCATTTTGAAATGCAGCGGCAAAGGCGCGGAAATGTTCGGCTGCCTTTTTGGCGTCGCCCGTCAGCCCAAAAGCCCGAGCCAACGCAAACAGAACTTGTCTCTTCTGCTCGGAAGTCAGCCGGTCACATTGGGACAAATGGTAGAGGGCTTTGTGAGGTTGAACGGAATCCAAATAGACCAGCACCAATTCATAACGAGCCTGATCCGAAAGAGAACCCTTTGGGTGCTTCCGTAACCCTTCCTCATACCAATAAATGGCTCCTTGCACATTGCCTAAGAGCCTATGGGCTTTCGCCCGGTAAAACTCGTCCAACGGTGTGAAATGGGTAATCAGGAAAATGACCAAGACCAGCAGAGCAATCGTAACGGTCCAGCGGATCACACCACCAAAGAGCCACCAAAACATCTTAAAGAAAAGCCTGGCGATTCCTCTGATCATAGTCGGACCAAAACTGTCCGGTGCCGTGGCGCAAAGGCGACTGCCTGGTTGTCAGAGCCGTGAAGAGTCCGACAGAGGACGACTGTAGCCCTCATTGCGTCTTTCCAATCGCCAAAGCGGCGATGATGGCGGACCTGGTCGTTTCGTTCTTCTCTTGTCTCAGCCGCTGTCGTAACAGGGAGAGGTGCTCTTGCGACCCGATCTTTCCGAGGGCGGTCGCAGCAGCACGGCGCACCGACGCGGATCGGTCATTTAAAAGGTTGGCAAGCGCATCAGCAGATCCTCGGTCTTCCAGATCGCCCAAAGCGTCGGCGGCGGCGGACCGAACCTTGTGATCACGGTGCTGCAAAAAGGACCGACATTGGGACGCTGCCGAGGGGTCCTTGAGCCGCCCCAAAAGCCTCAGTATTCGGACAAGGTTAGTCGGACGATCTAACGCCTTTACCAAATGGGGAACGGCTGGTTTGCCGATCTCCTCCAAGGCTCTTTCTGCGTGGGCTTGGACATAACGGTCCTTGTCCGACAGAGCGGCGATCAGAACCGGAACAGCGCTAGCATCTCCCAAATCGCCTAAGGCAGCGACTGCTGCTGCGCGCACTTCCGGTTCCTTATCGCTAACAGCCCTTTTCAAAACAGGGAGAGCCGAGGGCGAACCGATGGTCCCCAAAACGGCAATAGCTCCCCAGCGCACCAGTGGGTCGCGACTTTTGGAGGCAGGAAGGAGAAGTTTCTCCGCTGATCTGCCAACCGTCCTGAGAGCGTCCACGCTGGCGGATCGGACCTTTTCGTCACTGCTGTTCAGTTGACTGATGAGGAAACGGACGCCTTCTTCCCGACCCATCTGTCCTAAAGCGACGGCTGCAGCGATCCGAGTCGGCATCTCCTCCTTTTGGTTTTTGAGAAGTTCCGAAAGGCGTCTCAGTGCCTCTCGCGCCTGCAGCCGTCCTAGCGCATAAGCGCAGGCAGCTTTCACCTCGGGGTCCGGATCTTGCAATTTTTCTATCAGGTCGGGGATGGCGGGACGATACCTCAATTCACTGAGATAGCGCGCCATATCTCTTCGGACCAATCGGTCCGTGCTCTCTCTCAAGTCTCTACGGAACGATTCGCAGATGTATCGCAACGCCCGAGCGGCTTCCGCTTTCGCCTGAGGCGAGCCTTCTTTTTGCACCTGGGCGAGGGCTTGAAGCGCCCAGGGACCCAGACTCGTTAAGCCTTGGACGGCACCCCGGCGAACTAAGGGTTCCGGATCATCCAGACCTGCCGTAAGGTAAGGAAGAACCTCCCTCAAATAGGGCGGGGCGTCTCGGTCTGCTTTCTGACCCATCGCTTTTAGAGCAGCGCCTTTAACAGATGGATCCCGATCGGTCGCTAACGCCATCAGCGGCTTGACCGTCAAAGGACTGGCGAAACTGCCCAAAGTCGTCGCAACTGCCTGACGGATTTCAGGGTCTGGAGATCGGGACAATTTCACTAGGTCTTCGTAAACAGAAAGGCGCTTTAGGTGGGCAAGGACTTTCAGTGCGGCCAACTGAACGGGCTTATTGTTTTCCTTCAAAACCTTTGCAAACTCTGGCGCCGTCAAATCGGCGTAGTCGGTCAGTTGAGCGAGAAAATTGGAGTCGTCTGCCACAGCCGGGTTGCTTTTCACTTGCGCCACCCAGCCTCTGATCTTCGCCTTCTTGGCTGCCTCGCTTTCCCCGCAGCCCGTTAAAAGCGACAAAAAAAGAACTGCCAGCCCTGCAGAAACCAACCGAATCGCCATTCGCTTGTCGCCTCCGGTTCCGCTTTGCCGCGTCGCCAATTTACCTTGCCACCACTTAAATTGTGAGGCAAACTCATAAACGGCTTCAGTGTCCAAGAGGTCAGGTGAGCAATATGCAAAGACGGTTGCTCTTGCCAGCGGGTTTGGTCATCGTTGCGGTGATCGCCACGATGGTCGTGATGAGGATGAGAGGTGCCGGAGACCAACCCCAGCCTGTGCCCGAAGTGCCGAAAGCAAAAATCGTCGTTGCTGCCCGTGACCTTCCACCTGGACAGATTATCACCAACGAGGACGTCAAAGAGGTGGAACTGCCGGTAGACAAGATTCCTGCCGGTTCATTGGCAGGGACAGAGGAAGCCGTCGGCAGTCTGGTCCTGCGCACGATTAGTCGCGAGCAGCCCCTGCGAAGAGATTTCGTGCAAATCCCACCCGATAAAATGCGCAAGTTTAGCGTTCCGATCGGCAGGCGGGCTTATGTCCTTTATCAAGGGTTTACGGAGGGCGCAATAGATGTGGTGCTGACGGGTGACACCGTTGACATCATTGCGACCCGACGGAGACCATTGGCGGGCGAAGAAATCTTTTACGCAGAGGTCATTGTCAATAGAGCGAGAGTTCTCTTGGCGGAAGACTATTCGCCGCAGCGGAGCCAAGAGGAGCGATTGCGTCAGCAAGCCTTAGCAGCAGCGGAGACGAGAACGCCAGCCCCACCGGAGGCACAGCCTTCTCCCCAACAACCAGCCCAAACTCAAGAACCGCGCGCACCCGTCACCCAGCGACGACTGATCTTGGCGGTTACCCCCGAAGAAGCCGTTCGGCTGGCAAGAGCCCAGGAAGAGGGTCGGGTTCTGACGGTCTTAAGGAGCGAGGCAGATCTGATGCCGGTGGCAGGTCTTAGTTCTCCGAGAACCTATCGGGAGAGCGTGGCGGCTCCCTCCCGACCTCAGCCCCCTCGTCCAGCAAGGACGCCCACCCCCATCGTGGCTCCTGCCCGCCCTGCGGTTGAGCCGGTCCATTCGGTCCTCGTCTATCGGGGGACCCAGAGAGAGGAAGTCCTCGTCACTCGCTGACGCTGACTGACGCTGATTTAGGAGTGACACCCAGTGCGGTCCCGCGAACGAGGCGGCTCAGTCGTAAAGGTGATGGTGGCGGGAGCCGACGTCCCGATTCCTTTGGACTCTGTGGACGGTCTTACCATTCAGTTGGTCGGTAAGAAATCCCCTAACGATAGTTTCAGCACCGTAGTGGAACATTTGTTTTCTGTCTATCCCCACATCATCTTTGTTGGGGAGTGCCCCGATTACGATCCGCTGATCATCGCCCAAACGGTCGCTGACCAAGACCCGCCGATCGCTGTCGTCGCTGTCCGGGACGCCTCGGACGTTCATTACCGCCGTCGCGCCGCCAAGGTAGGGGTTCACGAAATTTTGCCGACGACCGCTACGCCAACAGAGGTTGAGCGGTTAATTCTTGACCTCGTTGCCGACAAAGGGCGGGCGTGGCGACTAGAGATCAGTCCGACACCCTCTGAGCCAACGATACTCCCTTCTCTCACGGCACCGTCGGTCCCATTAGTGTCGGAGGGAAGGACTCTTGCTCCCTTAGCGGAGACAGAGCCTTCCATCTCGGAGATGATGGCATCCGTAGCTCCAGCCGAAAGCGTTGTGGCACCTATTGAGACAGAACCTGCGGTTGACGCCAGTGTGTTGGATGAAACGATAAGGGCGGAGCACTTGACGACTGAGGGGGCTGGTCTTGAAGAGGCAGGGCTACTGCCCGAAGCATCAGTCCCTGCCGTCGTAGAGGAGGAGGTTCCTTTCAGCCCCTCATATGGCGAAGGATCCGCCTCAGAGTTGGGAGAAGCGGCTACTGAGATGACGGTTTGCGAGGAACCGTCCCTTACTGTTTCTGAGCCGGAAGACGGACGGTCCGCGTTATTGGAAGAGACTCACTTACCAAAGGAGATCCTCTCACCAGAAGAACCAGCAACGCTGGAGGCGGCACCGACGGCGGAAACCCAAGAATCCGCAGGCACCATCGCTGAGGCATTGCCGGAGCCAGGCAGAGTGGAGCAAGAGGCTGGTAGGGTCGAGGAAGAAAGGGAAACAGTCAGCGAACAGGAACGGAAGGGGGACGAGCCGGAGCAGGGCGCAGAACTGCTAATGGATGAAGCGGCAGAGTCGCCCATTGCGGTGGTTGAAGAAGATTTGGGTGAAGCACCTGCGGAAGTTGCTGAAGAACAGGCAGGCACCATCAGCGCCGTTATCGTCCCAGAAGAGGTAGCGGTTGCTGAACAAGCGGCCGTTGCCGAATCAGAACAAGTTACGGAAGGGTCTCTTGTAACAACCCCCCAAGGAGCGGTGGCACAAGAGACTACAGAACCGGTCGCTGAAGATCGGGAGGAAGTTTTACCATCAGCCACCACGGGCGTTGCAGAGGTTGTCGCTGAGGGAACTGCTTCACCTGGCTTGGTATCGGCAGAGTCGCAGACCGTGCCGGAACCCGTTGCACTGCCTGAGGAGGTAGAACTGGGCAAATTGATTTCCTTCATTAGTGGCAAGGGAGGTGTCGGAAAAACCACTATCGTCGTGAACACGGCTCTGGCACTCGCACAAGAATCTCAGAAGAAGGTCGCCCTTCTGGACACTTTCATCGGTGATGCCCTCGTTTTGGTGAATGGGACGCCGCGCCTGACCCTCAGCGAACTGCCGGGCATTGTCAGTGATATGGACTTGGAGTTTCTCCGAGCCTATGCTTTCCATCATCCGGTGGGTGTTGATTTTTATTGCTGGCACTTCTCCCCGGAGCGAAACTTGCCCGATTATCTGGATGCCGAGCCCTTTCAAATGGTCCTCAACAGGCTGAAAGAAGGATATGACTATATCTTGATGGACACACCTGTTACCGTTTTCTTGACCGATTTGGAAATGCATACTCTTGCACATGAGGTCTATGTGATTGCGGTGCCGTGGGACCTTCTGTCTCTGAGGGCGACCAAAGTTTTGATCATCGGACTCCAGCGGCATAACATTCAACCCCGTTTGTTGCTCAATCGGGTCCAGCCGGACTCTGAGGTCACACCCGAGATCGTCGCCGAGGGATTGGGGTTGGAGATATGGGAAACGGTGCCCAATGATACGAAAATCGTCGTTCAGTCCATCTCTCGTGGCAGTCCGCCGGTCTTGTGGGAACCCCAGGGAGAGTTTGCGAAGGCGATCCGTCGCATCGCTCGCAAATTGGCTGGTCTTCCGATTGCTCCCGATCGGCGCCGTTGGGGCTGGTTTTAAAACGATTTGCGCCGATCTTATTCCTCAAAGAGGTCTCTCAAGAGTTCTTCTGTCGGTCTGAGGGTCTTCTCCGATGTCGTTGGCGGTTTAACAGCCGTCCCGACTATTGGCTCCCCAACGCTCTCTTTTAACTGTGTCCGGATTCGGCGGACGCTTTCATACACTCTTGCCGCCACCTCTTCTGCCAATCCCAGATACTTGGGGTCACTTGCCCGATCGTAGTGAAAGGGGTGCCGAAACGCGATAATTAAACAATCCCCAGAAACACCGATTGGCTCGGCGTGGACATAAAAGGAATAGGCGATCAGAGATTTATTCTTTAACTCTTGCAAATATTTTTGCCAGAGGATGCTGGCAGGGCTTTCTTCCGCCTTTTTCTCTTTTTGCTGGACTTGGGCGCTGGTCAGTGCTTTGGTGGACTCGCCCTGATCCGTTGCACCGCTCTGGATGAGAGGGACTTTTTTTGTCTCAGTGGCAATAACAGGCTCCTCAACGGACTCTGGTTGCCTGGCATGATCAACCTGCCGTTGGTGACGGATCATCTGGAGAAGACCGACCTCAAGAGTCAATTGGGGATCTTCCGAAAGGCGCATCTCTCTCTCCAGTTCCCAAATGGACCGCAACAGGACAATTAAATCTTCTTCTGACCACTGATTCGCCTGTTCAAGGATTTTTGTTTCGTCGGCTTCGGTTTGGGCCCCAAGTTTGCAACTTAACAGCCGCCGCAGGTAGGCGGAAAGGTCTCGCACCAACTGATGCAGGTCCCTACCTCGGTCCACAGACTCTTGCACCCATTGCCAGATCCGAACCCTATCCTTTTCCCTCAGAGCATCCAAGAGGGAACACAGAAAATCCCGATCGGTCATTCCCAAGAGAGAGTGCACCAGATCAACGGTGATGGTTCCATCGGAAAAAGAGATGATCTGCTCCAAGAGGGTCAACGCATCACGAACCGAGCCTTTTGCCGTTGTGGCAATCAACTGAAGGGCTTCCGGATCGCAGTATCCCTGCCAGCCCTCTCCGTCTAAAACTTGGCGCATCCGTTGGACAATGGCGGATGGTGTTACGGGCTGGAAATCAAAGCGGAGGCATCGGGAACGGACGGTGGCAGGAACCTTATGAGGATCGGTGGTTGCCAAAACGAAGACGACCCTGGGAGGTGGTTCCTCAAGACTCTTAAGTAAAGCGGCGAACGAGGAGGCCGAAAGCATATGAACCTCGTCAATGATGTAAACCTTGAACCGCAAAAGGGCAGGAACGAACGCGAGACGGTCCACGATGGCTTCCCTAACGGCGTCCACTCCGGTATGGGAGGCAGCGTCCAGTTCCAAGATATCTACCGCTGACCCTTTAATGATGCTCTCACAGGGACCGCATTCGCCACAGGGTTCTTCGGCTGTCAAGTTCTCGCAGTTCAATGCCATTGCCAGAACCCGGGCGGTTGTGGTCTTTCCCGTTCCCCTTTGACCGGCAAAAAGATAGGCATGCGCCAGTCGCTTCTGCTTCAACGCGTTTTTTAATGCTTTAACGATCGGGTCTTGACCGACGATGTCTCTAAAACGAATCGGTCGATATTTGCGATAGAGCGTCTGATACATCGTCCCTTCTCTCCTGTCGGCTCTTTGGTCGTGGACCTATTCTATACGGCGAACGCGCAAGGGGACACTTGACATTTAATACAGACAAAAGAGATTGAGCGAGTGGGATGCGTGTCTTACCAACCGGTAGGAGGACAGGCAATAGCAGGATCCGTTCAGTGGGCGCGGAGGGACTCGAACCCCCAACCGACCGGTTATGAGCCGGCCGCTCTGCCGTTGAGCTACGCGCCCCCTTATTTATAGATACTGTGCAATCAGATTGAGAATCTGTCTATACTGGGGATCCCTAAGTTTCGCCAGCCCGCGACTTTCCAGATGTCGGGCGCCTTCCTGCGTGATCCTCAGGATCCGACTCACTTCCTCCAAAGTTCTCGTCTTACCGTCAATCAGTCCGTAGCGCAGTTTCAAAACTTCTCTTTCCCTCTCGGTCAGGACTTCCAATAGTTCCAGCAGGTGTCGTCTGGCTAAACTGCGAAGGAACTCGGTTTCCGGCGATAAAGCGGTCGGGTCGGCAAGAACCTCTTCCACTGAGAGGTCCTCTTCTTCACCCACCGGTGCCTCCAAAGAAGTAATGGTCGGCACAACGCTCAAGGCTTCGCGGATCTGTTCCTGGGAGAGACCCGTCTCCCCCGCCAGTTCCTCAACGGTCGGCTCCCGACCCAATTCCTGCCGCAACTGATGACTGGCTCGGTTCAACTGGCTGAGCGTTTCTACCATTGGGTAGGGGATCCTAATCAGACGGGTCTGTTCTGCCAGCCCCCTCAGAATCTGCTGCCGAATCCACCAGACTGCATAGGTTCCCAAACGATAACCCTTCCTCCAGTCGTAACGGTCCACCGCCCGAATGAGCCCGATGCAACCGTCTTGGACCATATCCTCAAGAGATGGGAGTCCCCGCCGGTGAAACTCGGAAGCGATTTTAATCACCAAAGGAATATTGGCTTCTATCAAGAGCCGTCTGGCTTCCCCGTCCCCCTCCTGTGCTCGCTGTGCCAAAAAGATTTCCTCTTCCAAATTAAGGAGCCGTCGGATACCTATTTGGGATAAAAGAACTCTCAAGGGCTCCGCTAGTTCTTGGTCCCGACCCCAGTCTTCCTTATCCTCTCCTTCAGCCCTCTCCGCTTGTTCCTGAAAAAACTCCTCAGAAGCATCCACTTGAACCCCTTCTCGTTGGAGGAGATCAAGGAGATCGTCCGTCGCCACCCCCATCTGTTGTGCTGTCTCCTCCACCAGTTCAAAGGGGACGGCTCCCAACGCTCGCGTTAGCGCCAACCAATCGTCTAAAGGATCCGATTCTGGGCGGGTTTCGTCCATCCCAATCCCTCTACGATTTCAGTGACCGCAGCAATTCTATCACGAAGCGATCCTCAACAAGAATTCCTTCTTTCATCCTGCTGTGCAGTTCCCTAAGAAGCCGTTTCACTTCTCTTTCGCTTCTATACCGCTGATGAAGAGCAATTCGGTCCTCAATGGCATTTTTGGCTTTGAGGAAGGAAAGATCTCTCACCATAAGCCGGAAATAGGTTTTCTTTATTTCCTCATCGCTCAAATCTTCAATGGCTTTGCCTAATTCGCTAAAACGATCCGATTGAAGATAGGAGAAAGCTAAACTCGCTAATTCTCTGTGATGGCTTAAGAGGAAATGATCGGGGGTCATCAAAGAGAAGATTCGCCCTGCTGCTTCTTCATCCTGCAACAACGCGGCCATCAGGTCCTCCTCCCGGCCCGCAACGCCGGCCGGTAGTTCGGATACATCGGTGAGGGCAGCTGTAATGGGATCCGGCTCCAGCGCCGTCTTTAAGTGCCCATCTGCCCTGTCGGATCGTCCGGTCCACTGGCGCAACAAAGACCTATACAGTGCCTGCCGAATTCCGGCAATCCGTTCAGGACGATCCCTTCCCCATTCTTTAGACAAGATTTCTATCGTTTCTTCTTGCTCGGACGGTCGGTGGACCGACCGCAGGAGCCTGCTGGCTGCTTGGAGAGATGCGGCGTCCGCCTTTGGATAGTCCTTGAGAAAAAGGCGGGCTCGGAATGCCACTAAAGGCTCTGCTTCTTGGAAGGCCTTAGCGAAGGCATCCGATCCACTCTCCCGAACAAGGCTGTCGGGGTCAGTCCCCGGCGGCATCGGGACCACAAAAACTGTCAGATCGTAATGATGGAACAGGTCCGAGGAGCGCAGGATGGCAGACCAGCCAGCCGAATCGGCATCAAAGGCAATGAACAGTCGGTCGGTATAGCGTTTGAGCAGTTGAAGGGTGGAGCCGGTCAGTGCCGTTCCCATTGTCGCCACGGTCTCGGAAAAGCCCGCTTGATGCAAAGTAATGCAATCCAAATACCCTTCTACGATGATCGCCCTGCCCTTGGTCCTGATTGCCTGCCGAGCCAGGTGAAGTCCATAAAGGTTTTGTCTTTTTTGAAAAAGGGGCGACTCCGGCACGTTCAGATACTTTGGTTCCTCGTCGCCCAGGGACCTGCCCGCAAAGCCGATGATCTCTCCCGTTAGGGCATGAATCGGGAACATCAATCGGTGACGGAACCTATCAAAAATCCGTCCGTCGCTACTACGGATCAGAACGCCGACCCTGACCCCGTCTTCCAGAGACAGACGCCGCTGACGGAGAAACTGGGTCAGAAGGTCCCAACTGCTGGGGGCATACCCCAGACCAAACCGGTCGGCGATCTCGGGACCGATCATTCTCTTCCTTAGGTATTCTTGAGGAGCGGAAGAGTTCCTCAGGGACCACCGAAAGAAATGTTGGGCAGCAAGGTTGATCTGCAAGAGCCGCTGACGCGCCGACGGCGGCGTTGCCGATGCATCGGTGGGTCGGTAAGGGATTCCCAATTCCCCCGCCAACTTAGCCAGGGTGTCCGAGAAGGTAAGACCCTCAATTTTCTGAACGAAATCCAAGACGGTGCCACCCGCACCACAACCGAAACAATACCAAAGACCCTTTTCGGCGCTAAGGTAAAAAGAAGGGGTCTTCTCTTGGTGAAAGGGGCAAAGGGCTTTATAATGCCGCCCCGCCCGAATCAGGGTGACATAACGGCCAACTACTTCTACCGGATCCAGCCGTTCCCTGATGAGGGCGGGCAGGCTTGCTTCGGTCATAAGCGGTCATCAAGGCGACCGATCCTTTTTAGCCGTTACGGGTTGACCGTTACTCTTTCGGGTAAGAAAATGAAAATGCGCACGACCTTGTAGTTAAGAAGAGTGAATTCAATGTTGCTGGAACGGTGGTATCGCAGAACGAGGTTCCTCGTCATCATCGCTGAGGTGGGCTGAAGAGTTTGAAGGTTGAAGCCCAGCACTTCGTCAGGGGGACCGTAGCGCAGCAGGACCCGCTGAAAGTCATCGCCCAGTTTGATCGTCTTGAAGGGATCGCCTAAGGCGGTCTTTGCCTTATCAAACTGGCGACCGGCGACGGTAATACCGGCAACAATTAAGTCCCCTGTCACAAGAAAACTGAGCGCCGCATCGCCCCGCTTGTAAAGCCAAAGATGCTGATTCGGTTGGACCTGAATCCAGACGGGAACAGCCCAGGCTAACTCCCCAGGAGTGGGAACAGCCGCCGCACCGGCACCGGCACCAGCCCCAGCGCCAGGACCAGCGCCCATTGCCCCAGGACCCATCATTCCCGGCATGCCACCCATCATTCCGGGCATACCGCCCATCATTCCCGGCATGCCACCCATCATTCCCGGACCGGGCATTCCCGCCCCCTGACCGCCCCGCAGGGGACCAGGAAGTCCCCCCATTGCCCCCGGAGCCCCTGCCATTTGACCCATCATTCCCATTGCCGGCATCTGGGCACCCAGCATGGGCTGACCTCCAAAACCGGAACCCATTCCTCCAAGGGCTCCACCGATGCCCGGCATCCCACCAGGTCCAAATCCCGGAAAACCTCCTGGCATCCCTGGTCCAACACCCGGAACGGCGCCAGGACCCGCAGGAGCCCCCGTCTGAGGGACGGTCATTCCGCCCCCCGGCAACATCACGAGAAAGTCTGGGAGCCCCCACACCCGCAACAAACAAGTCGGCTTCAGCGCCCCCGTTGCGTCCCTTTCAATTGCCGGTGACCCCAGACGGACTCCAGCCAGTTGAACCTCCAGTCCGGCTCGGGGCTGACTGATCGCCAGAGCCACAAACAATAAGATCCCCCACACTGCCACAACGCTGACGCTGACCCGACTTTTCATTAGTCTCTCCTCCCTCTGGTCCGATTCGTTATATATTATATAGGCATCCTCAGCCCCAGTTAACGGTCAACTTCGCCAAGACAACGACGGCTTGAGAAAAACGACCTTTTATCCTTTTTAACCAAAAAGAATCTTGACGAAAAAATAGAGTCACGCGCATCATAATTTTTGTGAACATTCCGTGAGAACATGACGGAAGGCGAAGGAGGTCCATCGTGGCGAAAAGAATGACCAAACAGGCGGTGCAAGCGATAGAGCAGGAGATTAGGGAACTAACAGAAAAAAGACTCCACCTCATAGAAGCCGTTCGTGAGGCAGCGTCCGAGGGTGACCTTTCGGAAAATGCCGGTCTGGACACCGCCAAGAGGCTGTTGGCTTTGACGGAAGCGAGGCTAAAGTTTCTGAAAGAGCAACTCTTGGATGTAGAAGTGGTTGAGTGGGAAGGACAGGTGGACACGGTTGACGTTGGTGTGATCCTGACCTTAGAGGACCTTTCCAATGGCACGATTCTTAAGGTTAGGATCGCTGACAGTTTGGAAGGACCTTCTTCTGATGGTGTTCTGACAGCGACGCCGGACTCGCCGGTTGGAAAGGCGCTCTTAGGGAAAAAAGTCGGTGACGAAGTCCGCATTCAAAATCGTCAGGGGATCCGCCATTGGAAGATCGTGGCGCTTTCAACGACGGCTTCTGCGGAACAGATGGCGACCGATCGGGAAACGAATGAAAGAGCCACGCCGGATGATCCGTTACCCGATACGAGTCGCCTCATCTAAGGTTCGGATCTCTTCATCTGACAATTTGACCTCCCAGGACCTCACCGTTTCCTTTAGTTGCTCTTCATTGGTGGCGGCGGTAATGGCAGCTGTGACCGCCTCCTGATGAAGGACCCAGGCTAAGGCGATCTGGCTGGGCGGTCGTCCGTGTTCCTTGGCAATTTGATGGACGGCGTTGAAGGCTCGCTTCTCTAAGGGGGCTAATTCGGGTCGGTTTTGGTAGTGAGCCGCACGAGCCCACGAAACAGGCGGGGCATCCGGCATTGTTGGTTTCGCAAGGAACCCGCCGCCTAACGGGCTGTAGACGATCGCTCCTATCCCTTCCGAAAGGCAGAAGGGAAACAGTTCCCTTTCAGCATCCCTGTTGATCAGGCTATAAGGGGGCTGAACGGACCGAAAGGACGCCAGTCCTTTTCTATCCGCCACCCAAAGGCCTTTCGCAACCTGCCAGGCAGCAAAGTTGGAGCATCCGATATGCAACACTTTACCTGACCGAACTAAGTAGTCCAAGGCTTCCAAGGTTTCCTCAATAGGGGTGTTCGGATCGGTCCAATGGACCTGGTAAAGGTCAATGCGGTCGGTCTTCAAGCGGCGGAGACTGGCTTCGCAGGCTCGCACAATGTGGTAGCGAGATAACCCTTCATCATTGGGACCAGGACCCATTTTGCCCCGCACTTTGGTCGCCAGGACGATCTGGTCCCGAACTTCCCTTACGGCATCCCCCACTATCTCTTCGGAGACACCCCCACCATAAATGTCGGCGGTGTCAAACAGAGTAATCCCCAAGTCCACTGCTTTTCGGACCAGGTTGATGGCGTCTTGCCGATCTGCCGGTCGGGTGCCCAAGTAAGCGCAGCCGAAGGCAATTTCGCTCACCCACATCCCCGTTTTTCCCAGTATTCGGTGCCTCATCCGATTCCTCCTGTCTGACGATAACAAGAGACGGGGAAAATGATAAAGTCATAGGCAACAAAATGGAAAAACCAATCCTAACCATCATCGTTCCAGTCTACAATGAGGTCAGGACCATTGCAACGATCCTGGATCAGGTGACGGCTTTACCGATCAGCAAGGAAATCATCGTGGTGGAGAACTGTTCCGAGGACGGCACAAGGGAGTTCCTCCAAAAATATCACCATCCTGAAGTGGCGGTCCATTTTCAAGAGAGAAACCTGGGGAAAGGCAGTTCCGTTCGGTGGGCGATTGAGCGGGCAAGAGGCAGATGGCTGGTCATCCAAGATGCTGATTTAGAATACGACCCAAGGGACCTTCTTCGTCTTTTGGAAAGAGCTGTTTCCGACAATCTAACTGCCGTTTTTGGGAAAAGAATTTTCACTCCGGAAGCGAGGGGTTCCCTCATTTATCAATGGGGTAGGGGACTTCTCAACTTATTGTTCCGATTTCTTTTCATAACAGGAACGCAAGATGTGGCGACTTGTTATAAGATGATTAAGACAGAGGTGGCTCAAAGTCTTCGGCTAAAATGCCGGGGCTTTGATTTGGACTTTGAATTGGCTTCCGTATTAAGAAGATTAGGACATCCGATCGTAGAACTGCCCGTTTCCTATCGTCCCAGGAGCGTGGCGGAGGGCAAGAAGATTCGTCCCATTGATGGTCTGAAATGTCTTTGGGCGATGGTAAGAGTGAGAATCACACCAAGAAAGTGGCTGGTCAAAATTTAAAAAAAAGTCGGCTATAGATGTGGCATAACCGCCGAGGTTTTTGAAGCGGTAAGAAAGAGTAGGTGGCGTTGAAATGAGCGGCGTGGTTGCTTTGGAAAAGCCGATCATTAGCGTTTCAGGGATCCGAGGCATCGTCGGGCAGAGTCTGTTCGCCGATGACGCTCTTAAATGGGCGATGGCATATGGGACTTTGAAAAGACCGGGACCGGTTCTGATTGCGCGCGACACAAGGACATCGGGACCAATGCTGCGGTCGGCAGTGGAAGCGGGTCTTCTGGCTGTCGGCTGCCAAGTGATTGACCTCGGAATTCAACCCACGCCCACCTTGCAACTAGCTGTTCCTCACTGGAAAGCAAGGGGTGCCTTAGCGATTACTGCATCCCACAATCCTGCTGAATGGAATGCTTTGAAGTTCTTCAACTCCGACGGAATGTATTTGGACCATTTGGAGATGGAAGAACTGATCCAGTGTTATGAAAGCGGACAGTATCCTCAAGTGCCCTGGGATCAAGTTCCCAAACCGCAATCCGATAAGAAGGCAGGGCTCCGCCATGTGCAACGGATCTTAGGCATCCTGGATGTGGATCGGATCCGATCTCAAAAGTTTCGGGTCGTCTTGGACTGCGGGGGTGGTGCCGGATCTTTCGTGACGCCTTATCTCCTAAAAGAGTTAAACTGCTCGGTGCGACTCATTCATCAGGATCGGTCAGGGGTTTTTCGGCGCCCCCCAGAGCCCATTCCGGACAACCTCCAAACACTGTGCCAGGAGGTGCGCAAGTTAGGTGCCGACATCGGGATGGCTCACGATGCGGATGCGGACCGACTCTGCCTCGTTTCCGAGCAGGGACACGCCCTCAGCGAGGAATATACCCTGACCTTGTGCGTCTATCATGTTTTGAAGCATCGGGAGCGCGGTCCCGTAGCGACAAACCTTTCCACTACCATGCGCATTGATGATGTCGCCCGCCAGTTCGGTGTGCCGGTTTTGCGCACTGCTGTGGGGGATATTAATGTCAGCAAGAAACTTAAGGAAGTGTCCGGTGTTATCGGGGGAGAAGGCAACGGCGGTGTGATTTATCCACCCGTTCAGTATGCCAGAGATGCCGTCGCTGCTGCTGGTCTTATTTTAGAACTTATGGCTTATGTCCAGAAGCCGTTAAGTGAGATCGTCTTTTATTTGCCCAATTACTTTATCGTTAAGGAAAAACTTCCCTATAACCCGTCCCTTTATCCTCTTCTCGTTGAGAAGATCAAGTCTCAATACACCGCTGAAGAGGTGACGGAAGAGGACGGTATCAAGTTACAATGGCAAGACTCTTGGGTTCATATCCGCCCTTCCGGAACGGAACCCATTTTAAGGGTGATCGCAGAAGCCAAGACGGAGGAAAAAGCCCGTGAGTTGTGTGCGGAAGTGATCAGCGAAGTAAAAGCACTAATGGCTCGCGAAGGTCTTTGATTGAATCGGTCCCTTTGTGGGATTTTGGCGTCCGATCGGTAACCTATGATTGTTGGTCTGGACGGGCGAGTGATTTTTGGACCCTTCACGGGCGATCGGACTTTTCTACTGGGTCTGTTAGAGGGATTGGTCCGGCAGGAAGAGGTGGAGAAGATCGTTATCTTTGCCACCGGCTCCGCCGGCAAGGAACCCTTGATTCATCCCAAGGTCGTTTGGAAACATCTTCCGCCGGTGCCCGGCTGGGCTTTTACCTTTTTCTACCTGCCCCGTCTGGCGCAATCGTCTCGTCTCAGTGTTTTACAAGTTCAATATATCAGTCCGCCTCTTTGTCCCATTCCCATCGTCACGACCATCCACGACGCTTCCTGGAAGAGGTTTCCTGAGGCGTTTCCTGCTAAAGACCGCTTCTTTCTCAATACCGTCCTTCCCGTCACTGCCCAGCGAGCCCAGAAGGTAACGACCGATTCTTACGCATCGTTGGAAGACATTGTGCAGTTCCTTAAAGTGCCGAGAACCAAGATCCGTGTCATCCCCTTAGCCCCCCGGGAGATGTTTCTCAAAGTTGCCGACTATCATCAGCGTCAGGCGGTCGCCCGTCGCTACCGATTACCCCCACAGTTTTTTTTGTTCGTCGGCGTCTTGCAGCCAAGGAAAAACCTGGACAGGGTCCTTAAGGCACTCAGTCTTTTGAGAATCAAAAACAAGGATATCCCTCCCTTCATCATTGCCGGCAAAATCGGTTGGAAGTGTGAGGGTCTCTTAAAGTTAATTGAGGCAGACAGGGATGTCTCTTTCATCGGCTATGTTGCCGATGGAGACTTGCCGGCTCTTTACCAACTGGCTCTTTTCTTCCTTTACCCTTCCCTTTGGGAAGGGTTTGGGCTTCCTGTCTTGGAGGCGATGGCGAGCGGTGTTCCGGTGATTACTTCCAATCGGTCGGGTCTCAAAGAAATTGGGGAAGGCGCTGCGGTTCTCATCAATCCTGAAAGCAGCGAAGAGATTGCTGAGGCGGTGGACCGATTGGCGCGCGACGAAGGGCTCCGGCAAGAACTGGCAGAGAAAGGGCGTCAGCGGGCTGGCGGCTATTCTTGGAACAGAACCGCACAAGTTGCCGTTGCCATCTATAAAGAAGTGATGATGAGCACGGGATGATCGTCGCCGGCGAGCCCACTTCGTTAAAGCAAGAGACAGGGAAAAAAAGACCGGACATCTCAGTCGTTATCGCCAACTGGAACACGGCTGATCTGCTCGTCCGCTGTCTTTGGTCCTTGAGGCGAGCCTGCTTAGAGGGAGTGAAACTGGAAGTCATCGTCGTTGATGATGCTTCTTCAGATGACAGTTGCCAACGGGTTCAGACCCAGTTTCCCGAGGTCCAACTCCTGTGGAACGAGAACAATAGAGGCTATGCGGCAACGACCAATAGGGGTGCCCAAAGGGCATCGGGGCGCTACCTTCTTCTGCTTAACCCCGATACCGAGGTGACGGCGCAAGCCTTAGTGAGGCTGCTCTCCTTTGCTGATCAGCATCCCGAAGCGGGTGCTGTCGCTCCCAGACTGGTTTATCCATCGGGACGCCCTCAATCTTCGGTCCGTCGGTTCCCCACCCCGGGCACCCTTTTTCTGGCTCTGATGTCCGATTGTCTGTTTCTGATCAAGAACGGCGATTATAAAATTCACCCAGATCGTTTGAAAGAAATTCAAGAGGTAGATCAGCCGATGGCATCGGCTCTTTTAATTCGGCGGACAGCGTGGGAGCAGATAGGCGGTATGGACGAATCCTTGTCTCTTTTCTTTAACGACGTGGACCTTTGCTGGCAGTTGCGCAAAAAGGGCTGGAAGATCTTTTATATTCCGCACGCCGTTATTGTTCATCATCACGGCGCCAGCACCCGTCAATTGGGAATCGCCCGATTCATTTTGTCTTTGAAGGGAATGCTGGGCTTTTACGACAAGAACATCAGACCCTTAATGGCATCGGTCCCGTATGCTTTGTTGCGGTCCTTGTTAGTCGTCGGTTTTTATGCCCGAATTATCCGATATCTGATGGTTCGCCGTGGGTAAACAAGGAGGGAGCCATCATCACGCATTTACAAGAAGTCATTGCGCTACCTGTTTGGGTCCTTAAGATCCTTGCCTGCCCTAAGGAAACTTGTCGCTCAGCCTTAGCCGTTGACCTGCAGCAGCCGGCTCTCGTCTGCACCGGTTGCGGTGCCTTCTATCCTATCAGAGACGGCATTCCGTGCTTCGTAGACATAGAAATGGAAAAAGAAAGTGACACAGAATCAGAAAGTGACCCCTAAACCAGCCCTTCTTTCTATCATCATAGTCTCGTGGAATGTGAAAGATGATGTGATCCAGTGTCTTCAATCCTTGTCATCGGCACCGGAATTGGCAAAGGGTGATTGGGAAATAATTGTCGTGGATAACGCTTCCACAGATGATACTGTTGACACCGTGCGGCGGCTCTTTCCCTTTGTGCGGCTCATCGCTAACAGGGAGAATGTAGGCTTCACCAGGGCTAATAACCAAGGGCTCAAATGCTCCCAAAGTAAGTATGTTTTCCTTCTTAATCCCGATACAATAGCCGATCCTAAGTCCATCAGAAAGATGGTAGTTTTCGCCGAAAAGGCACCGGAAATTGGTGTGATCGGACCTCGGCTGGTGGGACCAGACGGGACCTTACAATGGTCGGCTCGGTCTTTCCCCGATATCGGAGCCGGACTCTTTCGCAACACGCCGCTGTCTCGCTTGTTTCCGAATACTTTTTATGAAAGGCGCTATCTGGGCAAAGATCTTCCCAGAGACAGTCCTTCGGAAGTGGATTGGGTCTCCGGTGCGGCTTTGCTGGTGCGCCGTTCCGTCCTTAACCAAATCGGTCTTCTGGACGAGGATTATTGGTCTTATTGTGAAGATGTGGATTTGTGTTGGAGGGTTAAAGCGAAAGGCTTTAAGGTGATTTACTATCCTGAGGTGACCATCGTTCACAAGGTCGGAAGGAGCAGTGATCAGCGTCTCGTCTTTTCCCTTTTTCAACATCACCGCAGTATGTGGAAATTTTTTCAAAAACACTATCGTAACCGATACCCCTTCTGGATACGCCCGATGGTTCCTCTTGGCATTGCCATCAGATTGCTGGGTGCCTTGTCACGGTTAGGGTTTCATCGGCTATTGCTCTGGTGGCTATCTCGGAAGGCAAGGTTTCTTGGTAACAGGGTTTCTGCCGAACGCCCGATAAGAGCCTTGGCAGATCCTGGTAGGCTTCCGGTGACCTCCCGAAGGCCTCAACCGGATTCGGCGTCCTCTCCTTTAGGGAATGAGGGCGACAGCGGTGAAGACGAAAGTTAAGAAAGACACTAAAGACGGGAAAAAGAGGACGCTGGAGAGTCCGAGCGCTGGCGCCCGCCAGGTCTTTTTAAACCCGCGTCTTGTCGTTGCCGGTCTGGTAGGCTTGCTCGTTACTTTTCTGCCCTACCTCGGTGGGCAGAACGATTGGAAATGGACCGGACCTGTGCTGACGGTCCTTTTGACTGCGGGCGGTGTGCTATCGGTCGCCGCCTTTCTGAAACGGCATTCTCTCACGGTGGCGTCATCGGAAATGCTGTTGCTATCTTTGGTCTTGTGGCAAGTTCTGACGCTTGTTAACACGAAATATCTTTGGGCTTCCCTAACGGAAATCAGCCGCTGGGCGGTCTTCGCCGTCGTAACGGTTTTGGTCAGACGGTTGAGTCAAACGACACCGGTTCCTTTAATCATCGCTCTGAGTCTTTTTCTCAGCGGGTTTCTCCCTTCTCTTTGGGAGATGCGGACCTACCTGGAAACAGCGGCGGTAGATCCTCGCTGGCGGGTCTTCGGTCCTTTCGTTCATCCTAACCTGTTTGCCAATTACTTACTGATGATCCTTCCAGTTGCTACGGCTCTCGTGCTCTACAAACCGTTCAGTTGGCGCCTTCCCTTTGTTGTGGGCACTGCTCTCGTCCTCATTTGTCTCTTCCTCACAGGATCAAAGGGTGCCTTTTTGTCCCTGGGGTTGGTTGGTTTTTCAACCGTTCTTTTTTGGTTAGCCCGAACCAAAGGCGAGGCGTCGGGGAAAAAGCGCGTCCTTTTCTACTCGTCTCTAACACTTCTTGCGCTGGGGGCTCTAATGTTTGCCCTTCCTCCTATTAGGGAACGCCTGGAACAAGTCTTATCCGGTCAGGTCCACTCCTGGATGTTTCGGATTTGGGTCTGGAAGTCATCGGTTCTTGCCATCGCCGACAGTCCTCTGTTGGGTCACGGACCGGGGACCTTTGAATGGGTCTATCCTCGGTATGCAGAAGTGGGCTTTACCCGTCACGCTCATAACGGTTTTTTGCAATTGGCAATGGATTGTGGTCTACCGGCTTTGTTGCTGCTGTTGGTCTTCTTTGCTCGTAGTCTGGTGGGGGCGCTTCGTTTTGCATTGGAAGGAAATGCTCGTTACCTGCAACTGGGTGCTGCCATCGGCGTTCTCGCCTGCCTTCTGCACAACTTGACGGAAACGGCTTGGTTGGCGACTGCCAATCTTTTGGCTTTGGGGGTGCTGTGTGGTTTAGCCCAGACAGGGGAAAGGGAAAGAGCGGTTTCGTGGGCACCCAAGGCTGCTGCGCCCGTTGGTGTTGGACTGACCTTGCTGGGTCTTTTCATCCTGGGCGTCACAGTTGGTCAATGGATTAGTTCACCAAGCGATACCTTCTGGAACCCTTATCGTCAGAAGGCTGTCCTAGAAAGAGCCGAACGATGGGATCCGCTGAATGCGGTCTATCCTGCCAGAAGGGCAGTGATTTTAAGAGGCTTGTGGGAGGTGAGCGGTCACAACGATTATCTTCAAGACGGGATCAAAGCCATCAACAGGGCTCTTTTGCTGCAGCCGATCCGGTCGGGCAATTACAAAATCAAGGCTGCTTTTCTGTCCGAGATGGGGAGGGAGGGGGAAGCAGCAAAGGCGCTGAATCGGGCGATTCGGGTCAATCCCCTTGACACGGAAGCCTACTGGAAGTTAGCAGAACTTTACCGACAACAAGGGAAGCAGAAACTGGCTCTGCGCCTTTATCAGAAAATTTACCAAATGAGTCAAGGACCGATGGGTCGTTACCGTCCCCTTGATTTTTGGTCCGATCCGTATTTGTCGGCAGCGAAAATCGCCCTTGCCCGCCACTGGCAGGTTGCTGGGCAAAAAAAGAAGGCGTTTCTTTTGGCGAAAGAAGCCGATGAGGAACTAAAGTCCTTTTTGGAGGCTTACCTGCCCATCCTTCGCTATCAGGAACCCCAAGCCGCTGACGCCCAGGAAGCCTTTGCCAAAGGACTACAGAGGGAAGTCCGCGCCATTCTTGAAACGATCCACCAAAATCAAAAAGAGAGCGAGCGAAAAAGCCGATGACCTGGTACCGAGAATTTTTTGATGACTTGTATTTGCGCCTCTACCATTTTGCGGAGGTTCCAGAAAGGGTCCGCAAGGAAGTGGACTTTTTCGTGGAAGCACTGGGATTGAAAGGCGGGGAGCGGATTCTGGACGCCTGTTGCGGTCAAGGGCGCCATTCTCTGGAATTGGCAAGGCGAGGTTTTCGCGTGGTCGGGGTAGACCTCTCGGAAGCCTTACTGTATGTCGCCCAGCAAAGGGCACATCAAGAAGGTCTCACCGTTACTTTTATTCACCGCGACATTCGCGATCTTGACCTTCCGGACCCTTTTGATGCCGTTCTCAATGTCTTCACCTCGTTTGGCTATTTGGAAAACGAGGAGGAAGATGCAAGGGCTCTCGCCCAAATGTCTCGGCATTTGCAGCCAGGGGGAGGGCTGATTCTTGATGTGATGAACCGAGAATGGCTGATTCGCCAGTTTCAACCCCACGACTGGCGAACCGTGGACGAAGGGTGGGTCGTTCTGGAAGAAAGAACCTTTGATTTGCTCACCAGCAGGTTGGAAACCCGCTGGGTCATTGTCGCCGCCGATGGAGGGCGGTATATTCGCCAATCGTCCATCCGAGTCTATTCCGCTGCTGAACTGCGGTTGATGATGGAAAATTGTCGGCTCCGAGTGGAGAAAGCGTTCGGCGACTATCAAGGGTCCCCTTATGAAATAGATTCACCCCGACTGATCCTTATTGCCAGGAAGGAAGGAGACGGATGACACCTGATCCCATCCGAATTTTGGTTCTCCACGGTCCGAACTTGAATTGGCTGGGCAGAAGGGAGACGGACATTTACGGGACAGAAACGCTTGATCAGATCAACGAAGCCCTGATTTGCCGTGCTGAGGAGTTAGGTGCTGTCCTTAAGGTGTTCCAGTCCAATCACGAAGGCAGCCTCATTGACAAAATCCAAGAAGAGTCGGACTGGGCGGAGGCAATTGTCATCAATCCAGGAGCGCTGACTCATTATTCCATCGCCCTTCGCGATGCCTTAAAGGCTTACGGCAAGCCCGTCGTGGAAGTTCATTTATCCAACATCTATCAGCGAGAAGACTTTCGCCATCGGTCAGTGATCGCAGCCGTCTGCGTGGGGCAAATTGCGGGCTTTGGCAAGGACAGTTACCTCCTCGGGCTCACAGCGGCGGTAAGTCTCGCTCAACGGGCTCGGACTTCAGTGAGCAAAAAGTGAGAGGTGGAACCATCGGTGCCGGATCGGCGATTAGAAAGGTGGCAAAAAGTTCGGGATCGCTTGGGGGCGAACCGTCTGGACGGACTAATGGTCTTGAATCGTGCCAGCGTCACCTACCTGACAGGTTTTACGGGGAGTGCTGGCGTCTTCCTTTTGAGCGCATCGGATGGGGCGATCCTGGTGACCGATGGGCGCTACAAAGAACAGGCAGGACTGCAGACCAAGGGACTTCCTTTGAAAATGCACATTGAGCGTGACTATGTCAGAGCGGTCGGCAATTGTTTGACAGGTTTGGGATGGAAACGGATCGGTTTTGAGGACCGGCACTGCACCGTTGCATTTTATCAGGGTGTCAAGGACCGGCTGGGCACCAAAAGGGTCCGGTTTGTGGGGGCTTCCGACTTAATGACGGAAATCAGGTCCCTTAAAGATGAGGAGGAATTGCAGGCGCTGAAGAAAAGTGCTGAAATCGTTGATAAAGCCTTGGAAAAGACCCTTAGCGAGGTGCGGGCGGGCATAACGGAAAAAGAGTTGGCGTGGGAACTGGAGAGTCACCTTCGCGCTTTGGGATCAGAGGGGGTTGCCTTTGCGCCGATTGTGCTGTTTGGCGAAAGAACCTCCTTACCCCACGGTCAGCCGTCCGATCGGGCACTCAAGAAAGGCGACTGGCTTTTGTTGGACTGCGGGGCGGTCTGGCACGGATATGCTTCGGACATCACCCGCACTTTTTTCTTCGGTCGTCCCCAATCGGAAGACAGGCACATCTACAAAGCGGTTTGGGAAGCCCAACAGGCGGGTCTAGCCGCCTTGCGGGAAGGGGTGATCGGGCAGTTTGTTGATCGCACGGTCCGAAAGGTCCTTCGCTCCTATGGGTTGGAAAAGTTCTTCCTTCACGGAACAGGGCATGGGGTAGGACTGGAAATCCACGAGGCGCCGGGTCTGAACAAAACCGCTCACCAAAAACTGCGGTCCGGAATGGTCGTGACGGTGGAGCCCGGTGTCTACATTGGTGGTAGCGGTGGTGTGCGGATTGAGGATATGGCGGTCGTCACCGAAGACGGCTGCCGGCTCCTCACCCAGTCACCCAACCCTCCTCAATTACCCGTTTTGTAAGTCGCTTAGAAAAATGAAGGGAAAAACAGACCGTTTGCTACTGATCTTGGCTCTCGGAATTGTTTTGCCCCTTACCGCATCGGGTCAAGAGAAGGGACGGATTCTCCAAGAATTTGTCCTTGTGGGGCTGGACGGCAAAAAGGTGCGCTGGAAAGAGTTTCGGGGTCGGGTGGTTTTGATTAATTTATTGGAACCTGGTTGAACGGCATGCCGTGCGGAGGCTCCGCACTTGAATCGTCTCGTTCAGCGGTTTGGGTCGCAAGGTCTGACTGTCATCGGTCTTTCTAAAGGTGCCACCCAAGAGACTCGGGATTTTGTCCGGGAAGTGGGGATTCGGTATCCCGTCTATATAACGGACTTCAAACGAGCACCAAAGCCTCTGTCTCAAACTCAAGTGATCCCCAGCCTGTTTCTGGTGGACCGAAAAGGGCGACTCATTTGGCAGAGAGCAGGACTTGTTTATGGTCAAGAAATGAGGGACTTGGAGCAACGCCTTCACAAACTTTTGGCAGCAACCGGTAAGGCTAAGAGCCCCCCAAGACGATAGGTCGGACAAGAGGGATCGGCCAGTTGCAAGTGCGGAGCAGGCGGTCGTGAAAGTCTTTCAATTGGAACTGACCGCCGAGTTTCCTTTCCGCTTCTTGGCGAAGGCGCAGAATTTGCATCTTTCCCGTCAGATAGGAGAGGGGCTGGGTCGGGGAAGCGCAGTAACGGCGAACTTCGGCGACGGCATTGGCAGGCTCTATATGGGCTTCAGAGACCAAAAGTCCCGCCGCTTGCTGGGGAGTCATTCCGTGACAGTGCAGTCCAACATCCACGATCACCCGGACGGCGCGCCACAGCAAGTCCTTGAGTTGAAACAGCCGCACGATCGGGTCGTCGCTGTAACCTTGTTCCAACATCATCTCTTCACAGTAAAGAGCCCAACCCTCAATGGAGACCGTGTCGCCGAAGACTTTTCGGACCAGCGACGGCAACCCTCGGGCAATAGACAATTGAAGATGATGACCGGGATAGGCTTCGTGGACCACGACGATGGGAAGAGAGTAGATGCAGTGCCCCTTGAGCCGGTCCATCCGGACCTCCGGCGGTTCCTTTCCGTTCACAGGGGTTACATAGAAAAGTCCCTCGCTCTTCTCATCAAAGGGGGCAGGAGCGACATAGGCGGCATAGGGCGTCGTCGGTCGGTCAAAGGATGGTGTCTCTACGACCGATAGGCGATCATTTTCAGGCAAACCCACAATGCCTCGCTCTAAAACAAACTGCCGTGCCCGTTCCACTTCTTTGCGGTAGGTGTCCAAAATCTGATTTTCCGGCGGATGGTGAGCCTTCTTCTCTTCCACCAGTTCCTTCCAGTTTTTCAATGGATCTAAGCGCAACGCTAACTCCGCCATCTGAGAGACGGTTTGGGCTAAGACCTCTTCTCCCAAAGCCTTCAATTCTTCTGGCTCGGCTTCCAGAAGGTGCCCCTGGCGCAATTTGGCAAGGAAAAGGTCCCTGCCGACGCCCCAATGACCTGCTGCCCTTGGGGCGACCTCTTCTTTCAGCCACTTTTCCCAGTCTCGGAAAGCCTGAGCGGCTTCGTCATTGGATTTCAACACTTCTCTCCTCAATCCGGAGTCGGACACCCTATCGGCGGCTTCCGGGATCACCTCGGCAAAAAATAGCCCCGCCCCTCTCGCCGATTCCAGAGCCGTTTCCACAAGAATAGAAGGGACCTGATGTGGTTCAATGGTCTCTTGAGATTCTTTCAAAAGGCGGCACACCTCTTGGAGACGGTCTTTCACAGATGCTAAGCGCTGTTCAAGTGGAGCAAACTCGCGGGCAATTAACAGGTAGAGACCATACAAAGCGTGGTCCGCGTATAAAGCGGGTTCTTTGCGATGCCAACCGATTTCTTCCCAATCAATCAGCCCGTTCTTTATGACGGCGAGCAGTGCTTGGCGGTCTCCTTCCTCCTCGGGGTCTGGTCTTTGTCCCATCTGTTCCAGTTGACGAATAAATTCTCTCAAATGAGCCGTGTGGGTTTCAATGGCTTCCTTGCTCAGATGACTCAGTCGGTGATCATAATCGTGGATGCCGCAGGACGTCGCAAAGACCGGATCGTCTTGCCAAAGGACCTGCAGGATTTGCAGAACTTTTTCTTCAAAACTGTGGTCAGCCATAGATCTTTCCTCCGAGCTGGTTCGGATGCTCACAGCCAACTCGGGATTATAAGAGCCTTTTTCCAACACGCTCTGATGGCTGTCAAGGAGCCTTTCCCGACTCTCTATAAAGCCAATAAAGGCGATAGAGGAAACGGAACAGGCTTCCCCGAGTAATTGGTCTGTCCGGCGCGTCGACCAAAACCCGTGTTCGTTCGCTTACATCCAGAGACTGGCGGGACAAATACGAGAGCACCCAGTTTTGAAGATCTTTCTGTTGAGGCGGTTCGGAAGATGCTGGGAAAGGGGGAAAATCGGGTCCGTGGGGCAGCACCGAAACGAAATGTTGGAGAATGGCGTCCACTTCTTCTGCAGAAAGGACATCTTTCAGATTGGCTCGGTAAGTCGGAAAAAAGCCTTTGACGGCGAAAAATTGGATAGGAGCAAAGTCGGGGCTGTCCGGAGGGGGTAGATCGTCAAAAAAAGCAATGACCTGACCATCCTCCAGTAATCTTTTTTGCAGCAGGTCTATATCCACTTTTCTCAAGACCCCGTGGGCGTCAGTGGTTAAGGCTAAATGAGCGGCTGTGCCGGCTGCCTGACCAAGCGCGATCCACACGGGCTCCAAGCGAATGGTTCCAAAACCGATATGAGTAGCGGACACAGCCCCCACCACCAAAAGACCCTCCACCGGCACCGTTTGATCTGTTGACTTTTGTCTTCTTGGAAGAAGAATGCGGTAGGGTAGGTGAGAAGGGGCAGTAATGCCCGGTAAATAGAAAAAGCCTTCGTGGAGGGCAGGCTGGGACAAATCTCTGGGGGTGCAGGTGTGACTGTCTATGGGATACTCGGCGACGGCGATGCTGTCACAGTGAACGGGTGTCCTCTGCCCGGGCGCTATGGGTCGGGCGTCCCTTTCATAGAAAATATAGTCGCCAATGATCCGCCGTGCCTCCCTCACATAGAGTTGCGGAGGGAAGTTGTTCGTTTGCAGAAACTCATCAGCCGCTAACGACCAAAAAGTCGCCAACAGCCGAAACCAGGGTGGCAAATCTTCATTGGTTTGCACAAAGTAAAGGAGACCCAAAATGTAGCGGCGATGTCGTTCGGCAATCCACCATCTGTGGAAGCCTTCCGATTCGGGATATTCATAGTTAGCACCAATGAAATCTGTTGACGGGAAAGGACCGGGTGTGTTGTTCGCATCCCACTTGAGCCCGGGCAGACGGACCAGGCTAACTAATTCCAACGGATGCCAGACCACTTTTTCCCGAACTCTGTCGGCAATTTCTCGGTAAAATTGCGGATCATAACCGGGCGGAGCGCTAATGGCAACCCGATTATCGGCGCGGTTCGTCACAGTCAGGCGATAGTTATACGCTTGAACCTTGTTGTCGCCGGCACGAGAGCCAAAGGTGATTCTCTTTTCGGGGGGCAAGTCCGTCCGGGACGCATCCCAAAAGACTTCACCAGCAAACTCTTCCCCAAATTCATCGCGACCCTCCCTCCCAACACGGTAGAGACAGCCCGCCTTTGCTGCCAAATCGCCTTCGTAAGTAGCGTCAATGAATATCTTGCCCTCCAACCGCCAAACCAGTCCCCTTTTCTTGTCCGCTAAGAGAGCGACGGCTGGTCGGTTACCCTTCATAAGGACCCCGACCAATCGTTGGTTGAGGTAAAGGTGCACTCGGGGATTTTCCAAAAGGAGCCGAGTCCAAATTTGAAGGGCGATCTTGGGCTCAAAGTAGTATCCTTGACTGGTTGCCGCTGCGAAAGGAGAATCGTCTCCATAGGCAACTCGGTAAAAGTTTTCCACCCTCTTGACAAATTCCAGAAAAAGCCCACCCGACGCCTGCCGGTGCCTTCTGTCGGTTGCGGAAAGCCCCCCCGTCATCATACCGCCGACGTGATCGGATGGTTCTATTAGAGCGACCAGATGACCCAAACGAGCCGCCGTGATCGCCGCTGACAGACCAGCAGGGGTTGCTCCATAAACCACAATGGGATAGCGTGCCTTTAGATCCCACGGGGCGCCTCTGGCAACACCCTGATAGGGCGGCACTGCCAGTGCTGCTGTTGACCAGGACGGTAAACTGTCACCCCGATGGCTTTCCGCTACGATGAAGTAACGGTGGGGTTGACCCGAATCGGCATTGTGGTCCACCCATTGATAACGGTCGGACGGCACCCGAGCCACCAAGTGCCCTTGGCGATAAATCCGGTATCCGGAGACATCGGGCGATTCGGACGGAAGCCAGGTAACGAGCAGTCGGCGCCACGAAAGGGGTTTGACTTGAAGGCTCCGGGGTGCTGTGGGAAAGGGATCCAATTGGATTTTTGTGACACTGACAGCCAGTTCCCATCCTTGGGTGCCTTCGTTAGAAACGAAGAAACCGTTCAGGAAAGGGAGAGGGTGAAGAAAGGGGACAATCCTTTCAGTCTTCTTGCCATCGTCGGATTGTAAGGAAAGGCGACAGGCTCCAATGGTGGGATCAGCCGACAAGGATACTTCCAACCATTGTCCGGGAGGAAAAGGAAGGACATTGACCCAACCATATCGGCTTTTCCAAGTGAACCAGGAACCAATGTCCTGGCTTCTCAGCCAACCGTTGGCGTCGCAGCGGAAAAAGACCGCCCGGCGGACCCAGTGATCTGGGGAGCCCCAGCAGAATCCGAAAGCGGGACCGTAGGACCCCAGCGGGGGTGCCTTTACCCGAAAGGTCACGGTGACAACTCTTCGGGTCTCGGGGAAAAACCGGATTAGATAGGTTAGATCCTGGGGCTGGGCGACCGACACCCACCCATCGGGTCCTGTCGGGGTCTGAGTAAAAAGTTTCCAGATGCCAATGGTAGGCGTTCCGTCAGCCCGAACTTGGTGCCATTGGTCAGTCCCGCCGACCAATTGGATAATGACGAGCACCAACACCGGCAGGCACAGGACCCGCTTTTTAGACATCAGTTTGTTCCTTGTTAGCGTTGCTGAATGGGCACATAGGGGCGCTCGGCTGGACCTGTGTAGTGGAGGAGGGGTCGGATCAACACATTGTCGGCATACTGCTCCAGGGCGTGGGCGATCCAGCCGGGGATTCTCCCGATGGCAAAGACGGCAGTGTAAAGATCAACAGGAATCCCCAGGTAGTGGTAGATGGCGCCGGCGTAGAAG
>JANXBO010000014.1:0-11108 GCA_025057575.1 Candidatus Caldisaccharidevorator malaysiensis
TCTCCAGCAGATCTTTGCTCAAGCGCACATTTTCGGGAATGGGGATGGGATATTGGCCGTCAAAGCAGGCTCGGCAGAAACCCTCAAAAGGCAGTCCGACCGCCTTTATCAGACCGTCCAGACTCAGATACCCCAGCGAGTCCGCTCCCACATAGCGACGGATCTCTTCCACATCCAGTTGGGCAGCGATCAGTTCGCTTCGGGAGGCGGTGTCTATCCCGTAAAAGCAAGGAAATCGGTAAGGGGGCGAACTAATCCTCAGATGGACTTCTTTAGCACCGGCTTCTCGGAGCATCCCGACGATGTTTCGGGTGGTCGTCCCCCGAACGATGCTATCTTCAACAACGACGACCCGCTTGCCCTCCAAAACCTCCCTGATCGCCGTCAACTTGATCCGAACGCCCATCTCCCGCTGCCTTTGAATCGGCTGGATGAAAGTCCGATGAATATACCGGTTCTTGATGAAGCCTTCAGCGTAAGGAATGCCCGATTCTTCAGCATAGCCGATGGCAGCGGGGATGCCCGTGTCGGGGACGGGAATGACAATGTCGGCATCGGCAGGATGTTCCCTCGCCAAAATTTGCCCCATCCGTCTGCGGGCGATGTGGACATTGACCCCATTCAGGTGGCTATCGGGTCGCGCAAAATAGACAAACTCAAAGAGACACAGGCTGGGTTTGACCTCGTCCGCCCACTTGACAATGTGCAAACCCCTCTGGTCAATGATGACCATCTCGCCGGGCTGCACGTCCCTGACGAAAACGGCGCCGATTGGATGAAAGGCGCAGGTCTCCGAAGCGATGACCCAGTGGGATGCATTCAGTTTCCCAATCGAAAGGGGGCGAATGCCATAAGGGTCCCGAAGACCGATCAGTAGGGTAGGGGTGGCAATGGTCAAAGAGAAGGCACCGTGCAACTCTTTCGCCGCTGCCATCACGGCTCTTTCAAAGTCTAATTCTTCATAACTACTGATCAATTTGGCAATCAACTCACTGTCGCTGGACCCCTCAAATCGGTAGCCGATGGAAGAAAGGTCTTGTCGTAATTGGAGAGAGTTGACTAAATTGCCATTATGGGCTAACGCAAAGGGGATGCCCCGATGGTAATCCAGAATCGGTTGCGCATTGGCAAGGGAAGAAGTTCCTGTCGTGGAATAGCGGGTATGTCCGATGGCGATGTGCCCTTTTAATCCCGATAAAATCCCTTCATCAAAAGCCTGGCTCACCAGCCCCATCCGCTTGTGAGCCAGGATCTTCTGTCCATCGCCGACCGCAATCCCGGCACTCTCTTGACCCCGATGCTGAAGGGCAAAGAGTCCAAAGTAGGTGACCCTGGCGACATCCTCCCTCGGTCCATACACACCAAAAACGCCACAGGCTTCTCTCATAAACGATCAGTGATTGGGCGGTCGGTGCTGTCTGTGATCCCGCCCAGCCAGCCAATATAATTGTGATTAATTTAGGAGAATATTTCAACCTTGACACCGCATTGGAGTCAGGAATTCGGAAAATGGATCAGACAGACTTTGTCGTGATCCCTGCCATTGACCTTCTAAGAGGTCAGGTCGTCCGGTTGCGGCAGGGGCGCTACGACCAAGTGACCGTGTATTCCGACGACCCAGTTGCCGTCGCCGTTTCTTTTGAACAGCAAGGTGCCCGATGGATCCACATCGTGGACCTGGACGGCGCCCGGCAGGGACGACCGGTTCATACTCAGGTCATCGCTCGCATCTGCTCTCAGGTCTCCTGTCGCCTCCAGGTCGGAGGTGGGCTCCGGGACTTACAAGCCCTGGAATTGGTGTTCGCCGCCGGTGTTGCCCGATGTATCCTCGGGACCGGTGCCTTGACCAACAATACCCTTGTGCAGGAAGCCCTGCGTCGCTTCGGATCAGACAAGGTAGCCGTTGCCCTTGACGTTCGGGACAAGAGGTTGGCTTTGGAAGGGTGGGTCGGTCAGTCGGATTGGACTCCCGATGCCGTTGCCCGCCGATTAACGGCAGAAGGCGTCACGCTGTTCCTTTACACCGACATCCTCAGGGACGGGACCTTGACCGCGCCCAACTTTCAGGGATTAGAGGAACTTGCCCGATCCGTTGACGGATCCTTCATCTGTGCCGGTGGAGTCAGCACCACGGACCATATCGCCCGGCTGGCTCGGATGAAATCTTTCGGTGTGGTCGGTTGCATCGTCGGCAGAGCCCTCTACGAAGGGCACCTGTCCTTGACAGAAGCCTTAGCCGCTGCCGAATCGGAACCTTCCTGTTATTAGAAGACGCCGATCTTTCTCAGGTAGTCCACCGACCGAGCGACCCGATCGTATACCTGTTCTCTGGTCAGCGACTCCCCTTCTATCCCTTCAATTTCCATTGTGTAAGGTCCAAAAAAGCCTCGTTCCGACAGAATCCGAAAAATCTCAGGGAAGTTAACGACTCCTTCACCCAGTCCAGGGAAATACCAAGTCCGATAACCACCGTTCGTGTCCTTAAGATGGACACTGACCACAAAAGGCGCCACTTTGCGCAGTTCGGTTACCGAATCCCTTCCTTGGTTGTAGAAGTAGATGTTCGCCGTGTCAAAGTTGATCCGAATTCGGGGATGGTGGACCCCTTCCATCGTCTCTAACATTTCGTCAGCGTTAGTGCATAAGTCGGGATGAGTTTCCAACGCAAGAGTGATGCCGTAAGCGTCGGCTCGTTCTCCGATCTGGCGCAGTCGTTCATAAGCCTTCTCTTTGCCCAACTCCCCTGCGTGAACACTGGCAAAGAGGATCGGAACCTGAAGGGACTGGGCGACTTGGAACTGGGGTTCCATCTCTTCCGCCACCGTCGCTGACTTCAGGTCCAGGGAAGCCATCAGAGTAGAGGCTCTCAGTCCATAGCGGTTCAGTTCCTCCGTGATCTGGCTCACCTTGTCAGGCGGGGGGACTGGAATTTCTACATAGCCGATCCCTATGGAAGCCAGATGTTCCAGTGCTCCGTCGCGATACCTGCCGTAACTGCTCAGGTTGACTGCAATCACATTCCCCAACATTTCCCACCTCACGCCTGATTGTGACGCACTTTGTCTTTGGCGGATCTGTAGGGGAAACCGCCGATTTTATCTTCTGGCTCCCGTCAAATGGCGGGCTGCCCAAACTTGAAGGGCTCTTCGGTAATCGTCCCAACTGTCAATATCCATAACGACGCCGGGGTCCTGGACAGGAACTGTCAGAAGCCGATCGTTCCGACCGTAAATCAGAGGGCGAAGACCGGAGTCGCTTTCCAGGTTCACGATCTCGTCATAAAGGGATTTGTCAAACAAAACGGGATGACCCAGCCGACCTTTGTAGGACGGGACAGCCATCGTCTTTTCTGTCTGCCGAAAAAAGGTCCTTATAAGTCGGCGGACTGTCGCTGGCTCTACGAGGGGTTGGTCTCCGGGATGGATCAGGAAAGCCCGGCACTCTTGTAAGGGCAGTTTCTTTACACCAATCTTGACGCTGTCCAGCATCTCAGAATCAGAAAAGGGGTTTTCCGCAACGGTGACGCCGAGGGGCTGAAGAAGAGCCTTCATTCTCTCGTCTTCACTCCTCACCACGACAATCACGGGATCCACCCCTGCGTTTACAAAGAGGGAGACGGTCTCTTCTATCAGGGACCGGTCTCCGATGGGCAAGAGGAGTTTATCTTCGCCCATTCGGATACCTTTGCCCGCT
The DNA here is from genome assembly GCA_025057575.1 of Candidatus Caldisaccharidevorator malaysiensis. GTDB lineage: Bacteria > Armatimonadota > Fervidibacteria > Fervidibacterales > Fervidibacteraceae > Caldisaccharidevorator > Caldisaccharidevorator malaysiensis. Next base: position 3,694 of record JANXBO010000014.1, read on the forward strand.
GCCAGAAGGACAGCGGCGACAGAAAAAAGTTTTTTCGGTCGTCGTCTCACGACTGCGCCTCGGTCGCCGATGCGTTGGCGGGTGTGGTTGCGTCTTCCACCTGGGTCTGCAATTCCTCTTTGGAAGGCGGAGCGATGCCGACCGTCCAAATGACCATCTCGCTCAAGCACTGATCCAACGCTTTTTCCAAAGGAAGAGCCGATTCGGCTGACTGGACTGCTCGTAAGTTGGCTTTCGTCTCGGGATGGCGAGAGAGGAGAGAACAACAGTCTTTGTATTTTTGTGTGGACAGGTGGTAGGTGCCGATCCGTTGCGCCAAGGTCATAATCTCGTTCTTATCGTAAGTTAGGAGGGGTCTCAAGATCGGCAGTGGCGACGCTTCCTCGGTGACGACCAGGTTTTCCAAGGTTTGCGAAGCGACTTGACCCAGATTGTCACCCGTCACCAGAGCCTGATGCCCATATTCGTCAGCGAGTCTGCTTGCCACGCGCACCATAAAACGGCGGAACAAAGTCAGTTCCAAGTGGGGAGGGGCGGGGGAGGACAAAAGGGCCATCTGAAACGGGTAGTAGGGAACGAGAAACAGCCGGGCGGAAAGACCTTGGGGCTGAAACAGGGCATCGGCGACGGAGGGAATTTTGGACGAGCGGACGGGTTGGGGGTCAGGAAAACTGTGAAAGTGGACCAGGTCGGTAAAGCAACCTCTTTTCATTATCAGCCAGGCAGCAACGGGGGAGTCAATGCCGCCGGAGAAAAGAGTCAAGACCTTTCCCATTGTCCCGACGGGGAGACCGCCCGGTCCCGGCACCCTTGGTCCCAAAAGGTAGACGCAGTTTTCGTAGACCCGAAACGAGATCGTAATGTCCGGATCATTGAGCCGAACAGGGGCGCTCGTTTCCTGAACGACCCGAGCGCCGATAAACCGTTCCAGTTCCTGAGAGGTCAGTGGGAAAGTTTTGTCTACCCGTCGGACCCGGACGGCAAAAGAAGAGCCGCACGGCGCTAAAGCCTTATAGTAAGAAACAGCGGCGGTTGCCAGTTCCTCCCTGTCCTTTTGGAGAAACCGAATCGGCGCCAAGTAGGCGACTCCGAAAACCCGAGATCCTTTCTCCAATACGGACTTGATTTTTTCGCTCGGGCACCGAAGGACCAGTCGGTCCCACTCCGAACGGACGTCAACCCCTAAGTCCTTGACCGCTCGGTCCATATTTCTCTTCAATGCCCGAACGAAGGGCGTTCGGTTGTGACCCTTTAAGCCAATCTCTTCATAGTGAACAACGACACCGTCCCAGTCCAACGACTCTATGGCGTTTTTGACATCGTTGGGCAAAGTCCCAAAGGGAGTGTCGGTCATCGCTGGTCTCTCCGGTTCCCCATAGGGCAGTCTGTATCGTTTACAATTGTAACGGCAAGCTGGAACCGCAATGAGAAAGATAGTTAAATGAGAAGGATAGTTGTTGGCTTGATCTTTCTGGCTTCAACCTGGGTCTGGTCGGGGGAGTCTAACTTTCGCGCGCCGGACCTGTGGGTGGCAGCGGCACCTTTCTCTTCGCCCGATGAGGTGCCGCTTTACAAAGCGGCGGGAATGACCGTCGGCTGGATAACCGTTCGGCTCCGCTCCGACGACGATTTGTCAGTCCAAAAGTCCCTTGCGGACGCTTTTGAGAGGGAGGGGTTGCCGTTCGTCGTTGCCTTGGACTTGAGACCTCCTCCTTCATTGGTCGGACCCAGTTTTCTTCCCTGTGCGGCTCATCAGCCCGTTTATGTTCAGTGGCTTACCGCTCATTTAAACAACATCCTTCCTGCCTTTTCCAAAAGAAAAGGGCTAATCGGCTATGCCCTGGGGGAAGGGGCGGATGAAGCGGCTTCTTACGATGATGCGGGCTTTCAGATATTCCTTCAATCTCGCTACGGTTCTTTGGAGAATCTGTCTTCCGCTTGGGCAGTGCCCGTCTCTAACTGGTCTTTTGTGACCCAGTCCTTTGCGGAGGCTGCCGACGATCCGATCTCTCCGATTCGCTATGGTCGTCCCTCTTTGGACGCTGCCGCCTACCGATACTCGGTTTTGAGAAATCTTTTTCTTCTCTGGGCTCAGGAAGTCAGGCGGCGAGACCCTGATCCTAATCACCTTTTGATCGCTGGTCCCTTGACCACTTACCGTAGTTTGGCTGCCGTCCCCCCTGTCTATGACGTCGTTCTCCCTTTTCTCTCACCCGATCGAGCCGAATGGGATTTAGAAACCCACAACGCTCACGCCGTCTCCATCGCTCGCCGTGGCGGTCGGTTCCAGTGCTGGGTCGGTCTGACGGTCCGAGGAGAGGACGGTTCCCTTGTTTCGCCCCACCAACTCCGCCAATGGATGGGCGCCGCGGCGGTCCAGGGTGCCTGCGGGTTTTTCTTCAACGATTGGCTCTCCTTCACCGATCACCCATCGTTGCCAACGACCGTTGCCGCAGCCGTTGCCTCCTTGCGACGCCTGCGCTCTTTTCCTCTCCAACCTCGTCCCACAACAGCGATCCTGTATACTCCTTTTGGGGAAGGTCTGATAGATCGCAACAATTTCCCTCTTTACGGCTTTGCTGTTTCGTCAGGGACCAGTTCCGGTTATCCCCGTCGGCTCAGTTTGACGGAACCAGTGCCGCTGTTTTCTGCCCTTCGCTTCCACCCCTGGGGCATAACGGACTGCGTCACACCGGAAGAATTAACTGCTGATCGGCTGAGCCGGTATGGTGTTTTGTTTGCGCCGATGGCGGTTGATCTCCCACCTTCCGCCCAAGAAGTCCTTTCCGACTTCGTCGCTAAAGGGGGTGTCGTGGTCGCCGACTTTGGACTGGCTGCCTACCAGTCCGAAGAACCTTTTCTCTCTTTACCTCCTCTTTTACAAAGTCTTTTCGGAGTCGTCACCTTGCGCCGGGTGATTATGGACGAGAACCTGAGAGTCAATATGGTGGTCCTGACTCGCCACGAACTCTTTCCCGACATCCCGGAGGGTTCGGAGTTAGGGCATCCGATTGGTGCCTTCCCCTACATCGTCGGACTGACCCCTTCCTTCACTGCCCAGCCGTGGTCTGTTCTCTCCACAGCCCGCTTTGCTAAAAGGGGCAAGAGAGCCGGTCGGTTGGAAATGGCTGCTGTCTTCATCAACCGTTTTGGAAAGGGCTATGCTTTGTTGGCTCCCACTCTGTTATGGGCGATTTGGATGCCCGGTCAACCAGGGTTTGACCTCTTTCACGGATCCCTAATCGCACGCCGAACCCGGATCCGTCTGCAGCCTCCTGTCACTCCACCTTTTGTCTGGTTCGCGGAAACGGATGACGGTCTGTTCGTCTTTAACCCGTCTTTGGAACCCAAAGAAGTGAGGTTTCTGTCCGTGTCCTCACCCTTTTGGGCTTATTCAGAAGCAATGACGGCACCAGTGAAAGGCTTTCGGTCCCATCAGCAGATTGCCACGCTCGTCAAAGGGCAGGAGTGGGTCTATTTGAGGAAAGTTGCTCTCATTGACCCCCCTGTCCCCGCAGCCGTGACCGCGGCTGAGGATCGGCTGATGATCAATCTGTCGCCGGCGGACCCGTTGCAGGTCACGATTCGGATTTTCCCAGGTCCCTATCCCGCCGGTTATGAAGTGCACAAGGTAACCATCCTGTCTAAAGGACAGGAGACGGTAGAAAAGGTCCCTGCTTCGGCGTCTGGGATCCTAACTCTCTCGTCCATTCCCGTTCCCTCTACTGTTTTGATTCAGCCGGAAGGGCATCGTCTCCGCTCGACGGGAGCCGAAGGAAAAGGACCTTAGGAGAGTGCTCTACTTTTGCTGACTTGCCCGATAATGGGGCAACATTTTCATCTCACTCCGGGTCCGTTGCAGTAAGTCAGCAATCAACGAGTGAAATTCTGGGCGGTAAGGTGCTTAGGAGTTGTCCAGAGTCCGACCAAGTTTGTCTCTCCCTTAGGTCTTTCAAAACGTCCAACAGTTGCGTTCGTGCCGATTGGTTTCCCGTCCGGAGGAGCAGACCTGGTCCTACTAGCCGATCAGCAAGTTCCACGGCTGCGTCAACAGCCCGATTGATCCGACTCGCCAGGAGAACCGATCGTCCTTCCATAAGATGTTCAATGATGAGACCGATGATCAGCCGTGTCTTACCGGTCCCTGGTGGTCCGGTGATGAGGGTAAGCGGCTGATGGAAGCAATGGGCAAGGGCGCTCGCTTGGCTGAGAGTGGGCTGTATCGGGTTCGCCAGAGCCCTGAGGATGGACGCAAGCGGCACTTTCGCTTGTGGAGTCGGTTGAAGGAGCCATCCCAGAGCAGTGTTGTCCGGTCGACTTGAGGAAAGAGCCTCCAGTTCCTTTGTCAAGTTTCTGTCGTATACGGGTTCGTTGACGATCCAAAAGCCACTGATGTTCGCTATCACGGGAGGGGAAGAGGCAATGGGGAAAGGCACCGTTTGGACAGAAAGCCCCAAAGACGGGATCAGATTAATGACAGTGCTGAGGAATTTGGCAGGTCCTTCTTTTGCTGCTTACTTTAATTGTGCCCGGATCGGGACGATTTCCTCTTCCGTTGCTTCATCCCGCATCAGGCGGGAAAGGTAAAGGTCGCTCGTGTCAACAGTTAGTCTGCCTCGCTCTGCTGGGCAGACCAGTGCTGCCACGGGTTTCCAGTTTCTCTCGCCATTTTCCCCATTGACAATGGGTCTGAGTAAGGCTCCAAAGACGAGCGTTGTGCCCTCCCGACGCTGGGACGCTTGGAGAGCCTGGTTGGCTGCCTCTGATGCAAGTAGGTCCTGCCATCTTTGGGGGACCGAATCTACTGGAAAGAATTGCTGGTCCCTCGTAAAGCGGGACAAATCGCCTCTTTCAAACTGCCAGTCGCCTCTTCTTTCCTGCCTCAGGCAGTTTAGGAAGTAATCGGCAATTTCCTTCAAACTGCTAACCCGGCAAGACCGACTCGGCATTGCTGTAAAAGTTTACCTTGCCCTCTTTGCAGGGTGCCCATCCTGTCGTTGCTAATAGGAAAGAGATGAGGCAGCGAAAGACCTTAAAGATCCTTTAGAACTTGGCAGAAACTTCCGAAACGGTCCTGGTCTTGATCAGGCTACCAGGAGGGTAATAACCTCGGAGACTGCTGAGGGGGTAGGCGATCGTTCCCGGACCGATCAAAGTTCCCGGATTGATAACAGACTGGCATCCAATTTCGGCTCCGTCGCCCAAAATGACCCCAAATTTCTTTAGACCCGTCGGAAACTCGGCGCCATCCAATTTGACCACGATCTCATTGCGGGTCAACTTCAAATTGGCAACAATGACGCTGGCGCCCAGATGGCTCCGGTTGCCGATGACCGAGTCGCCGACATAACTCAGATGGGGCACCTGGGCACCGTCCAACAAGATGCAGTTTTTGAATTCAGACCCATGACCTAGGACGACTTCGTCGCCCACCAGAACGGGTCCCCGCAGATAAGCACCGTGCCTTACCTGGCAGTTTTTCCCGATGATCACCGGACCGAGGAGGCAAGCGCCTGGCTCCACGACCGTCCCTTCTTTGATCTCCACTCTGCCTTCTATGAAGGCTCCTTTCATCACCCGACCCAAGATCTCTTCTTTGAGGACGCTCTCCACATACTCGCCGATGCGCGGCAGAACGTCCCAAACTTTTTCTAACTGCTCAAAAATGTCCCGATGCCGGAAAGTCTCAATATGAAAATAGTGATGAACTGTCAAGCGTTCATCAGTCACGAATCATCTACCCTCTCTTTACGACCGCAAGGACCTGTGCGTGCAGGTCCGCATTGGCACAGGCTATTATGTCCAGCCTCTGGTTGATGTCGGTAACCATTTGGACTGGCTCACCCATAAAATCCGTCACTACACAACCTGCTGCCAGGGCGATGGGCAGAGCAGAGAAGACTTCTGTTACCGGCTGCCGGATGGCAAGGTAGATATCACACTTGCCCGATGCCACATCAGCGAAACCCGCAGGGCCCCCATTAGGGATCACCATCTTGACCGCCTGAAAGAGTTTCTTAAACCTCTCAACGGTCGGGTAAAGGAAATGAGGCTTCATCAGGTAGGTAGCCAGATAAGCGTCCTTCAAGTCCTTGATATCGGACGGCTGAACAGGAACTTTCTTACGAATGGTATCCAGGTTAGTCTGATAAGCGTTTCTGCCGTCGGTATAAACGATTTGGAAAGTTAACCCGTCTCCGACGGCAGCACTGATGGGCTTACCGTCTGGAGAGTAAACGCCCAGTGCGGTGTACCAGAAGGCGGGGATACCCCTGCGGTAGAGAGCACTTCCATCAAAGGGGTCGCAGAAAACCACCGCCTCCACGGAATCGTTGCCGAAAGTGACCTCACCGGCTTCTTCTGTTAGAACAAGGATCGGACGTTTCAAACGAGGGACAACAGAGAGATAAGCCTCTTCCAGCATCTTGTCAATGCGGAGGACTTCCGGATCCCAAGACCGGTAGGGACCTGACCGCTTCTCAACAACTGCCGTCGCTGATGAACCCAACTGTTTGAGTTTTCGCAGCGACAAGGCAACCGCGTTAAGCGGCAGACTGATGAGACGGCGATCCATCGGGTCTGTCACCGGCTTCAATTGTGGGGCAAACCTCACGGCAAAAAGGAACCGCCCCGTCCGGACGGACGGGGCGGCGGGAAAGCGACTCCGAGGAAGGGAGTTTAGAAGGCGGTGCTGGCAGCGATACCCAGGTATTGAATCTCAGCACCAGCACCTCTTGACTTGTTACCGTAGAGCAGGTCAAGCCCGATCTTGTCCCCGATCTTCAAGCCGGGGTAGGAGATGGTCCAGGTGCTGCCAAAGCCCAACCCCGCTAAGTTGTCGCCGTCAAACCAGCGGAAGGAAAGAGGCTGACCACCAAAGAGGCGGAGATTGACTTTAACCTCCGTGACGTTATCGGCAAGCACGTTCCCCCCATCCACAGCCCCGACGGCTACGGGTCGGCGGAAAAGCAGGTCCGAGGCGGTCACGAAGAAAGGAGCCAGCACCGATGTGCGCTGAGGGGTAAAGGCAGCACCTCTATTAGCGAAACCGGCGGTGACGTCAATGCGGCTGAGTTTCAAAATGTCCGCCTCAACCCACAAGAAACTCTTGCCACCTGCAGGGCTGGCACCGGCTTCGTTGTCTACCATCTGGACCCACTCCCCACGAATCTCTGGGAGGATGCTCCGGGACAAGCCTCTGAGGGTGGCATCCACGCTGTAACCGCGGTAAGCCAAAGCCCCGGAGTTGACCCAGTTGAAGCCTAGTTTCAGCCGCTCACCGCCAAGGAACGGACGGGAAAGCCGTAGGGCAGCGACCGAGTCGTTAGGCGTCTGCGGGGCAACGAAGGGAAGAATCCCCGTGTAGGCGCCATAGCCGAAGAATCCCGTATCCGGAACATCGGCACCGACAAGGG
>JANXBO010000014.1:11118-52708 GCA_025057575.1 Candidatus Caldisaccharidevorator malaysiensis
AGGGAAACGTCAAAACCGAAGAGTCGCGTGTCAAATCGCAAACCGTCAACAGGTCCCGCTTCCGTAGAGAAGAGGACGCCGTGTCCGAACTTGACATACTGCCTGCCGACCGTCAAGGTCCCACTTCTGAGAAGGCGAACAGGACCTTGAAGGGAGAGTTGGCGAATCTCCAAAGCAGTGGTTTCCCTCTGAGGGACAGGCGGTGCACCAGCACCCAAGACCCATGTAAACCCAAGACTTGCCCTCCAGTTTTCGTCAATCTGGCGTTCCGCATTCATATCTATTCTTGTCACGGTGGAGCGGTCCCGAACATTGAGGGAGGTCAGCGATCCCGATCGCCGGCTGTCTATATCAAACACGTGCAAGAAGTTAAAGGCTAACGGCAAGGCTTCTGCGGTGGGCACTCCGGGACGAGGTTTGCCTTCCAATTCCGCCACTCGGGCTTCCAGGTCGTCCAGTCGGGCACCAATTCTTTCCAGTTCCGGACGGAACTCCTTAATCAGCCGGCTCAAAATCTCCTTAACTTGTGGTTCAGGCAGAGCCGGTCCGGGAGGTCCTGGAGGTCCAGCGGGTCCGGGAGGTCCTGGGGGTCCCGGAGGTCCAGGGGGTCCAGCGGGACCGGGCGCACCGGCAGGACCTGGGGCACCAGCGGGTCCGGCAGGACCAGCGGGACCACGAAGAAGTTCCCGAACTTCAGGGTTCTCCCTGATGGCGTCCAGAAGTCTTTTGATCGCCATCGCAAACTCGTAGCGGGTCATTGGCTGGCGTCCCTTGAAGGTCTCATCGGGATAACCCTCCAGAACGCCCAGGCGGTAAAGTTCACGGACTGCGTCATACGCCCAGTGAACGATCGGAACATCTCTGGGCGGCTCTTGAGCGGTGCTTGGCCTGGGAGCCCCGCCCAGTAGTCCCAGGGCCAAGATCACTCCTGTGAGGAGGCGAACCGTCCTTGCCGTCCTCATACCATCAACCCCTCCTTCTTCTGCCCCTGGTGGGGCGAGTCCTGTTGGATTGCTCGCCGCAGTGGTTCGTCCACTGCCACGATCAACAGCGGCCACTACAGGGCTGTCAACCCCCTGGCCAGCCTTCATCGTTTTTAGACTCAGCCCCATCAGGAAAGTTTCGCCACCTCAGAAGTTTCAGAAGTTGATGTCTATCTGGAAAGTCCACTTCCATTTCCCATTGATCACTCCGTCGTTGAACCAGACGGGTCCGGTCAAAAGGTTGATGTTCTCGGTAAAGAAGATGGAAAGTCCCACTCCCCCGCCTCCGATGGCATTCTTCCCTGTTGCGTAGTCCGCCACCAGCAGATACTTTCCCGGCACCAGCCACCGGTCCCAGGCGATCATAAAACCCGATCGGCCCCGTCCTCCCAAAGCGGTTCGGTTGCCGATGTAGTAACTGAAGTGCACTCTGCCTAATCCCTTAAAGGTCTTGCCCGTCACCAGTTGGATGCAGTTCTGATTGGTGACTCCCGATTTGGTACCCCAGTTGAAGAAACCAATCTGAAGAGCCGGCGATTCAGGACCCAACGCTCCTTCTGGGTAGCCGATTTTGGCGTTCAGCAGAAGGGGATAGCGGCTGGATTCCAACCAGTCAAAACCTGCTTCCATCTGCAGTTTTCGATCCAACCGGAATCCGTAGGTCAACCCCACAATGATCGGAAAAGCCGCCTGATTCGGCTTTCTGATCGGGAAATAGGTGTCGTAGGTAAGGTGCCAGACTCCCGGTGCTTGAAGGTCTATCGTGCACGGTGTCCAGTAAGCCGTTGACGGCGTCGCAACGCCCAACTTAACCGTTAGCAGAACCGTTAGTAACGAAGACCCTACTAACGCAACATTCCTCACCGACCGCATCCCAGTCCCTCCTCTTGACAGTGCGTTTCTTTTTGGCTGATAGTCGCAGCCGTTTGAACAACCGACCATCTTCCACACCTCCTTTGGGTTTAACAAAAACGCCCCGGTCCTGCGGCACCAGCTGCACGACCGAGGCGCCGTTGCCTCGTTGAAGGAGCCCCTTTGGGCGTTACTTGTCCGACTTCTCTGTCCCCTTGTCTGACAAAAGAGACAGGATCTTCGCTGGTTCTACTTTTGCAAAGGTCAGAATCTCCCTTATGACCGGAAGGAGAGCACCTGAACTGACGACCGCCGAAAGGATGCGCTCAACGGTGGATCCGTTACTGGACTCTGGTCCCCCTCCCAATCCCCGCACATCAAGGACCCGAATGCTCTCTATTTTTTCTGCCGGCGTCATCAGTTCTTTAGCGATGGCTGGCGCCTGCTGAATCAACTGGCTGAGAACGTCTTTCCAGACCAGTTTGTCAGCGATGGCGCTTTCCGCCTCCACCATCTGCCGTTGCGCGTATGCTCTGGCTTCTCCCTCGGTTCGCGTCGCCTGTGCCAGCCGTTCCGTCGCCTCTGCTTTCTTCTGAGCGACTTGCCATTCGGTCTCCGCTCGGATCAACGCCAGTTCCCTTTCTCTCTCAACGGCGGCCTTTTGGTGAGCGGTCTCCACTAATTGCTCTGCCTTTTTGACTTCTGCTTCGGCTAAGAGGCGGGCTGCTTGCTTCTGGAAGACCATCATCTCGTGTTCGGAAAGCTCCACGCTGGTCAATCGTCGTGCCGCATTGATCGCCCGCTCTTTTTCCTGCTCTGAGATGCGGACCAGTTTCTCTTTCTCTATCTGGGCTAATTCCGCCTCTCTCTCCGCCTCTATCAAGTTGATCTGCTCCCGCAGGTTCTTCTCACGAATCAGGCGATCCCTTTCAATTTCGGCTTCCCGAACTCGCCGCTCCTTCTCAATTTCCTGCAGCCTGACTAACTCCTCCTGAGTGAAACGGAACCGCTCCGTCTCCGCTCTTTGCCGCGCCTGGTCCGTTTCAATCGCCCTTCTCTGCGCATGCTCTGCCATTGCTCGCTCCTGTTCCAGTGTCAGGAGGGTCTTATGGGTTTGCACGTCCTTCTCCTTGACCGCTACTTCCGCATTGCGCTCGTGTTCGTTTCTCAGAACCCGTGCCCGAGAGGTGAGGGCAGCGATTTGCTCCAATCCGACAGCGTCAAAAACGTTGCTGGGGTCATACTGCTCGGCATCCGTCTGGTCCAGTGCGAAAAGGGAAACGCTCTCCAACATCAGACCCTTCAAAGCGAGCGAGTCTCGGACCTGGTCGGCAACTTCTTTGGCAAAGCCGATCCGATCCTCGTGCAGTTCCATTAGCGTCCTGCGGGCAGCGACGGACCGGAGGGCAGCTGTCAGTTCGTCCTCCAGCAACTCCGTGAGGGCTTCTGGGTTGGTGGAACGAGGTCCCAAACTCTGGGCTGCTCTTAAGACACTCTCTTCTTCAGCGGGTGTCCTGACATAGAAATCAGCACCGACATCCACTCGGAACCGGTCCTTGCTGATGAGAGCAGCCCGATTTGCCTTAACGACTCTTATTCTGGTTGAGGCAAGAGAGACCCAGGTGATGTTGTGCCACCAGGGTAAAACGAAACAGCCACCACCGATGACGACTTTTGGTTTGCCCCCACCGGTGCGGACAAATGCCTTGTCTGCCGTCGCCCGAACGAAGTAAAGGCGGGCAAAGACCCACCAGAGAAAGTAAGCCAAACCAGCCAGAACGGCCAGCCCGACGATCCAACCGATAATCGTTTCTGCCATCTTTTTCCCCTCCTTAACTTGCCTTCCCGAAACTCTTTCTTTAGGGAGGCGACCGTCACGGTGATTCGCCCTCTATGCGCACCGTAGCCCCGACACCCAGATAGCCTTCAAAGAGCCGCTCCACCGCCCTTCTGATCCGCTCAGGGTCACCGCCCCGCAACCGAAACTCTCGTCCGTCAAAGGTGACCAGATGGCGGTAAACCTCGTGAAACTCTGGTGGGGCAACGGATGGATCGTGGCACAATCGCTCCCACCGTCTCTTGACCCGCTCAGGATTGCCGTCTTCAATGACGATGCTGTAGAGCCGGCGATCCGTTACCGGCACAGGTGGAGCGGGTTCTACCGGCGTCGGTGGGACCGCAGATTGAACGACCAAAGATGCGCCGGTCGGTTGCCACTGGGTTGTGATGGTCGGAACCACCTTCTCCCAGCCGGCGATCCGAAGGGCTTCAAAACTTCCAAAGGGATCGCCCGGGTAAGCCTCCATTCCCATCTCCCCGATGTCCAGACCCAACACCTCTTCCTCTTCACTGACCCGCAAACCCATAAGGGCTTTGATGAACGCCCAGCACACCAGGGACACGGCAAAGGTGTAAGCACCGACGGCGACGACACCCGTCAATTGGACGACGAACTGGGTGTGGTCACCACCCATAAAGAGACCCGGCTTAGGCTGTGCCGAACCCAGATCGGCGAAGGGTTCGGCGAAGAGACCGAGGGCGAGGGTGCCCCATATGCCATTCGTCAGGTGGACGGAGATGGCACCGACAGGATCGTCAATGCGGACTCGGTCAAAGAACAGGACGCTCTCAACCACCAAGACGCCAGCGATCACGCCGATGATGGCGGCGCTGGTCGGGCTGACAAAGGCGCAAGGAGCCGTTATCGCCACCAGACCTGCCAGACCACCGTTCAGCATCATTGACAGATCGGGCTTGCCCAAACGCAGCCACGCCCAGAGGGTGGAGACGAACGCCGATGCGGCGCACGCTATGTTGGTGGTGACGGCGATTCGGGCAATCGCCGATGGGTTGGCTGCCATTGTGGAACCGGGATTAAAACCGAACCATCCCAGCCACAGGATAAAAACCCCGAGGGTGGCGCTCGTCATATTGTGACCGGGGATAGGGTTAACTTTCCCTTCGGGACCGTACTTGCCCAGCCGGGGACCCAACATAGCGGCGCCGGTAAGGGCTGCCCAGCCACCGACGCTATGGACAACGGTGGACCCAGCGAAATCAAACATTCCCCGATCCGCCAGCCAGCCGCCACCCCAAATCCAGTGACCGACAATGGGGTAGATGATGGTGCCCATCAAGAAACTGAACACGATGAAGGCACTGTATTTGATCCGCTCGGCAACAGCCCCCGAGACGATGGTCGCTGCGGTTCCGGCGAACACCAGTTGAAAGAGAAAGGCTGCCATCAAAGGGACATAGGTCCAACTGAGAGCACTGTAGTCGCCCCGATACTCCTTGGCTAAACCCAAAAGGACCGCCGGGGCGTTATGCTCACCGGTCAGCATCAATCCCTTCCAACCGATGAAGTTGTTGCCGTCGCCGAACATAAAGGCAAACCCGACGGCTCCGTAGGCAAGAGTGGTGATGGCGAAGACGACGAAGTTCTTCGCCAAAATGTTGGCGGTGTTTTTCGCCCGGCAAAAGCCGCTTTCTACCAGCGCAAAGCCCGCATTCATCCAGAAGACCAGAAAGGCAGTCAGCAACACCCAAAGGGTGTCGGCAATTAACTGCAAGCCCTGAGGGCTTTGTAGCAGTTCACCAAGGTTCTTAACCTGCTGGATATCTTGAGCGGTGGCACTTCCCACACTGAGGAGGAGAAGAACCGCAATGGAAATAAGGGATCGCCATTGGTACCTAACCATCGTGCCTTCCCTCCTTTGCAAATTCAGAGAGCGTCTTCGCCCCGATCGCCCGTTCGCACCCGAATGCAGTCATCCAGGGGCAAAACGAAAACCTTTCCGTCGCCGATTTCGCCGGTCCTCGCTGCCTGGACGATGGCGGCAACCACTTCGGAAACCTGATCGTCGGGGACGGCGACTTCTACCTTGACCTTTGGCAACAGGTCCACGACATACTCAGCGCCCCGGTAGCGCTCTACCTGTCCCCTTTGGCGACCGTGCCCTCGGACTTCCGAAACCGTCATGCCGACCACACCCACCTGAGCGAGGGCATTGCGCACTTCCGCCAGTTTGTGGGGTCGGATGACCGCAACCAACATCTTCATCTTGGATACCTCCTTGTGATCCGCATCTTGTTCCCCTCGTGAAAAGACAAAGGCGCCCCGGCGGCTCCGCCTTTGGAGCCCTCACCGGGACGCCTTTGTCCCTTGAACGACTGTCTTTTTTGCTTTTTATCGGTCCTTTAGACGGGTGTGGCTGTTAAGCACCTCCTGCTCAGTCTCTACACATCGTAGTAAAGGAAGAATTCGTAGGGGTGGGGGCGAATGTTGACCTCATCGGCTTCCTTTCTCTTGAGTCGCAGCCAGGTCTCCAACACATCTCGGGTGAAGACATCGCCTCTGAGGAGGAACTGGTGATCCTGCTCCAAAGCGTCCAAGACAGAGTGAAGGGATCCTGGAAGAGAACGGATGGCGCGCCGTTCCTCGGGTTCCAAATCGTAAAGGTTTTTGTCCATTGGTTCGCCGGGGTCTAGGCGATTGATAATGCCATCCAAACCCGCCATCAACATTGCCGAGAAGGCGAGGTAGGGATTGCAAGACGGGTCGGGCGGGCGAAACTCTATCCGCTTTGCCCTAGGGCTTCGGGAGTAGACCGGAATCCGCACGCAGGCAGACCGGTTCCTCTGAGAGTAGGCAATGTTGACCGGCGCTTCATAACCGGGAACCAGCCTTCGGTAAGAGTTGGTCGTTGGAGCGCAAAAGGCGAGAAGAGCGGGTGCGTGACGGAGGAGACCACCGATGTAGTAGCGGGCAACTTCCGACAATTGGGCATAGCCTCTCTCGTCGTAAAAGACATTGACCTCTCCTCTCCAGATGCTCTGGTGGGTGTGCATTCCCGAACCGTTGTCGCCAAAAAGGGGCTTGGGCATAAAGGTGGCGGTCAGACCGTTTTTGCGCGCCATCATCTTGATCACATACCGATACACCTGCAGTTTATCCGCCATTCGGGTCAGCGTGTCATAGCGCAAATCGATTTCACCCTGCCCCGCCGTAGCGACCTCGTGATGGTGCACCTCCACCTCCACCCCCGCCCGCTCTAGAGCCAGAACAATCTGAGACCGAAGGTCCTGCAGGGTGTCGGACGGGGGAACGGGGAAATAACCTTCTTTGTGGCGAATCTTGTGAGCCAGGTTGGGTTGTTCTTCTCTCCCTGTATTCCAGACCCCTTCTTGACTGTCAATGAAGAAAAAGCCGCCGTTCGCTTTGTAGTCAAATCGGGCTTCATTAAAAATGAAAAACTCCGCCTCGGGTCCCCAGTAACTGGTGTCACCGATCCCTGAGGCAACGAGAAACTGTTCCGCCTTCTTCGCAATGTAGCGGGGATCGCGGGTGTAGGGCTGTCGGGTGATCGGATCGTAGACATCGCAGGTGATCACGAGTGTCGGCACTTCCAAGACGGGATCAACGAAAGCCGTGTCGGGGTCCGGCAGCAGGATCATATCGCTCTCGTGGATCTCCTGAAAGCCTCTGATAGAAGACCCGTCAAAACCGATGCCGTCCTCAAAGAGGGTTTCATTCAGTTCCCTGACGGGAATGCTGAAATGCTGCCAGACACCTGGTAAATCCGTGAACCGCAGGTCCACGATTTGAATTCCCCCGTCTCTCGCCATCCGGATAACATCCTGATGTGTTCTCCTCTGTCTTCTTGCCAACCAATGTCCCTCCTCACAAGCCGGCTTTCGTTCGTCGCTGCCGTTTTTCTTGTCCCGATGATTTTGGCACTTCTTCCTTTCTAAAAGAAAAACCCTCTGGTCCTACCCCACCCTTGGGGTTAGACCAGAGGGCTCCCTTGCCCCTGGCTCTCTCGTCTTTTTAGACATTATGTCAAAGCATTAGTTTCTCGTCAAGAGGGTCGGTCACGCCTCTCGGACTTCAAAGTCCGGATAAGCCGTCACGCCATAAAGCCTTTGGTCCAGACCGGTCAATTCGTCGGAAGGAGAGGGGCGCAGGATGCCCAAAGCCCTAAGGATTCGGCAGGCGATCCGGGCAGCGGCAAAACCGACGGAGACCGCTAACAGCCAGGGCAACAATCCGGCACCCACTCGCCGGTAACCAAAAGCCCACTGACTCAAAAGCCCGATAGCCGGTGCCAGCCCCTCTGCGACGACAACGCCGACAGGATCGTCCACAAAGAAACGATCCAAGAGAAGGGAGCCGATAATGGTTAAGAGACCGGCGATGATGCCGGCAAGGACGGCACCAATCGGCTGATCGGATCCCGTCCCTAACCCAGCGACCAGCCCAGTCCAGAAACTGGTCAGAGCAAAAGAGGCATCCACCTTTCCAAAGCGGATTCGGGTGAAGACAAGAGACGACAGGAAGGCGACAAAGGCGCTGGTGCTGGAGGACATCCACAGCCCCGGTGCCATCCCTTGACAGCCCAACCAGAGAAAGAGGATTCCGATCCCCGTCAGCGGCAACGAGTGGGCGAGGAGGGCTTGGGGAGCCCCCGTCCGGCTGTAACGACCTAACCGAGACCCGACGGCGATCAGGGCACCCAGAACGGCTCCCCCTCCCAATGCGTGCACGAAGAAAAGTCCCCCGTAGTCAGGAACCCAGTACTGGGACAGCCATCCCTGAATCCCTTGCAGGTCGGAAAGAGACGCTGGCAGGTGATGGCTGACCGCCTGCCCGATGGCTCTGTCAATGACTGTGAACAGACGGTGGCAAACGCTGGCGGTCAGGGAAAGAAAAAAAGCGCCTGACAAGGTAACTCGTTCGGCAAGACCCGTCGTCGCCACTAAACCGCAGATGCTGGACAGAAGGGCATCTTGAGGAGCCGTCCCGACGGCACCGAGCCAGCCGGCCGCCGCCGCCGCCAGTCCTTTCATCAGCGAATGGGACGCCGCCCGTGCTCTCCCCATTCCAACTTCAACAACAATCAACCCCACCAAATAAAGAGCCAGGACGGTTTCCATCTTTTTATCTCTAAACTTCTTAATTTAGGGGTCGCGAAGAGGGAGACGAGACATTGGCGGGGCTCTCTTGGCGAAAGTCCCGAATGGCGTCCAAAGTCTCGTTCAAAAGGGTGCCGATGACGTAAAGGGAGCCGGTGGCGCAGATTAAATCTTCAGGTCCGGACTCTTCAAGGGCACTGTAAAGCGCCTGAAGGGGATCGGGCACGCCCTTGACGGTGTTCCCAAATTGAGACGCTAAGAGAACCAGTTCAAAGAGGGGCAGGGCTCTTGGAGAAGGTGGTTCCACACAGTAAATGACATCGGCTAAAGGTGCCAGCCGAGAGAGAAAGGCCGATGCGTTCTTGTCCTTTAAAAAACCGACGATGAGGAAAAGCCGGCGGAACCGGAAGAGGGAAGCCAAAGACCTTGCCAGAACGGCAGCACCTGCTGGATTGTGAGCACCGTCCAGAAGAAGCCGAGATTCTTTGCCGAAAGGGGATAAGTCTATCAGTTGAAGCCTTCCGGGACATCTCGCCGTCGCCGCACCGGCAAGGATGGCTTCCTTTGGGATCGTCCAGCCTCTTTCCGACAATGCCTCCGCAGCAGCCAAAGCACAACCAAAGTTAGGCAATTGATGGCCGCCCGCTAGCCCCAGCCGAACCCGATACCGATCGGTCTTCGTTTGGAAGGTTACCTCTGAAGCCGTTTCCTCCATCTGGTGGAGGGACCAGTTAATGTCTTTTCCGACACGGACCAAAGGACACGGAAGAAGAGCGGCTGTTTCGTAAAACAGATTTAGCACAGAAGGTCTTCTTTCGGCAGTGACCAACGGTCGTCTTGGTCGGGCAATGCCCAATTTATCTTTTGCGATGGTGAACGGGTCCGGTCCCAATCGGTCCGTGTGATCCAGGGCAATGGAGGTGATGATGGAAACAGCCGGCTCCAATATGTTGGTCGCATCCCAGCGTCCCCCTAAGCCAACTTCTACAACGGCAATGTCCACCTTTTCTTGGGCGAAGTAGCGAAAGGCGACGGCTGTCAAAACTTCAAACTGTGTCGGCGCTCCGCAACTTGTAGCCGCACTCACCTGTTCAACGGCTTGCTCCGCCCACTGCAGATGCTCCGCCCATTGCTCCGCTGAGATGGGTTGCTGATTGACTTGAATCCGTTCCCGTTCCCTAACGAGATGAGGGGATGTGTAGGTCGCGACCTTGTAACCAGCGTGGGAAAGGATAGCCGTCAGAAAAGCCGCTGTGGAACCTTTTCCATTCGTTCCGCCAATCAGGACCGAGGGAAAGGTTTGGTGGGGTTCTCCCGCTAACTGGAGCAATGCCTCAATTCTTTCCAAACCAGGCTTGATGCCAAATCGCTCCAATTTTTTCAAAAATAGGGTCCCTTTGTCCACTGCCCACCTCCTCCGAGCACTTTTTCTTTGTGCCCCTTCTTGCGGGCGGTCACGCTCGTCATAGCAGTTGCCGATCGTGCTCCAAACTCTTGCTTAACCAGAAGAGATAAGAGGCATAGCGGTGCGGAGACACATTCCCACTGTCCACTGCCTGACGGACTCCACAGCCTGGCTCGTTTTTGTGCCAGCAATTGTTGAACTCGCAGCGGAAGCCGCGGAAGTCCCGAAAAAGGGCGGGGAGACTTTCGGTAGCGACCCAGCGGGGAAGGTCTACCTTCTGAAAACCAGGTGTGTCCGCCAGCCAACCCCCTCTGGGGTTGGGTAAGAGCCGAACCTCTGTGGTCGTATGCCGTCCTTTCTCCAGTTTTTTGCTCACTGGGGCAACTTTCAGAAGAGCCCCCGGAATCAAAGCGTTAAGGAGCGAGGACTTTCCTGTTCCGGAGGGACCCGCAAAGACGACCAGTTGACCTTTCAAGGCTTCCGCCAAGTCTTCTATCCCAAACCCTGTTTTTGCGCTGGTCAAAAGGACCCGATAGCCGATTTTTTGATAAAGTTCGCTCCATCTTTGCAAGGGGGCTTCCTCCCTTTTTCGGACCAGATCCTGCTTGTTGATGATGATGAGGGGTTCAATGTCAAAAAACTCGGCTTGGGCGAGTAGCCCGTCCAGGATTCGGTTGCTGAAAGGGGGTTTGCGCCAACTCATCGTGATGGCGAGGGTGTCGGCGTTGGCGACGGGAGGTTGGGGAAGGAGATTCTTTCGCTCCTTCAGCCCTTCAATAGCGACCGTCTCCTTATCAACCACCTCTACTTCTACGATATCGCCAGTGTAAATCCGTTCGCCCGTTTTAAGGATTTTCCCCCTCGGAACCCCTATGAAAACAGTCCCCAGTTCCTTCACCAGCACCTCCGTTCGTTGCCCGGCTCGAGCGATGACCAATCCGTCCACGGCATCACCTGCCCCAAAGGGAAGAAAAAGAGTCTCTTGCCCACTTCACCGACCTATTTTGCGACAGTGGCAACAGGCAAAGAGGAAACCTTTAGCCGCCTGCGCCTTTGACGCCCTCAACAAATCCCGGCTCGGTCAACCGCCGGACCTCCAAAACAGCGTCCAATTGATCCTCGGGTAGAAGGTTCCGTTCGCGAACCACTTCCCTAATCGTTTTGCCTTCGGACAGAGCGGTTTTGACGACCTCAGCGACCTTATCGTAGCCAATGAAGGGGGTTAGGGCGGTTGCCAAGATCGGATTTTGACCTGCCACTCGTTCCATATGCTCTCTGTTGGCGACTATCCCGTCAATGCATTTTTCCGCAAAAACGGTGCTGACCGTTGACAGGATGTGGATGGACTGCAAGAGGTTATGAGCGATGACAGGAAGGGCAACATTGAGTTCAAAGTTTCCGGAAGCCACCGCTGCGGTGATCGTGACATCAGCACCAAAGACCTGCATTGCGACCATCATCACGGCTTCCGGAATGACGGGGTTAACCTTGCCCGGCATAATGGACGACCCCGGCTGCAAAGCGGGGAGCCGGATTTCGGCTAAGCCTGCCTGTGGTCCCGAGTTCATCCACCTCAAATCGTTGGCGATCTTGTAAAGGGCGACCGCAAGGGTCTTCAGGGCGCCACTGACTTCTACCGCCGTCTCCATCGCCGCTTGAGCGGCAAAGTGGTTGATCGTTTCCTGAAAGGGAAGTCCCGTTTCCCGAGCCAATGCCTCTGCGACCCTCTTGCCGAACTCAGGATGGCTGTTGATGCCCGTGCCCACTGCCGTCCCCCCGATCGCAAGTTGACAGAGCCGTTGCATCGTTGCCTCAATCCGCTGCTGACATTGGTCCACTTGCGCCTCATAACCGGAAAACTCTTGACCGAGAGTGACCGGCATAGCGTCCATTAAGTGGGTCCTTCCGGTTTTCACAATATCGGCGAACGCCTCAGCCTTTTCTGCCAGCGACTGCTTGAGCCGTGAAAGGGCTGGCAGTAATTCTTCTTTAATGGACAATGCCGCAGCGATGTGGATGCAGGACGGGATCACATCGTTGGAGGACTGACCCAAGTTGACATCGTCATTAGGGTGAATCAGGCTCTTGTCCCCTCTGGTGCCACCAAGAAGTTCGCAGGCTCTGTTGGCGATGACCTCGTTGGCATTCATATTGGTGGACGTGCCCGAACCCGTCTGGAAGATGTCTAACGGGAAGTGATCATCCCATTGTCCATCGGCGACTTCCTGAGCCGCTTGGGCGATGACGGTCGCTTTCTTCTCGTCCAAAAGACCCAGTTGGGCGTTCACTTGAGCCGCTGTCTTCTTCACCAAGCCCAACGCTCGGATGAACGACCGAGGGAAGCGAAGGCCGCTGATCGGGAAGTTCTCCAGCGCTCTTTGGGTCTGAGCCCCCCAGAGAGCCCACGAGGGGACCGAAACGGCTCCCATTGCATCTCTCTCAATGCGGACTGCCTCCATTGCTCACTCCTCCCTTTGGGTCCTTTTTCTCTCCTATCAATCATCAGTCAAAAGTGACCGTGCAATCCTTTCTTCTCTGTCAGGATGAGTCCCCTCATTGGCTTGTCATTTCCTTGAACCTGGTCGGGGATAAATGAGGTAAAGGATCAAGAGGGACAGGTGGAGGGCACCTAACACCATCTTGGAAGGGTCCGAAAGGCGATCGTCGGGGGAAACGAAGGCTTCAATCAGGGCAGCGTAAAGGAGGAGGACCAAAGAACCGATGAGAAGGGGAAGGGCTTGGCGGGCACCTGTCGTCAGTGCCCATAGCCTGGGGTAGTCACCCGGCGAGAGCCAGCGGAACGCCATCGCCAGACCGCTGGCGCCGGCAAAAATAATCGCCGGCAATTCTATGGCGCCGTGAGGGGAAATGAAGCCCATTAACGACGACAAGGTCCCTTGATGCCAAGAGTAGGCGATAACGGCGCCGACCATTTTTCCGTTGGCAAAAAGGATGTAGAGACCTGGGAGAAGAAAACCAAGGCAAGAAGCAAAAGCGAGAAGGGCGACCCGCCAGTTATTGAACAAAACGATCCAGAAGGCATAGGGACGACCAAAGAGGGGAATGACCGCATCGGTGGACTGATGGCGAGCGGCGACCCGCTCCGCTAACTGAGTCAGTTCCTCGCCCAGCCACAGTTGCGAAAACTCTGTTCCGGGGCGACAGAGCCAGGCGGTCAACCCCGCCGCCGACGAAAAGACAACAAGGGAGGCGATCACGAAGGACCAATGGCTCAGAACCGAGGCGGGAAAGGTCCGCCATAAAAAATGAAAAAGGGCAGGGAAGAACCAAAGCCTTTTGAGCCGGGGCGGGGCATAGACGAGACTGTAAGTGCGCTGGACCAGATGCTGAACGAGAGCCCGACCCTGATGGTTGGTCGCCTGCCGAGAGAGATAGGCAGCGGCTTGCCGATACCTTTTGACCAGCCGAAGGAGGGACTCGCCACTCATTTGGCGAACCCGGGAACTCGTGGCTTCCCTCAAAAGGTCCGCCAATTCCTCCCAGCGCTTATCAGTCCCCTTTGCCTTTTCTCCAACCCTGATCCGTAATCCCTCCCTATCGTTTTATAATCATAGAGGTTCTACCCAGTTTAGGGAGTTGGAACAATGGCGACAAAAGTGCTCAAAGAGATGGACGGTCGTCTGATCACCCGCGATCAGACCCGACCCGTTTGGGTCGGCAAGGTCCAGATCGGCGGGGGCGCTCCGGTCTCCATCCAGTCTATGACCATAACAAAGACCCACGATGTGGAGGCGACGGTAGAACAGATCCACCGGTTGGAACAGGCGGGCTGTGAGATTGTGCGGGTTGCGGTTCCCCACAAAGAGGATGCTCTTGCCCTCAAGGCGATTAAGGAGCAGATCAGCATTCCCCTTGTCGCTGACATTCACTTTGACTATCGTTTGGCGCTGATGGCTCTTGAGGCGGGCGTGGACAAGATCCGCTGGAACCCGGGAAATATTCGGGACCCTGATAAGGTGGAACGAATCGTCAAGGAGGCGAAGGAGAGGAAGGTCCCGATCCGAATTGGGGTCAATGCCGGTTCCCTGGATCCCGATCTTTTGATGAAATACGGGGGTCCCACACCCGAGGCAATGGTGGAGTCTGCTGCCAAAGAGATCGGGCTCCTTGAAAAGTGGGGTTTTGAGGACATCGTCGTCTCCCTGAAATCGTCCGATGTAATGGATATGATCCAAGCATATCTGCTGTTCGCCCAACGATTTGCTTACCCGACCCATTTGGGGGTGACGGAGGCGGGACCCCTTCCGGAAGGGCTGGTCGCCTCGGCTATCGGCATCGGCACCGTTTTAGCCCACGGGGTCGGTGACACGATTCGGGTCTCTTTGTCCGCCGATCCAGTTGAGGAAGTGCACGCAGCGAAGATGATCCTTCGGTCTGTCGGATTGAGACGGGAAGGGGTGCGGATTATCGCCTGCCCGTCCTGCGGGCGGTGTGAGGTGGACCTGTTTGAACTGGTAGAACAGGTCAAAGCCCGGACCCAGCACATTGTGGAGCCGTTGGACATCGCCGTGATGGGTTGCGTCGTCAACGGTCCGGGGGAAGCGCGCATTGCTGATCTGGGCATCGCTGCGGGGCGGGGAAAGGCGGCGCTCTTTGTAGAGGGTGAGGTCGTCGGCACGATCAAGGAAGGGGACGTGGTGGGGGCTTTGGTGGAACTGGCAGAGAAGATCGCCGAAAAGAGGCGTCAATCGCCGGACGACCGTTTTGAACAATAGCCAACCCAATTACCTTAATCGGCTCCCGATTGGCTGACATACTGGGCAATCACCTGCTCAGGGGTCCCATCGGCTCTTAAAACCCCTTGGTGCAGCCAAAGGACCCGGTCTGCAATTCGTTCCAGCCAGAACATCTCGTGGGTGACCAAAACAACGGCTTTCCCTTGCGCTCGGTAACGGGTTAGCGCCTCCAAGGCTTTGTGCTGAAAAGAAAGGTCCGTGCTCTGTAATTGCTCGTCCACCAAGAGAATGTCCGCATCGCAGTGAATGCCCAAAGAAAAACCCAACCGCACCAACATCCCTTGGGAATACGTCCTCGTCGGTGCCTCTTCAAACCCGTTCAATTCCGCAAATTCAAAAATGTCTTTCAGTCGGTCCCGGACTTCCGAAAGCCGCAGTCCCAAGACGGTTCCGGCAAAAAGAAGGTTCTCCGTCGCCGTCAGTTCCGGATGAAAACCCCCAGTCACTCCCAAAAGGGCAACCACTCTCCCGTCGGTCTCCACGGTGCCCTCTGTCGGCTCGTAAATGCCGGCGATCACGCCCAGCAGTGTGGTCTTGCCGGACCCGTTGCGACCGATCAGACCGGTGATTTGCCCGCGCCAAATCTCCGCCGTCACTCCCCTTAAAGCGACGACCTCAACGGGGTTCCACCTTCGGAAGGAAAGAATCGCTTCTTTGACACTTCGGGGCTGTGCGCGATAACTCTTAAAAACTTTCCAGACATTCTGCAGGCGCACGGCAACGGAATTCAACCGATTTTTTCTCCTTTCCCCACTGCTCCCCTATCACAAAAACTTGGCGCATTCTTTTTTTCATACTGGCGAGCCCTTGACATAATAGGACTTAGGACCGATGGAGCCCTCCCTGCGTTGGCTGATTGTCGCCGATGATGTGACGGGTGCTGCCGACACGGCTGTCCTCTTTGCTCTTGCGGGGCACAAAACAATCGTTTCATTGTCAGCCGATTGGGAGAGAGCCGACGCGGAGGTCCTCGCTATGGACGCTGCCGGTCGGTCCCTTAGGGCGGACGATGCCCGAAGGGTGATGGTTCATTTCTTCTCCACCCTTAGGTCGGACCATAAGTTTTTGAAGATAGACAGCACCCTGAGAGGTCCCATAGGGGCTATGGTGGACGGTGCCCTATCAGCGACGGGGTCACGATGGGGGATCGTTTGTCCCGCTGTTCCTTCTCAGGGAAGGATCGTCCGAGACGGTCAACTATTCGTTCACGGTCAGCCTTTGGCGGTGAGTCCGTTTGCCCTCCTTGGCTCCCCACCGATCCGATCCAGCGCCGTTGCGGACAGACTGCTGAGCACTGGGTTGAGCGGATGGCAATTGAGGCATCTTGCCATAACCTCAGCAAGATCGGTCGCACAGATTCGGTCTTTTTTGTTGGACGCTGCTCAGGTGGGCTGCCTTGTCCTTGCCGATGCGGAAGATCAGGAGACGCTCAACCGCATTGCCGAAACGGCTTTAACCATTGACCCAAAACCTCTTTGGATCGGAGCGTCCGGACTTGCCCAAGCCATCGCCCGACCCCCTTTTGTGACGGGTCTGATCGGTCCGCTACCGCCCCTTTGCAGAGTCCTGATTGTCTCTGGCAGCACCCATCCGGTGACCGAGGAGCAACTCCATTGCCTGAAAGAGGCGGGGATTCCCATCATAGAACCGGCATCGTTGGGAGGGGACAAAGAGGAGTGGACTTCTCTGCCTGCCCTTGCGGTGCGAACGGCGGCAAGCGGTCCAAGTTTGAAGGATTCTGAAGAGTCACTCCGGGACTTGGTTTTGAAATGGACGGTGGGCGGTCGTTCGGGAATCGTGGTCATTGGTGGCGACACCGCCCGGAGGATTTTCACGGTAATTGGCGTTAAAAAATGGCGTCTGATCGGCGCCTTGGCTCCTGGCGTTCCTGTCGGAATCGCTGATCGGGGCTTGGAGACCCTGGTCGTTGCGACGAAGGCGGGAGGGTTCGGTGAGTCGAAGACGCTCATCAATGTTGTTGCCCTTCTTCTTGGCAAGTCGTTCGGTTGATGGCATCCTTGTCCTTTGAGAGGAAGGACGGAGGCGATAAGAAGATGACCCAAGAGGAAGACATTAAATGGCAGGATCTGGCGCCACCCGAGAGGATTTTGATGGGACCTGGTCCCAGCAATGTGGACCCGAGGGTCCTGAGAGCCCTTATTCATCAGCCCATCGGTCATCTGGACCCTGAGTTTTTGACGGTTATGGACGAGGTGCGCAGTGCCCTCCGGCGCCTCTTTCGGACCCAGAACGAATTGACCTTTCCCGTCTCTGGAACGGGCTCTGGGGGAATGGAGAGTTGCTTAGCAAACCTTATTGAGCCGGGGGACAAGGTCCTTGTTTTTGTCATTGGCTTTTTCGGCGACCGGATCGCTCAGATGGCTAAGAGGCTGGGTGCCGACTTAGTTGTTTATGAAAAGCCGTGGGGGCAAGCGGTAAACAGCGAGGAGGTCCGGTCGCAGATTCAGAAGCATATGCCGAAGATCATTGCCCTGGTGCACGGGGAAACTTCTACCGGCGTCCTCCAACCTCTTGAGGGGATTGGTGCTTTGGCGAGAGAATACGACTCTCTCCTTTTGGTGGACACGGTCGCCACCCTTGGGGGCGTTCCCTTCGGTGCTGATGAACTGTTAGTGGATGCCACCTTTTCGGCAACCCAGAAGTGCCTGAGCGCTCCACCCGGTCTGGCACCGGTCACCTACGGAGAAAGGGCTATAGCGAAATTGAAAGCCCGCCGACAGCCGCCCGTTTCGTGGTATTTTGATGCGCTCCTCCTTCGTTCCTATTGGGGCGAGGACCGAGCCTATCATCACACAGCACCCATCAATATGGTTTTTGCTCTTCGGGAAGCCTTGCGGTTGATTGAGGAGGAAGGATTGGAAAACCGGTGGGCTCGCCATCGGGTCAACAGCGAGGCGCTGTCCGCCGGTTTGCAGGCTTTGGGTCTGCAGTTTCTCGTTACCGAACCAGAGCATCGGCTTCCTGTATTGACATCCATCATCCCACCGGCATCGGTGGATGAGGGTAAAGTCCGCAAGCGCCTGCTGACGGAGTTCCATTTGGAGATCGGTGCCGGGCTGGGTCCTTACAAAGGGCGCCTGTGGCGGTTCGGTCTGATGGGGCACTCGTCGCAAAAAAGGAATGTCCTTCTTGCCCTGAGCGCTCTCGCTACCGTTCTTCGCTCGGAGGGGTTCGCTTGCTCCGCCGATGATGCCCTATCGGCAGCGGAAAGCGTCTACCAGAAGTCCTACCAAGTTCGGGTAGAAGTCTGACCTTTTGCCTTCCGTGATGGATTTTTTTAAGGGCTGCCGCTCAACTGACCAGGGATATGAAAGTGATGTAGACAACGAGGTGCGTGACAAAGGCGGGAAGAAAAGAATTGGCTCTTTCGCAGACCAACGCCAGGACCAGACCCGCAACAAAGGACCCCAGAAATTCGGGAAAGGGCTTGCCCCAGTGGGCGGCAGCAAATAGGAGAGTCGGATAGACGATCGCTAACAACCGGCTAAAGGGAAGGAGACCGAACAGGAGAAAGCCTCGGAAAAGAAACTCCCAACCCCACATATACAGAGCCATCAAGAAGAGGTAAGTCAAGGGAGCCTTACTGGCAAGGAAGTAGAGAGGACGGTAATAATCCTGAAAGGAAGGCTGGTTTCTTGCCCAGAAAACGAAAGGGATCATGATCAGCCAAAGGATAAAGCTGGCGAGAAAGCCAAAGCGCCAGTCGCCGAGGGACAAACCCCATCCTCGCCACGATCCGGAAAGAGA
Source organism: Candidatus Caldisaccharidevorator malaysiensis (assembly GCA_025057575.1). Taxonomy (GTDB): domain Bacteria; phylum Armatimonadota; class Fervidibacteria; order Fervidibacterales; family Fervidibacteraceae; genus Caldisaccharidevorator; species Caldisaccharidevorator malaysiensis. The sequence continues at coordinate 29,799 of JANXBO010000014.1, forward strand.
CCCTATTAGACCCACGGGAACGAGAAAGCCGCAAAGGAAAGACCAAAGGCACCAGTGTCTCAGTTGATCAAAAGGGTGAAAAGGGGAAAGGTATTCCGAGGCGGTTAACAGGAGACCGCAAGTCATTAAAAAAACAGCGCGTGCAAGGGGTGACATAGGGTAAAAGGCTAAACCGGTCGTTCTATCTCGGTCACCATCCGTCCGCCAGAGAAAACCCGGACGGCGCCGGTAGAACTGGAGACGGTAATCGCCATCGCATCCGTTACAGCGGTGATGCCCGCAGCGGCAGCGTGACGGGCACCCAAACCCATCGGCAAATCTTCGTGAGATAGACTGGGCTGAAGATAAACCCCTGCTGCTTCCACGACCCCATCACTGCGAACGAGGAAGGCACCATCAATAGCGCTAAATTCCTTTATGGTCTCGGTCAATTGGGGGTCCAAGATATTGCGCTCGTTCTCCGGATAGCCCCGAAACGGATTCAGGACCAGTGGGCGACTAAACCGCAAGACATTTTCGGTATCTCCAATCACAAAGATCGTGCCCACCGGCTTCCGCTCCCGACCCTCAGCAGCGATCTGAATGGCGATTTCCAAAACTCGTTCAAAGACCTCCGGATGAACCTGTTGGCTGATGAGGGAACTGGAACTGGCAAAGAGTTCATATTCGTCCTTTACGGTCACCAAAACGAGAGTGTCCAACTGCTGAGACTGGAGAGGACCTGCCAGGCAAACAAGGACGTCATCGGTTCCCACCACTCCTTGAGCAATGCCTAAGACCAAAGCGAGTTTAATCTGGTCCAAGCGGGGAAGCCGGACAGGAGGTAGGTCAATGACCGTGTGGACTTTTTCTTTTACCTCGTCGGGCAGGGACGGGCAGGAAGTGGCTAAGAGAACCGGAATGCGCACGGCATCGGGGTCGGGTAGCATTAAGTGCTCCGGTCTTCCACAGATCAAAATGGCACTGGCTCCCTCGTGGCGGGCGAGAGTGAAAGCAGCGTGGAGAAACGGTTCCTTTAGTTCTGGGGTGACGATTTCTTCATCTTTTTTTGTCTTCTTCTTTCCTTCTTTGTCCGGCACTAAAGTCACCTTTTGGATGTCTAACTTTACCGTCTCCGAATCGTAAGTCCTGGCTGTATACTTTGATTCAATCCTCATTTCTTGACAAGTGAGTTTGGAGAGTGAGACGGGGAATGGCAGTGATGAGGGTGGCTGGCGGGCAGGTCCTGCGCGGTTGCCTGGAAATAGGGGGTAGCAAAAATGGAGCCCTGGCGCTCCTACCGGTTGCCCTTTTGGCTCCGGGCACCTATACCTTTGATGGAGTTCCCGATGTGACGGATATTCATATCCTTTTGGACCTGTTTCGGCGCCTGGAAGTGAAGGCGCAATTGGCTTCGGGCACCGTTCAACTGGATACCACTCAATTAGTTAATAAACCCCTCCCAGATGGTAAGGTGTCGCGGATTCGCGCTTCCATTTACCTGGCAGGGGTTTTGCTGGCTCGGTTCGGTGAAGTGACGATCGGGCTGCCTGGGGGTTGTCCCTTAAGCAGAAAAGTAGATTTTCATATGGCGGCGTTTGAAAAAATGGGCGCCCAGGTCCAGTGCGAGGGGGAGATTCTCAGAGCCTTTTGTCCCAGTGGTCGTCTGCAGGGTACCGTTCTGGAATTGGATCCCCGCTGGCGGAGCGTGGGGACTACGGTCAATATTCTGCTCGCCGCCAGTCTGGCTGAGGGGACCACCATCATCCGCAATGCGGCGATGGACCCTGAGGTGGTCGCTTGTGCGCAGCATCTAAAAGCGATGGGCGCCCGCATCACTGGTGAAGGGACGACGACTGTGGCGATAGAAGGGGTGCGGAACCTGAGACCCATTGACGGACGGGTCATCCCCGACCGGCTGGTCGCCGGTTCGTATTTGGCGATGGCGGCAGCGACCAATGGATCCATTACCGTCACTGGGGTTCCTCCCGATTGGCTGTCCCCCTTTCTGAGCAAACTTCAGGAAGCAGGGGTCCGTTTGAAGGTCGGCAGTTATGACATTACGGTAGAAGAGGGGAAAGGAAGACCCAAACCCGTTGCTCTGATGACCGAACCGTTCCCCGGCTTTCCGACCGACCTGCAACCCCTAATGTCTGCCGTTTTGTCCCGATGCGACGGTATCAGTCTTATTGTAGAAACCATTCACAGGGACCGCCTCTTGTATGCAGAAGAACTGAACAAAATGGGCGCTCGCATCCTAACGGAGACGGCGGCGAACCCCAACGGGCTGCCGTCTATCGCTTGGATTTCCGGGGTTCCGGCTCTGAGGGGAGCGGTTGTGGAAGCGACGGATTTGAGAGCGGGTGCTGCTCTCCTTACCGCTGCTCTGGCAGCCGAGGGGGAAACTTGGATTCGCAACGGAGAAAAGATTTTAAGAGGCTATGAGAAAATTGTGGATGCCTTAAAGTCTTTGGGAGCAAATTTAGAAATGACCGAAGAGGATCAGGTGGTTTACGGTGTGGCCGCTGGCGCCCAAACTGGGGATTGACTTGGGCACAACGAAGGTCCGAGTGTTCATAAAAGGACGGGGAATCGTCGTTCAGGAGCCGTCAGTCGTGGCGATGAACCGGAAGGGGAAGATCCTGTTTGTCGGAGAAGAAGCCAAGAGGATGCTGGGTAAGACTCCGGGGACCATCATCGCTCGCCAGCCCCTCAGGGACGGTGTGATTGCCGATTATACAACGACGACGGCGATGCTTCGGTATTTCATTCGGAAGGCTCTGGGTCCGTTTGCGCTCTTCAAGCCGGAAGTTTTGGTCTGCGTGCCGGCAAAGGCGACTAATGTAGAAAAAAGGGCGGTGGTGGATGCTGCCTTAGAGGCGGGTGCTCGGAAAGCCTTTCCGATTGAAGAGCCTATGGCGGCTGCCATCGGTTCGGGTCTGCCCATTATGGAACCAGGAGCCAATGTGACGGTTGACATCGGTGGTGGGACGACCAATATCGCCGTCATTTCCTTAGGTGGGATCGTCATCAGCGACTGCATCCGAATCGGCGGGATCAAAATGGACGAAGCCGTGGCGAGATACATCAAAAGGGAATACAACCTTCTCATCGGCGAGCAGACCGCCGAGGACCTGAAGGTGCGCATCGGGTCCGCCTACAAATTGCCCCAGGAACTGAAGGCGGATGTCCCTGGGAGAGATATGGTAACGGGCTTGCCTAAGACCATCACGGTTACTTCCGAGGAGATCCGCGAGGCTCTGATGGAGCCCGTTTCTCAAATCGTCAGCCGAGTCAAGGTAGTCCTTGAGAAAACACCACCCGAACTGGCTGCTGATATGGTGACAAAAGGACTGGTGTTAAGCGGCGGCGGTGCCCTTTTGAGGGGTCTGGATAAACTGCTTAGTTTGGAAACGGGTTTGCCGGTCGTCTTAGCCGACGATCCCCTTTCTGCCGTCGCCATCGGCACGGGCAGGGCTTTAGATTTATTGCCCTACCTGCATCTGGATAACGAGTAGCGTCAGTCGGGCTTAAAAATGCCCTCAATTTGAGAAAGATTGATAAACTGGTCACAGGCTCGGATCAGGTCGGGCGAGGTGAGGCGATCGGGTCCGATGACCTTCGTGACGATGCCCATTCTGCTCAGAAACTCCAGAACGGGTGCAAAATCCCCGTCCCCAGTGACCAGCACCACCTCATCCAAGTAGGGGGCAGTGGCGAGGATTTCCAGCGCCATCTCCAGATCCGTCGTCGCCTTGACATTCCCATCGGCCATCTTCTTGATCGTCTTCGCTACCACGCGGTAGCCCATCAGCGCCAGTGCATTGAGGAAGTCTTGCTGTCCCTGATTGTGGGGGTCGTAACAAGAAAAGGCGACACACTTCAACTGCACCCCATCGGACTCCAGAAAATCTTTCAGAACCTTGTAATTGATCTTTGTCGTTTTGAAGACAGACCGCACGCACATATAGATGTTCTGAATATCCAAAAAGACGCCGACCCGCCAAGTCGGTTCTCGTGGTCTTCGGATGAAGTCGGTCACCATCGGACGACTACTGCGCCCGGCTCTCTCTAATGAAGCAACCGACCCCTTTGGTCCCTCCGTCAGTTCCGCAGAACTCTCACTCAGTTCTGTCAGGCTCTCCTGGTCCTCCGATCTGATCGCCTCATTAAAACCACTTGGTAGCATTTCCTCCGACATAATCTCAAACGACCTCCTATGTTTTGCCAAACAAATTTCCGAAAAGCCGATAGGAGGATTGTAGCATCGGCAAGGGCAGCGTCTACTTTGAGACTGGTAAAAGGGCTCTACTCCTTCTTCTCCGATGCCAGAAGGCATAGAGCAAACAGGCGATCCCGATCAAACCCAACAAAAGCCAAAGGGCTTGGTCCATCCTTTTCAGAGCCCACTCGCCCAAAGTGGCTGCCAGGTAGCCCACCGAAAAGAACCGGGCACCCCGACCCACTACACTGGCTCCGACCATCGCCAAGAGATTAAACCGAAACACACCGCTGGCGATCGTAAAGACTTTATAAGGAATCGGGGTGAAGGCAGCGACGAGGATGCACGCAATCCCATATCGTTCGTAGAGGGATTCCACCTGAGCAATTTTCTCTCTCTCAAAAAGCCGTTCCAAAATCGGTCTGCCTGCCCATTTGCCAAGGATCCAGGCGGCGACTGCTCCCAAAACACTCCCTGCCGTGCACACCAGACCCACAAGAAAGGGTGATTGGGCAAAAGGCGGCAGAACCAAGACCACCAGAAGCGCATCGGGCGGGACCGGAAAAAAAGAAGATTCAGCAAAAGCAATTCCAAAAAGACCGACCAGACCATATTGGTGCACGATGTCCTTTGTCCACTCCAAAAGTCCGTTGATCATCGTTTGACTCCTTTTGATCCCGAAACAATGGCATAGGTCGCAAAAAAATGACAATTGTTAAAGAGGCTTCCAAAGCCACAAGACAAGAGCGTTTACCGGTGCCGCCAAAAGGAGGCTATCAAAGCGATCTAAGATGCCCCCGTGTCCCGGAAGAAGGGCGCTGAAATCCTTAATCCCCAGACTTCTCTTCATCGCTGATTCCAAAAGGTCCCCCGCCCAACCGAAAATGCCGGACAAAATTCCTACGGTAATGCCCACCGCCAAATTCTTAAAAAGAACAGCCCCCAATCCCATTCCCACGACCAATGAGGTCGCGAAGGCAACCACTGCGCCCTCTACCGTTTTCCCTGGCGAGATGTGGGGGGCTAAGGGTGTCCTGCCAATTTGAAAACCGGCAAAGTAAGCGGCAGCGTCCGCCATCCAGACGCAGGCACAGACGATCAACAGAAGCGCCAACCCTGGAGACTCGTCCAAGGGCGGAAGGGGACCGTGAGCGAACCCGATCCCCGCCCGCAACACCGTTACCCCACCGAACAGACTGACATAAACACCGCACAAAAGACCGTAAGCGATCCTCTCCGCCGTCTTCATTTCCCGATAAATCCAGCAATGGGCGAGTTCATACAACAGACCGGCAAGGAAAAAAAGGGCACCGACGGCACCTAAGACCCGCCGGGCAAAGGGTATTAAGAAGAACGGTGCCGCCACCCCCACCACACCGCTGAAACCCAAAATCCAACTGACTCTCTTGCCCCCTCTCTGGAGGACCAGTAACAGTTCCAGAGCGGAGAAAACGGCTAAAAACCAGACAAGAATCAAAAAAGGGAAAAAGCCCCAGACGGCAACACCGACAAAAACCAGAAGACCGAAAAAAGCCGTCCCCACTCTGAGCCCCAGTTGGCGATCCATCCTCAGAAACCTCCCGACCGGCTGTCGCTATCTCGTTAAGTATGACGACAGCCCCGATCGCCAGCCATCGGCGATCTCTGTTACGGGCAAGTCAAGAAGCGACTGTCCTTCCAAGGCGATGCAAAATCGGTCACCAGTGACCTGACCCAAAAACACAAAAGGGCAACCCAGATCGTTGAGAAGGCGAATGAAATCATCTTTCTTTTTTGGGTCCACACTAACGACGATCTGCGCCGGCGATTCGCCAAAAAGAAGGGAGGAAAGAGGTAAAAAGGAAGGGGGAAGATGCGTCCGGCTCAACTGGACATCAGCACCGATGTTACCCAAAATGCAGCATTCTGCTAACGCAACGGCAAGACCACCCTCACTGACATCGTGGGCGGACTGGACGAGACCTTCTCTAATGGCTCTGCGACACGCACTTTGCACTTGAATCTCTCGGTCCCAGTCCAATGCGGGAGGGCTGCCCACTTCCAGCCCAAAGACGACCCGAAGGAATCGGCTGGCTCCGAGGCTACCGGAGGGCACTCCTAAAAGAAAAATTGCGTCCCCTTCCTTCTTGAATCCCGCCGTCGTATGGTGAGCGACATTGGAGAGGACTCCAATCATCCCGATAAAGGGCGTGGGTAGAATCACGGAGGTTGGGCTTTCATTGTAGAAACTCACATTCCCGCTTACGACCGGCACGCCGAGACGACGGCAGGCATCGGCAATGCCCTTGACCGACTCAACAAAATACCAATATCGGTCCGGCTTATCGGGATTACCGAAGCACAAGCAATCGGTGACCCCCGCCGGTTCGGCACCGACACAGGAAAGATTCCTTGCGGCTTCCGCCACCGACAGTTGGGCACCCCAGTAGGGATCCAACGAGCAATAAAGAGAGTTGCAGTCCGCCGTCACTGCAATAGCCAAATCTCTCTCGTAATCCTTCAACGCCAAAACCGCTGCATCCCCTGCACCCGGTGGCACGACCGTGTTGGTTTGCACCATATGGTCATACTGCTCGTAAATGGGCGACTTGTCAGCAATATCGGGGTCCGATAAGAGACCCAGGAGCACCGACTCCCAATCGGTGGGTTCCGGAAGGGTAGAAAAATCAAAAGAGCGCTTTTCTTTTAGATGGGCGGGCTCTTGTGCGGAAAGGGAGTAAAGGGGAGCGGAGGCGACCACTTGAGGTGGCAGTTCCGCAATTAATTGATCACCATCGTAATAGCGAAGCACGGGCTCTTCAATGATCCTTCCGATAACAGCGAAAGCAAGCCCCCACTTTCTAAAAATCCGCTCCACCTCCCACTCTCTGCCTCTCTCCACGATCAGCAGCATCCGTTCCTGACTTTCGCTGACCAAAACTTCCCAGGGCTCCATCCCTGCTTCTCGTCGGGGAACTAAGGACAGATCCACAATCATTCCGACCCCACCAGCAGCGGCGGTTTCCACAGTAGAGCAGGTCAGCCCTGCCGCACCCATATCCTTGACCGCCACAACGGCACCCGTCTGGAAGGCTTCCAAGCACGCTTCAATAAGGCATTTCTCCGTAAAGGGGTCCCCCAATTGGACGGCAGGTCGCAGAGAAAGGGACTCTTTGAGTTCCTGACTGGCTAAAACGGAACAGCCCCCAATCCCGTCTCTTCCCGTTTTGTTGCCGACATAAACGACCGCATTGCCCGGTCCCTTTGCCACCGATGTCATCAGTTCCTTTGCCCGCGCCACCCCAACGCACATCACACCGACAAGGCAGTTGGTCTGATATGCCGGATGGAACGCCACCTCCCCCGCAACGGTCGGCACCCCTATGCAGTTTCCATACCACTGGATCCCGTCTATGACACCCCGAAAGATGTAGCGGGCTTTCGGGTCGGAAGGATCACCGAAACGGAGAGCGTCCAAGAGGGCGATCGGGCGTGCGCCCATTGCCAAAATGTCCCGGACGATCCCGCCAATGCCCGTCGCCGCTCCCCCTTTTGGTTCTATCTGGGAGGGATGGTTGTGACTTTCCATTTTAAAAAGGACAAACAGACCAGGGGCGACCTCAATGCCACCGGCATCACCCCCCACTAAAGGCGGAAACTTGCCCTCTTTTGGAAAAAGCCTTAACCAGGATCGGCTCCTACCATAGCCACAATGCTCGCTCCACTCCACGCTGAACATCGCCAGTTCCGCATCCGTTGGATCCCGACCCAAAAGCCGACGAACTTGGCTCAATTCGTCAAGGGTCATTCCCAACGCAATGGCTTTCTCTTCTAAAGGTTCCGTAACCGCCATAGAAGTCACCTAAAGAGGATAGCCCTTTTTGATTTCGTCCAATAGCCAGTGGACGAACTGACGAACCCCTTCTTCAAAAGGCACCTGCGGTCGGTAGCCCAGCAGCCTTTGAGCCTTGCTGATGTCAGCGTGAGTCAAGGTCGGATCGGAAGGTGGCATCGGGAGAAATTCCAACTTCCCCTTTTTTCCCAGAAGGGTTTCCAAGGTTTGGACCATATCCATTAAGGTGATCGGACGACCCGAACCAACATTGATGATCTCAAACCCCATCGGTTGTTCAGCAGCGGCGACGAGGGCATCCACCAGGTCAGTGATAAAGGTATAGTCTCGCTGACTGGAACCATCTCCGTAAAGGGGCAGGGGCTGATCTTTTAAGAGGCATCGGGCGAACTTGTGGATAGCCAGGTCCGGTCGTTGCCGGGGTCCGTAGACCGTGAAAATGCGCAAACAGGTCACAGGAAGACCGTAAAGGTGGTGATAGGTAAAGGCTAAGACCTCCCCCATCTTTTTCGTGGCGCCGTAGGGAGAGAGGGGCTGAGAGGTGGGGTCTTCTTCGGAAAAGGGGGCTTTATCCCTCTCCCCATAGACGGACGAAGAAGAAGCAAAGACAAAATGGGACGCTTGATACCTGCGAGCCAATTCCAACAGGACAAGGGTCCCCTCCACATTGACCCTCAGATATTCTTGCGGTCGGTCCAAGGACGGCACGACTCCGGCAAGGGCTGCTAAATGAACAATGATCTCGGGTTGAAACTTCTGAAAAGCGTCTTCCATTTTGTTCCGATCACAAATGTCCGCCTCCAGCAGACTCCAGTGGGGATGGTGGTGCAAGTTTCTCAGATTTCTCGCCTTTACCGACCTGGGATAAAAAAGTTCATCAAAGTTATCCACACACAACACCCAATGACCCAGGTCAACTAATCGTTCGCAAGTATGAGAACCAATAAAACCGGCTCCGCCCGTCACTAAAATCCGACTCGGCAAACTACCACCCACCTTTGAGAGTCCTTATCAGTAGGACACAAATCCTCAGTGGCTAATTGTGGAAGGTTAAAAGGAACGATGTTACAATCAGGCACAACACAATGGGTGATTGTCGTGGACGAAAGGGCGCGGGAGCGGCTGGAGCAAATAAGTCTTCAGCGGAGACGACTGGAACGACACAGAAGGGTTTTGGAGCAACGACTGTCCCAGTCCGGTCATCATCCTCAACTGAGGCGGGAACTGGAGCGGCTGGAGAAAATTCTTGAGGACTTGGATCGCCAAAAGGAAAGGATCCTTTCGGAGGCGAAAGGAGTTACCGACAGTCTTTTAGCGGGAGGGGACGGAAATGAGCAGCGAGCCCCAAGTGGGGGGAATGAAGAAGAGGAAAATTCTGGTCGCCGACGATGATCCCGCTATTGCGGAACTGGTGCGCATTAACTTGGAGTCCCACGATTTTGAAGTCGTCACTGCCCACGATGGGCGGGAAACTCTGTCAATGGCTGTCGGCGAAAAACCCGACCTGATCCTTTTGGACATCGTGATGCCGGAAATTGACGGTTATGAGGTTTTGAAATTGCTAAAAAGCGATCCGGAGACAGAGACCATTCCCGTCATCGTCCTCACCGCTTATGCTTCGGACGAGGGGGCGGTCGTCAGTTGGCTGGAAGGGGCAGAAGGATACCTGGCTAAGCCTTTTGATCCGGAAGAACTGATCTTAACTGTCAAGAGGACTCTCAAGTCTGCTGAGGAACGTTCTGGGGCAAAGTGAGATGGTCCTTTGGGAGCATCCTATTGAAAGATTCCTTGCCTTGATCTCCTTAATCGTGATCGGGGTGTCCCTTGCTGTTTTAGCCGGAAAAAGGCTCACCGAACCACCTGCCCTCATCCTGCAAACACCGCCTCTTGATGAGGAAAATGCACCGGCAACTCTTAAGGTGCATATCAAGGGCGCCGTCGCCCGCCCAGGACTTTACTCTCTTCCCTATGGCAGCAGGGTCTCGGATGCTGTTCATAAGGCAAAGGCTTTGCCCCAAGCCGACCTGAACGCACTAAACCTCGCTCAGCATCTTGAGGACGGGCAGGAGGTTCTCGTTCCGGAAAAAAAGCCTGTTTCCAAAGCCGTCACCTTAACCAACACAGGGAACCAGGATGGTTCTGATCAAAAAATGCCGTCTCTGACGACCTGGGGCTTACCGCCGAGGAAGGTTTATCTCAATAGTGCCACCCAGAGCGACCTGGAATCTCTGCCAGGAATTGGTCCTGCGTTGGCAAAGAGAATTTTGGATTACCGCAGAAAAAAGGGCGGCTTCAAAGATCCGTCGGAAATCAAAGAGGTCCCTGGTATCGGACCGAAGAAGTTTGAGAAAATCAAGCCTTACATTGGACTATAGAAAGAACAAGGTAAGGAGGGAAGCCGTGTCAGGACTTAAAGTCGCCATTGTTGGTGTGGGAGCCGTCGGTCAGGAGATGATCCGGTGTCTGCAAGAGTCGTCTTTGCCCCTTAAGGAGCCACCGACCGTCTTAGCCAGGTCCGCAAGGACTTTAATCCTGGACGGGCAGGAGATATCGGTCCACGAATGTTCCGCAGAGATGTTTCAAGGAAAAGACTTAGTTTTCTTTGCGGGAACGGAGGGCGAGAAGGGAGCCATCCGCCTTTTCGGCAAAGCAGCCTTAGAGGCAGGGGCTTTCGTGATTGACAACGGGTCCGATTTTCGGATGGTGGACGGGGTGCCCCTTGTCGTCCCTGAGGTCAACGGTGAGGAACTGGAACGCCTCAGGGAACCAGGGGAGGTGAACCTTCCCGGGATCGGGTTGGTGCCCCGGCGGTATGTTGCTAATCCGAACTGTTCCACCATCCAAATGGTCGTTGCCCTCAAGCCCCTCCATCAGGTTGCCGGTCTCCGGAGGGTTATCGTCAGCACCTATCAGGCGGTATCGGGTGCCGGCAGCGCTGCCGTCAAGGAACTGGAAGACCAGGCGCATCGGATTCTCCACAAAATGGACCCCGGACCCCCACAGGCTCATCCCCTCCCGATCGCCTTCAATGTCCTGGCGGGTGCCAACTGGAGATTTGAGGAAGAGGGTTACACGAACGAGGAATGGAAACTGGTGCGGGAGACGAGGAAAATTCTCGGGCTTCCGGACCTTCCGATAAGCGCTACTTGCGTTCGGGTGCCCGTGTTCACCGGGCACGCGGAGGCGATCTATGTGGAACTGGAACGACCGTTAACGCCTCAGGAAGCCCGAGATGCCCTCCGATCGGTGCCGGGGATCATCATTGTGGATGAGGAAATGGTTCTTGAAAACGGAACTGCCTACCGGACTTATCCCGCTCCCAAAGATGTGGTCGGGCGCGATGAAGTGTTTGTCGGTAGGATTCGTCGGGACCCTTTCAATCCTTATGGTCTCTGGCTCTGGGTCGTCGCCGACAATCTGAGAAAGGGCGCCGCCGCCAATGCCGTCCAGATCGCCGAGGAACTGGTCAACCGAAGGATCGTCCCGGTCAACTAATCAGAGTCCCGTGCCCTACCGTTAAGGAACCACCATTGGGGTTCCACGGATCAAAAGAAAGGGGCGGTCCGTTGAGGACCGCCCCGAACGCTCGTGATCACCCCGTGCTTACGGAGAAACCTGACCTTGCGTAAATGCCGACGTGAACTCAAGACCGGCTCGGATGTTGACTCCAGCACTCCCACTGATGTATTTCAACCACTCCTGCAAGGGCACATTGGCGAAAACGGCTTCTATCTCCCAGGTAACGGATCCGGAAAGCCCCCACTCATTGTTCCAGCCCGTCAAGCCGCTGAAGTCCGGAAGGGTGTAGGAGGAGCGGGTGCCCAGCCAGCCCGTCGTGATGTCCACATACCAGTGAGTTCCGTGGACCGGCTGGCGACTTGACCGTCGGTCGCCAAAGGAAGCGCTCAGATATCCTCCCATACTATGCAGACTCAAGAGATATGCCTGGGCTCTGGGGTAGGGGGTCCAGGTGGTTTGCGTTCTGACATAGGGAGTGCTGGAAACAATGGATGTCTCCGGTGAGGTGAACGGCACGGGCAATGCCACGTTCTGCCGATCCGGTCTGCCGAACCAGCGTTGATGAGCGATGGAAGCGTAGCGAGGGGAATGTGTTAAGGCAGACACTTCCAGTTCTAAGACGTCCCCGTCCTGAATCCGCTCTGATGGAACAGAGCCAAAAATTCCCGACAGAGTCGTTGTCCCTTCGCTGCTCAGAAATCCCAGCGGTGCATCGGTCGCGTTTCTCGTTTGAAAACGATGCAACGCATATGCCGACCATCCGGTCGGAATGTTGGTCACCTCGATAGGCATGAGTGCCCGATCGAATGCATAGTTCCCGTCGGCAAAGTCAATGTTGAGGGTGGTGTCGCCGGTCACATTGACGTTCCGTCGCAGGTAGCCTCTGTTCAAAGACCTGCCGTCGCCATAGTGTGCCCATAGATCATAGAGACCAGCAGGGACGAAAAGCCTATAAGTGGGATCGGAACTGGAAAAGTTGCCGCTACCGGGACCTAAAGCGACAAAGCCAACAACGCGGAGTGTTGCCGGAAGACCAGAAACGGAGCCCGAAACCTGGTACTGCTGGGGAGGGGTTGGTTGACCGGGGAAAACGATCCTTAAGTTGTTCAACTCTTGCAGCGTTGCGTGCCCGATAATCACCTCCCGCGCCTGCCCTCCGCCAACATAAGCTGCCACACCGTAGCGACCGTTCCGATCGGTGATGGTCAGGTTGTAAACCCCCCCTGTTCCAGAAGCGACGCGCCAAGGTCCATCCCCGTCCTGATAGGCTAAAAAGTCAGCGTTGCGCTCCACACCTCCAACGATAACAGTGACCGTTAGCGTTCCCCCTCCTACGGGAACCGCTTCCATCACGATGTCAACGGACGATCGTTCACCTTCCCGAATAACGGTAGATCCGCTCCCTCTGGAAACGGTCCGACCGTCTCGGTCCTTTGCCTCGCCGACTACCGTTTTTGCCCCGACGGGAAGTCCGGAAATGATCACCGAGTCATTGGGTCTGGTGATGGATGCGGTTCTCGGGGACGACAGCCCCTCTCCCGTGACCGTTACATCAATGCGCACGGCTTCTACTGGGATAAGGCGGCTGTTTCCCCAGTCCACTTGGATCACCAGCGTGCCAGAACCTTTGGGGGAAACATTGAGCATCCGAGACCCCTTGTTCCCTCCGCATCCCCACCACAAGGGCAACAGAGTCAGTGCGATCGGAAAAGTTCTCAAGAGGATTTGTCTCATCCGGTTTCACCTCCTATCGGGGTTGGCTCAATGGCTTGCGAAAGACCGCCTGCAACTCGCCAAAATCCCGAACCCGAAGGAACGCCTCTGCCGATCGGGTCTCCCCATCCTCTGTGAACTGAGCCTGCAGGACGATCGTCTGATTCCTCCTGGTCGGCGTCACCCGCACCTGGGCAATTCCCCGAGCATTCGTTATTGCTTCATTGCTGCTCAGACTTGCTTCACCCGAGGCGACACGGAACCCGACACGAATCCCCTGACGGGGTCTGCCGTCAGCGGTGACGACTTGAGCGAAAGCATCAGCGCTATCTCCGTCATTAATTGCTGGAGGAGCGATACTCAGGGCAATGCTGGAAGGCGGTGGTGTGCCCGCGACCCGGAAACCAGCGCCAACTGCTGGGTCGCTGCCCGGTGCCCGTCCATCATCCAGAATATCCACGCTAGGGTCGTAGCGTCCGTTCAGGTTCAGGTCAACGACCACATCATACTTCCCTGGTCTCAGAGGTCCTACCCACACGGGGAGGTAGAACTGGTTCGCACACGCAAACCGCATCAAATCCGTTTCGGGGCGTCCGGTCACATCAACCAGCACGTCCCCTTCCCGCCACTCCGCTTGGTGAAGGACCACATACTTGCGGACCCTCTGGAACGGAGTCAGGGGTCTTGTCGGTGGGTTCACCCAGACGCCCACATCGTCTGTTACTTCAAAAGTGTCGGAAAACTCACCGTATTTCTTCGCCGCCAGTTGAGCCAACCAGGGAGTGACCGGTGCTCGCTGAACGGTAAAACCGGCACCTACGTAAATGTTGATGGCATCACCGTAAGTAAAAGCACCGTCACTATCAACATCTGCGACCACATCAAAGTCCCCATCTTGCTGACGATCACCCAGTCGCCGAGCAGAACTCCAGACGACCACAGGACCAAAAGTTCCGTCCGCACGGGTCGTCTCCGTCTCAAAGCCTCCCGAAACGTCCCGCAAGGTCGCTTCAACATTTTCTGGAGAGACATCCCGGATCACATAGAGGCGGATGCTCCTATTGGGCGGAAAACCCCACCCTTGAACTAAAACTGGAGCCCCTTCCCAAATGGAACCCCTCGGCCAGACCGGTTCCTCAATGGATCCGGCAAGCACGACAATGGTGCTGAAACGCACCTGCCGGCTCCGATCCAGCAACGAAAAGGATCGCCCAGGGCGAATGTCAAAGGTAACGGTCGTTTGACGACCTTCCCCGCTGGCGACAATGTCGTATCGTCCCTGAGCGCTCACCGGTCGCCCGTCCCCTCCCACTCCGATATCCCAAAAGGGAAGGAGAGGAATATTGCCGTTACGGTCCGCCGTCAACTGAAGGGGACCCTCCAAGACTGGGTTGTTGCGGAAGTAAAGCATCACCTCGACGATCTGGCGGGGGTTGAAGCCCCGGAAGGCAGTAAAGACGGTCGGTCGGGACTCCTCCGGAAGATCGGGCACCCCATTGTTGTCTGTGTCCGTAACGGCTCTACCAAAGGCGTCCAGAAACTGGGAGAGGCTAACGCCCGGTCCGGGACCCGGACCTGGTCCCAGTAGAACCCCTGCTTCGCCAGCGCATCCCGTCATCACCAAAAGACCATAGGACAGCGCCCCCACCACCGCCAGTGGCAGCCACCGGTGCCGCAAGCGGGCAGGACCTGTCCGTCCTCCCAATATCATCGGACGACCACCTCCTGATTCTTCCTTCGTTGATGCTCCACCCGTGCACAGGCATTGTGTTGCCATCGTCCCGAAACCGCAAGGACCACAATCACAGCCCCAAACTCATTTTTTGAGCCCTGTCATTGCTGGTAGGGAACCGAAGATGTTAAAGTTCATCTTAAAGGAAAAGAGGGAGCGCACGATGCCGGTCAACGAGTTTACGATTCGGGTGGGTGGCGATACGCTGGAAGGGGGCATTATTCGGACGGGTGAATTCCTTGCCCATGCCCTTGCCCGCTGTGGTCTGGAGATTTTTACCTTCCGCACCTATCCCGCCGAAATTAAGGGCGGACAGGCGATGATTCAGGTGCGCACAGCGGAGTATCCGGTCTACTCTCACGGCGATGAGGCGGACATTCTGATCTGCTTTGATGAGGAATCTTGGGAAGTGCACCGAGATGAGTTTCGCTACGACGGGGTCCTGATTCACGATTCCAAATTTGAACCCAAGGGCGTGCCAGGGACGGCAACCGTTTACGGGATACCCTTCAGCGAGATCGCTAAGATCCGGTTGCGCAACCCGATGGCGAAGAATATGACCATTCTGGGCAGTTTCTCCGCTCTCTTTGGTTTGCCCCCTTCCGTTTTTGAAGGGCTGATTGAATCGTATTGGGCGGGTAGACCCCACATCGTCCAGAGCAACCTGACGGCACTAAAAGCGGGATACGAAGAGGCGAAGAAGTTAGAAAAAAAGGATCCGTTTTGGGTGGAACCGCGACCGATGCGGGATCGGCTCATTCTTTCGGGCAATGAAGCGATTTGCTATGGTGCTGTTGCCGCCGGCTGCAAGGTCTTCGCCGGTTATCCCATTACACCGTCCAGCGATATCCTGGAGTGGATGATGACCCACTTGCCCCGTTTTGGGGGGACACCCTTGCAAGTGGAGGACGAAATCTCGGCGATCGGTGCTGTTTTGGGGGCTTCTTTCGCTGGTGCGAAAGCGATGACGGCTACCAGCGGACCGGGGTTCTCGTTGATGACCGAATTCATCAGTCATGCAGCGATGGCGGAAATCCCTTGCGTGATCCTCAATAACCAGAGGGCGGGTCCCAGCACGGGAATGCCGACCAAAACCGAGCAGAGTGACCTCTATCAGGCGGTCTACGGGGGGCATGGGGATGTGCCCCGAATTGTCCTGGCTCCCAGCACCGTTCAAGGCTGTTTCTATGTAACGGTTCATGCCTTCAACCTTGCCGAGCGGTGCCAATTGCCGGTGATCATCCTGGGCGACCAAGCGCTTGCCCACCGGACCGAGACCATCCTACCCATTGATCTTAATTCCTTGATCATCATTAACCGGGATGTTTACAGGGGTGATGGAGCCGAGGATGGTTACCGCCGCTACCGCCTGACGGAGACCGGTGTGTCGCCGATGGCTATCCCCGGAGGACCGGGGGCTTATAGCGCCGAAGGTTTAGAGCACAATGAGGAAGGACATCCCAACTGGGATCAGGAGAACCATATGACGATGACTCAGAAGAGATTCCGCAAACTGGAATTGGCTCTCCGCTATGAGGAAGATTACCCGGGCTTTCAGGGCTATCGTTGGTATGGTCCCGAAAGAGCCGATGTGGGGGTCATTGTCTGGGGCTCTACCGCCGGCGCTGTTCGGGAGGCGACTTATCTGGCGGAGAAGGAAGGTCTGTCCGTCGCCGCTCTTCATATGAGCACCCTTTATCCGCTCCACCGGGAAGTGGTTCGGCGGTTCATCCTGTCAATGGGCAGGGTCCTTTTGCCGGAACTGAATTACACGGGTCAATTTGCTCATTTAGTTCGGGGAGAGACGGGTCTGGATGTGGTCTCCTACAACCGGGTCACCGGAGTGCCCTTTAAGGTGCGGGAGATTCTGGACGCCATTCGGGACCTGGCTCGGGAAGCCGTCGCAGCAAGGTGAGGATGATGGCGGTAGATGCGAAGGTTCGGGAAAAGTATAAGTCGGAAGTAAAGCCTATCTGGTGCCCCGGTTGCGGGGACTTTGGTGTTCTGACCGCCACCTTTATGGCTCTCGGGGCGCTGAACCTTCCGCCAGAGCAAGTTGTCATTGTTTCCGGGATCGGCTGTTCGGGTCGCTTCCCTGGTTTTACCACTTGTTATGGTTTCCATTCCCTTCACGGTCGGACGATGCCCGTCGCTTTGGGGGTGAAGGCTGCTAACCCTGATTTGACCGTTATCGCCGTCGGCGGCGACGGGGATACTTTGGCCATTGGCGGTAATCACTTTATGCACGCCTGTCGCCGGAATATCAACCTCACCTATCTCCTTTTGGATAACAACCTTTATGCTCTGACTAAGGGACAGGCGTCGCCGACTTCGTTTCCGACCCAAGTGACCGATTCCACTCCTTTCGGCAGTTACGAAGCGGACGTGGAGCCTTGTGCCCTTGCCATCCTTTTCGGTGCCACCTTTGTTGCCAGGGAGTTCTCTGCCCGAGCGAAAAAGACCGCTGAGATCATTGTCCAAGCGATTGAGCATCCTGGCT
The DNA here is from genome assembly GCA_025057575.1 of Candidatus Caldisaccharidevorator malaysiensis. Classification (GTDB taxonomy): domain Bacteria; phylum Armatimonadota; class Fervidibacteria; order Fervidibacterales; family Fervidibacteraceae; genus Caldisaccharidevorator; species Caldisaccharidevorator malaysiensis. Next base: position 47,296 of record JANXBO010000014.1, read on the forward strand.
TTTCTCTGGTCCACATCCTGAGCCCCTGCGTCACTTTCTTTGACACTTACGACCTTTATAAACAGAAGATCGCAGAACTTCCCGAGGGCTACGATCCGACGGACCTGTATGGTGCTGTCCGAACGGCAACCGATCCAGAGCGAAAGTGGGTCGGGGTCCTGTATCGGGGGCACCGACCCACCTTTGAGGAAATGATCCCCAAAATCCGTCAGAAGGCGGAAGAGAAACTGGGTCCTGGTGACCTGCAGGCGATGCTGGACCGGCGTCGGGTCTAACTTTTCCACTCTGAGTTAAAATGCTCACCGGTGGCGTCCGGGATGGTCCGATGGAAAGGGCTCCTTATCCTCGTTTTGGGATCAACTCTTGTTGAGGGGTGCCCCTCCTCTTCTTCTGCTCAGACTCTCCGCATTGCCGTTCTTCCCTTCGTCACCGCAACGGGTGCCGCAGAACGGTCCTGGTTGTCTCGGGCTCTCGCCGGAAGCCTCTGGTCGGACCTGTCGGCGGTCCGGTCCCTCAAGGTTCTGCCACGGGGGACGGTTTATCGGTATTTGGCAAAACTACCTCCCAGATCGCCTTCGGAAATGATTCCGGCGGTCGTCAGCAAATTTCGGTGCGATCTGATCGTCACGGGGAGTTTTGACGGAGCCAATGACCACCTGACCATTACAGCAACCATCGTCGCTCTGGCATCTCCTCCCATCACGGTTACGGTATCCGGTCCTCTATCGGAACTCTTAGACCTTCAGGACCGGCTCAGCCTTCGGGTCATAGAGTCCTTAGGTGTTCCCCTTGCGGAACGAGAGAAAGAGAAGGTTTTAGAGAAGCCGACCAATTCGCTGGAGGCTTACATCCTTTTCTGTCAGGCTGCGGAAGCGTGGGACGGCGAAGAGAAGCCCATTGGGGATGTGGATCAGGCGATCCGTCTGTTGGAAAGGGCATTGGAAATTGACCCCAGGTTTTACAAGGCAGCGGTCAATTTGGGGATCGCCTTGGAAAGGAAAGACCTCTTGGCACCGGCGGAGCGCGCCTACCGCCAAGCAATTGCCCATCAGCCGCCCGATTTCCCACTGGCTCATTATGCTCTGGCGGGTCTCTACGAAAAGGCGGGTCTTTTAGACAAAGCCCTTTCGGAAGCAGATCGCGCCCTAAAAGCCGACTCCTCATTCGTGCCTGGGTGGGTCCGTAAAGGTTACCTCGCCTACCTGCAAGGTCGCTTTGCTCAGGCGCTTTCGGACTTTCAGCAGGCGCTCCAATTGGATCCCGAATACGCTCTGGCTTGGAATAACATCGGCTTAGTCCATCTGCGGGAAGGGCGAACGGCAGAGGCAGAGAGATCGTTTCGCAAGGTTTTGGAACTGGACAACGATGACGAGGCATCGGCGTATGCGCATAACAACTTAGGCAATCTTTTCCGACGGCGTGGCGATTTCACAGCGGCGATGGCTCAGTATCTTCTTGCCATCGGCAAAAAGGACGATTTCGCCATCGCTTGGGCAAACCTAGGTGATATGCACTTGCGTTTCGGTGACCGAGTGCAGGCAATGCAATGCTATGAGAGGGCTCTAAAGTTGGATCCGTCTCTGTCTCCCGTTCGGCGCAAACTACAAGAGGTGCAAAGGAGTCAATGAAAGAACGAAAGGGGGGAGGACCGTGACCAGAAAAATTTGGTCTTTCCTGCTTCCCCTGATTGTATTCAGCGTCTTAATCCTGGGCTGTTCGGCTTTTGAGGACGACGATGAGGACGCCTACACCTTAAGGGGTTTCGTGTTCGTCTACCCTGGTTTTGAAGAAGAAGAGGACGGCACCCTCGCCGACGATGTGGTGATTGCGAGCCGGTATAAGCCCCCCCGAGGCACCGTTCCCTTTAAGGGGGCGACGGTAACCGTGGAAGAGACCGGTCACCGCCTTCAGACGGCGGACCGGGGTGCCTTCATTTTCTATCCCCTTGCCCCAGGGACTTACACCGTTGCCGTCACTTACAAGGAATTCCCTGCTGTCAAGAGGCGGATGAAAGTTCACGGGAGGAACAGCAGTAGCGGGACCACGGTCATCTGGCTTCCGGGTCCCAATCCGCAGCCGAGACCCGACCCTGACGACAGTGGCTCGTCTGTTGATAATGATCAACCGCCCGATGACGGTGGTCTGGAGTCAGGCGGTTCGGGCGGACCGATCTCTTCCCGGGACCTCTCATCACGGGATGGGCAATAGAAGGCGCCAACCAGGACAGCCCAGTAGCCAATTGGCACGACTTTCACTACTGGTTGTTGCGATACTGACCCAAGCCGTCTTTGCGGACGGCACTGACTGGAAGGTCTACCGTCACGATCTGGCTCTTTCGGGTGTGTCCTCGGGCAGGGGTAACATTGTCCAGCCTGTCGTCAAATGGGAATACTACCTCGGCACCCCCCTCACCCAAGTCGCAGCAGACAGAGAGCATCACGATCAGAGCCTGGTGGACCTGGACGGCGACGGGCAAAAAGAGAGATTTCAGTTGGACAATAAAACCATTGTCGTGACTGATTTAACCGGCAAAAAACTTTGGTCCTTCACCGTTGACGGTCACCCCCTCGGTGGCAACGTGCGGGTTTGCAAACTGTTTCCCAACCAAAAGGGACTTCAAATCATCTCTTTTTCCAAACGGATGGACACAGGAGAAGGGCAGGGATACTGTTTTTCCTTTCACCGAGGTGTGCAGAATGGTGAACTGGTCTGGACGACGGGACCGCTCACCGGACAATATTCGCCAACGCTGATTATTGATGATGTGGATGGGGACGGGTTGCCTGATATTGTCACGGCACCCCATTATCGGGTGCAAATATTCAGTGGGCAAACCGGTGTATTAAAAGCAGAAGTTCCGTTGGGCGTTGGGAGAAACTATGGGATTTTGCTTAGTCGCCCTCGGCGGGATCGTCCCCAAAAGGACCTCTACATCATCGCTGATTTTACTTTGCACGTGCAATGTGTTCGCTTTCAAGATGGCAAATGGGTTCGCGCCTGGGGATACCAATATCTGGCTGACGAAAACGCTCCCGTGCCTTATGGACGGGAGAAATATATCCGAGTGGGACCAGCACCGGTGGGGGACTGCGACGGAGACGGAACGGATGAAATTGCCTATATGCTCATTGATGGGACCGCCGACGACCGCTGGCATCTGATTGTTCGGGATTGTGAGACAGGGACAGTCAAAGCAGATATCGCCAAAGTGTGGGTGTGGGCAATCAGCGACCTGAACAATGATCGGATCAGTGAAATCATTTACACACCGACAACGGAGAAGCGTCCCCCAACTTATTGCGATCTTCATATCGGTCATCTCCGGCAGGGGCGCATTCAGGATTTGGCGGTTCTGAAGCAGGTGCGCCCGATATTGGTCAACGCAACCTTGCCGGCGACGACCGATACGATCGCTGATGAAGGACTTATAGATCTGCTTCGGGCTGATCTGGACGGCGATGGACTCCCTGAAATCTTTTACGGCGTTAAGAGCGAAGCGGGCAAGTTTGACGACACTTTTTATGCCGTTTCGCTGACCGTCAGCGGGCGACTGGTGCGCAAATGGCGGTATCAGCAAAAGGGCGACCGCTTGAACTTAATCTTTGCTGGGTTAGACAGCAAAGGGACTGTTGTGGTCCGAGTGCGGAACCTCACTAAAGGGAAAGTCGTGATGATAGATGGCAAGGGAAAAGTGGTTGACGAAACCGACCTAGGCAAGCCTGGTGGGTTTAGGACGATGCCGATCGTCGTTGACCTGGATGGTGACGGGGTTAACGAGATAGTCGTTCAAAACGCTTTTCAAGATATAATGGCTTTGAGGACGGGGAAGAGGCGAACCGATCCCCCTTACATTCTCTGGTCTGTCCCTGGAGTGGCAATGAACTTGCACTCTGGGTATACTTGGAACGGTCTCCTGTGCCCACAAGCAGCCGATTGTGACGGCGACGGCAGTCCGGAGGTCGTCTTTGCTACAGAAGATGGGAGCGGGTTGACCGCCCTCTCGTGCGTGGACAGGCGGGGTCGCCTGAAATGGAGTCGCTCCATTGACGGCTGTCCGTGGGGCGGACTACAGGCGGGGATTGACCACTGGACCTTCGGGCGCTTCACGGGAAGAAAGGCAGGGCTGGATATTTTTGTTGATCTTCACCGTCGGTCTAAGGGTAGTGGAGAGGGATGGGTCCTTCGCGGTGATACTGGAGAAGTCGTTTGGAAAAGGAAAGGGATTTCAGCAAAAGAATTTGCCGGACCTTTCGGCGGCGGTCTGCCTGCGGTCGCTGATGTCAATGGCGATGGAATTGATGACATCGTTCAATCCTTCTGGACGATCTACGCTGCGGTCTCGGGAAATACAGGAGAGCCCATCTTCCCACCCGTTTTTCTCCCTGGTCCCAGTGGCTTCGGCAGGTGGATCGCTTACTCCTGGCCGACAGTGGTGGACCTGGATGGTGACGGCAAGAGGGATGTCTATCTGAACTCCCACTCTTTTGCCCGTGGCGGATATGCCGCTGTGCGGACTGACGGAAAACCGATGTGGGTCCACTTTACGACCTATGACGAGGGTTCGGACGGTCTGGGACCTGTCGGGGACTTTGACGGTGATGGCAAGTTGGAAATCGCGGTCCCCGTCCTCAACGGCACTTTGTTGTGCCTGAATGGTGAAGACGGCTCGGTGAAGTGGACGATAGAAACGCCCGTTACCGGTGATGCCGTCGCCGCTGATGTCAATGGCGATGGTGTAAAAGAAATTCTTTTTGGCGGGAAGGACGGCATTTTGCGAGCCGTCAGCGGCAGGAACGGGCAGCAGGTCTGGTCCATCAATGTTCCCGGGCAACCGATCGTTGCCGATGTGGACGGTGATGGTCTGGTAGAGGTATTGGCGGTCGGAAGTGACGGCTTCTTGCGGGTTATTGGGCAGAACGGTCCTCCTTAAAACAGACCACAACCATCTATCTTCCCCTCGTGCTCCGCAAAGATTGACGGAGAAATACAGAGGGGAAAAGACAGCGGTGATTTTCCTCAGGGTGCGGAGGAACCACCAGCGCCGCTGGTTCCTGCCGCTGGCTCCAGGCGGGCGGGATACCCCAGAACCATCCGGAAAGGGCTGATGAGCAACGAACGGGCGGCGCTGTTGTAGGAGTGGATCGCCTCGTTGTATCGTTTCCTCTCTACCGCCACTCGGTTTTCGGCACCCGTTATTTCATCGCTAATGCGGACGAGCAAGTCATGGGAAAGGGCACCTGGGTTCTGCTCCAGTCGTGACAGCAATTCTCTCGCTTTCGCCTGCACCTCTGCGTCGGTGGCAGACGGGTTCTGATCAGACTGGGTCAGTCTTTTTAGAGCATCTATCAGTTCCTTCTCCTGCCTCCCTGCCGTTTGAGCCAACGAGATCAATTGCCCAATCAAGTCCTTTCTT